>CADEEH010000172.1 GCA_902826305.1 uncultured Burkholderiales bacterium
ACGATCATCAGTTCGATCAGCGTGAAACCTTTTTGGACTTTCTTCAGCATTTCCAGATCTCCAGGGGTAATTTGAGCGTCGAGGGGATGACTCCGACGACAGACCATGGAGCGAGGTGCGTGCCAGTGATCACCAGCGGTGCCGGCCAGCCGACGAACGGCAAGCGGTCGAAATGGTCCACAAATACCGTGGAATTGGTCACCGATCGGCCGTGCACAGTGCCCGTGCGACCGAGGGCCGTCTCTTCGCGAAAGGCCGCGAATGGCGAGCGGATGACGCTGCGCGTCAGGTCCGGTGTCGAATTGGGTCAATTCGACGGTGGCATCGGTGGCGGCACCGTGTCCATCGGCGTCACGCCCAGCCGGTAGTGCCAGTACGCCCAGGCACGAGGACCGAACCGGCCGCGCCGAGCACGAACGAGCACATCGATCAGGCGTCGCCGACCGACCGGGCAGCAACCGGGCCCTACAGATCGAGGACCTCCCCGCGCTCCAGCACACGGGGACAGAAGCGCCCGGTCCAGCCCGCCAGTTCGTGTTCGATCAGCACCCGATCGGTCGGCTTCAGGTGCGTGACCAGCACCTCGGCATCGGTGTCCAGCTTGCGCAGTTCGTCACGCAGCAGGCTCGGGTACAGATGCTTCGCATGGGCCGCGAGCACGCTGTCACGCTCCGGGAATGCCGACTCGATGATCAGGTAGCGCAGGTCGCGGACCCGATTGACCTGGCGCCAGAACTCGTCGTTCGGCGCGGTGTCGCCGGAGAACACCAGCGAACCGCCGTTGCCACGGATCGCATACGCGACCGCAGGAACCGTGTGTTCGGCGGGCAAGGTCCGGATCGACGTGTCGCCGATGTCGATCCGGCTGCCGACCTCGATCGGGTCGAACACCAGCCAGGGGCCGTGGTCGGCGGTGATCGCCGTGAAGTCCGGCCAGATCGTCCAGTTGAAGATGTGGGTCTTGAGCGCCGCGATGGTCTGTGCCAGCGCGTGGACAACGACCGGTTTCGCCCGCATCGCACCGACCGAATCGATCAGCAGCGGCAAGGCGGCGATATGGTCCAGGTGCGAATGGGTCAGGAAGACATGGTCGATCCCGGCCAGCTCGTCGACGGTCAGGTCTTCGACGCCGGTGCCGGCATCCAGCAGGATGGTCTGGTCGACGAGGAAAGAAGTCGTACGGGCGCGGGCACCGATTCCCCCGCTACACCCCAGTACGCGTATCTGCATGCTCCGGCTCCCCAGCCTTTTCTCTTGGCGGTTTTCGACGGTGATCCTCGAGGGTCACCGTCCGTTCACCATGGGGAGTATCCCGACGCTGTACGGGCATGTCCGTGAAAAACTGCGGCATCGGGAGCGTCACGCCTCCCGAGATTGGGGTAAAGACGCTTGTCGGTTCGACCCGGCCCGCCACGGCCACGGTGGCCAGCTTGGAGAACACGTGGCGCCGCGCCGAATTGACCGTCGTCTCACCGACGATGATCGGCACGTCGAACTCCTTGGACACCTCCTCGAACCGCGAGGCCACGTTGACCGCGTCACCGATCACCGTGTAGGCCCGCCGCAGCCGCGACCCGAGGTCGCCGACACGCACGTTGCCGGTGTTGATGCCGATGCCGATCGCGACGTTCGGCCAGCGCTGGCCGGCGAAGTTCCGGTTCAGCGCCGCCACCTCCTCCTGCATCGCCATCGCCGCGGCGACCGCGTTGTCCGCGTGATGCGGATCGTCGATCGGCGCACCCCAGAAGGCCATCACGCAGTCACCGATGTACTTGTCGACGGTGCCGCCATAACGATAGACGACTTCGGTCAGCACCGTCAGCACCTCGTTCAGGTACTCGCGAAGCTGCTCGGGTTCGAGCGATTCCGAGATCCGCGTGAAGCCGCGCATGTCGGCGAACAGGATCGTCAGCTCCCGATTCTCGCTGCGCAGGTTGCGATAACGCTGCGGATCGTCGGCCATCCGCTCGACGAGTTCGGGCGACACGTATTCGCCGAAGAGATCGACCATCGCGCGGCGCGCGCGACCTTCGAACAGGTACCCCACCCCCAGGTTCATCACCGCCAGCGCGAGCACCAGCAGCACGCTGGCGGCCATCGGCAGCACCAGCCCGAGGCTGGCGTACGCGATGCCGTTCCAAGCGACCAGCGCACTCACCGCCAGCGTCGAGAATGCGATCACACCGACGGCGCCGGTGTACGGCAGGCCGAAGGCCAGCCCGATGCCGACCAGCATCAGCACGACCGCGGACAGCAGCGGTCCTTCGATCGGTCGCTGCTTGAGCCGGCCGTCGAGGGCGCCGGCGATCAGGCTCGCGTGGATCTCCACGCCGGGGAACACTTCGGACACCGGGGTCGCGCGCAGATCGGTCAGCCCCGGAGTCGCGGTGCCGATCACGACGATCGCGCCGCGCAGCACACCGGGCTCGATCCCGCCCTCGAGGACGTCGGCGGCGGACAGGTAGCGGAAGCGGCCGCTGCCCGGCGCCCGGCGCACGGCATCGGCATCGATCCCGGAGAACGGGACCAGGGCGGACACACCGGCCGACAGCGGGAACGTCGCATGCCCGCGTGTTCCCGAGACGAAGAGACGGTCCTCGGTCAGGTGCAGCCGTGCTTCGCCGAGGTACGTGCGCAGCAGCGCGACCGCCAGCGAATCGTAGACCTGCCCGCCGTGTATGCCGAGCAGTGGCAAGGCGCGCACGACACCGTCGCGATCGATCAGCGGGTTGAAGAAACCGGCCGACTGCGCCTTGTCCTGGAGCACCGGCAGGTTCGCACCATAGCCGTCCCACAGCGTGATGGTCCGTTCGACCGCACCGACCGCTTCGGCCGACATCACCGGCGCCGGCAGCCGGCCCGCGGTGGTGCCGTCGCGATCGCTCGAGAAGTAGTAGCCGAGCACCACCGGCCGGCCGGCGATCGCCTCGGCGAACCGGGCGTCACTCGACGCGGCCTCGGGTTCGGCGAACACCATGTCCAGGCCGATGGCGGCGGCTTCGTGTTCGGTCAGGCGGTCGATCAGCCGGGCCATCGTCGTGCGCGACCAGGGCCAGCGTCCGATCCGCGCCAGGCTCTTCTCGTCGATGTCGACGATCACGATCCGCGGGTCGGCCGGCTCGCGGTGCCAGCGCAGCCGGGCGTCGTACTGCTCGCGATCGAGCGCATCGATCGCCCCGACCGGGGTCTCGCGCATCTGGACCGCGAACGCGATCGCCGTCAGCAGAAGGCCGGTCAGGATCCGGCGCAACTTGGGGCGGCGGTACCAGTTCTCGATGAAGTCGGTGAGCGACGCGGTCATCGGTCGCGCCAGTCCGGGCAGGCCGGCCCCGGGTTGTGTGACGCGGTCCGAACCGGATCCACGACAGGGTCCTGCCGTTCAGCCGCGCAGTCGGAAGCGCAGCATCGTTCCGGCCAGCTCGATCATGTCGCCCTCGGCCAGCGGATGCGCGCCCAGCCCGATCGGCTCGCCGTTGACCAGCGGCAGCGACGGCCCTTCGAGATGCGTCAGGAAGTAGCCGGCCTTGCGCCGGGAGATCACCGCCACCTGCACACCGGCGTTGCCGATGCTGGTGATCGGACGTTCGAGCAGCACCTCGCTGCCGTTGTGGGCGCCGTTGAGCATCTGCACCCGGGCGACCGACATGTTCAGGTCCAGGTTAGGCAGCACCGTCGCGGTATCGACGAACGCGACCGTGCCCACCTGCAGATCACCGGTGTCCGACGACACCCGTTCGATCAGGTAACGCAGCCGGTAGATGCCGATGTCGACGACGTCCTGGTCGGACAACGTGTGCCGGTGTACCGGCACGCCGTTGACCATCGTGCCGTTGCGGCTGCCCAGGTCCTGGATCACGCTGATGCCCGCGACGGTGACCACACTGGCGTGTTCGCCGCTGACCGTCAGATCGTCCAGCGACACGTCGTTGTACGGACGCCGGCCGATCGTGATCCGCTCCTTGACCAGCGCGTAGTGATCGACGATCAGGTCCCCGACCGAAACGATCAGCCGGCCCCGGATCGCGGCCTGCACGCGCTCGGCCGGCGGCTGGGGCGACCGGCCGTCGTCGCCGGGAGCCCGCCTCGGCACGCGGGTCGCGTCACGATCCCCGCGCCGGTCGTCGCTTTCGTCGGCAGGAAGGTCACGGCGTTCCATCGGCGGCCCCGGGACTCAGCCGGCCTGTGCGCAAGGGGCTGCCTGCGCGATCAGGACCGTCACGTTGTCGGCGCCACCCTCGTCGAGTGCAGCCGCGATCAGTCGCGAGGCGGCATCCTCGAGGCTCCTGGACTCGGCCAGCAGCAGTGCGATCCGCTCCTCGTCGACCATGTCGGTCAATCCGTCCGAGCAGATCACGACCAGGTCGTCACACGCCAGTTCGATCACACCGACATCGGCGGTCACCGTCGTGTCGGCGCCGAGCGCCCGCGTCAGGATGCCGCGCAGCGGGATGCGCTGGGCCGAGGAGCGGCCCATCACGCCGGCGCTCACCAGCATCTCGCCGATCGAGTGATCGCTGGTCAGCGGCTGCAACGATCCCGCGCGCCAGCGGTAGATCCGCGAATCGCCGACGTGGGCATGGACGAGCCGCCGACCGACGATCCAGGCGATCGCGATCGTGGTACCCATGCCCAGGCATTCGGGACGGCGCGCGGCGGCGGCTAGGATCGCCGCGTGGGCCGCATCGACGGCCCGTTGCAGCACGTCGGCCAGGTCCGCGTCGGGTGCCTGCTCGGGATGGGGCAGTTCGTTGTGGCAGGTGTCGGCGACGAAACGGGTCACCGCCTTCACCGCCAGGTCGCTGGCGACCTCCCCGGCGTTGTAGCCGCCCATGCCGTCGGCGAGCAGGAACAGTCCATGCCCGCTGTCGACGTGCCAGGCGTCCTCGTTGTGAGGCCGGGCCAGTCCGCAATCGGTGTCGGCCGCATAACGGACGACCTGCGATGCGGACGTGTGATCCGCATTGCCCGTCGCGACGCCGCTGTCGAAAGGCGCCTGGAACGTCCCGATGCTGGCCATGGCGGGCACTGTATCCAGCGTGCCCCAGCCGAACCAAGGAAGTAAGTCATGAACGGCCGGGCCACCCGGCCGAGCGGCATCGTCGCGCCGGCGGATGTCAGGCCGGCGAAACGATCCGGGCGCCGCGCGAGCGGACGCGCCCGGTCGTGTGGACGGGGATGCCCCGACGGTTCCCGGTCAGCGCGCGCGCGCCGATTCGTGGCGCACGTCGACCCGGCGCGCGATCATCAGCTTGGCGACCCCCACCACCAGCACCGCGCCGATCGCCCCGCACAGCAGGGCCAGCGCATGCGGGTCGAGCCCGATCGACGCCCCCCACGCGGCCAGCGGTTCGGCGAACGCCGGATCCTCGACCACGATCTCGCCGGCGATGAATCCGAGCAACGCCGCACCGAGCCAGACGATCAAGGGGAAACGCTCGATGACCTTGAGCAGCAACGTGCTGCCGAACACGACCAGCGGGATGCTCATCGCGAGCCCGATCACCAGCAGCATCGTGCTGCCCTTGGCCGCCGCCGCCACCGCGATCACGTTGTCCAGGCTCATGACCAGGTCGGCGATCAGGATCGTGCGCACCGCCGCCACCATGCCGCCCCCGGCGTGGCCGCCGCCCTCTTCCTCCTCCTCCGGCAACACCAGCGTGATGCCGATGTAGAGCAGCAGCAGCGCGCCGATCAGCTTCAAGTACGGCAGACGCAACAGTTCCGCCGCCACCAGCGTCAGCAGGATCCGCATCACGATCGCCGCGCCCGAGCCGAACATCACCGCCTGCTTCTGCTGCTTGGGCGGCAGCGACCGGGCGGCCAGCGCGATCACGACCGCGTTGTCCCCCGACAGCAGGATGTTGATCCAGACGATCTCGAACAGCGCGACCCAGAAGGCCGACGAGCCGAAGTCCATGTCCCCTCCCTGAACGATCCGGGATTTTCCCCGTTTTCGACCCGGCAGGGAAATTGCGGAGTTTCACGTATGTCGGCAGACGGCCCGGCCGCGCCGGTCGGTCGGCCGCGGACGCGTGATCCCGGTCGACCTCCGCGCCGGGCGCCGGGATCCGCTGCGAGCGCCCGGGTCAGCCGGCGCGGCCGGTGAAACGCGGACAACCGCGCGGGAAACGTCCTTCGTGCCAGTCGGCCACGGTGTCGGTCAGGGTGGTGCGCGGCCTGCCCCAGCCCTCGATCGTGATCCGTTCCCCGGCGACGGTGACGAACACGTCGGAATTGACGTAGAAGCGCCGCCACTCCTGCGCGGACCCCACCATCGGCGCACCGGCCGGCCGGAACATCGTCGGGCACTGTCTTTCGGCCTGTGCCAGCGCCTGCTCGACCCGGGTCTTCGCGCCGAGGTCCGCCTCGCTCCAGCCCGGCGCCGCCACCGCGGGGCAGGCGAAAAATGCCGACGCCGGCGTGGCCCCGGCGGCGCCTCCCGAGTCCTCCTCGATCCGGATCACCAGCGACAACCGGTCATCGACCCTGATCGTCCGGCATCCGGACGGTTCGAGGCGCAGGCCGAAGCGCCGCAGCGACCGGTCGGCCGATTCGACCGGAAGGATCGGGCCGCTGCCGCTCTTGAAGCCGAGGACCTCGCCGACCACCCAGGTCTTCGCATGGCGCGCGCGCAGGCGCTCGAAACGCGCCGCGAGTGGTGCGTCCGGCACCAGCGGATACTGGCTTTCGATCGCCACGTACGAAGACCGTGGATGCAGGGCCGGCACGAGAAACGACGCGGTCTGGGTGTCGATCGCCAGGAACAGCGCCGGCTCCCGGGCGAGCGGCGCCGGCAGTTCGACCTTGAACCACGACCCGCCCCAGGGGGCATCGTTCCAGCGCCACTGCGAGCCGAGCAGGACCACCGTCGCCTGGACAAAGACCAGCAGCGCGGTGGCATACGTCGCCCAGCGCGTCGAGGCGCTCAGCCGCCAGATCGATGCGGCGACCAGCGGTCCGACCAGCAGCGTCAGCGGCAACATGTAGCGCCCGTTGCCCGAGGTGCGCGACCAGATCAGCCAGGCGATCGCGAACATCAGGACCGATCCCGCCAGCAGCCGGCCGGCACCCGGCTGGCCCGTGCCCTCCAACGCGGCGATGCGCGAGGCGCGGCGCTGCCAGCCGTCGCGGGCGAGCGCCGCGAACAGGAGCGCGCCGATGCCGAGCAACAGGAATACGGCATACCGCGTATCCACCGTCGGAATCTCGAAATAGACGAACGAACGCGGCATCATCATCCGGAACGGTGCCAGCAGCGTCTCGAGCAGACCGTTCGGCACGAACCGGTCCAGCGCGATCGGCACCGGATCGAATTGCGGCGATCGGAAGATCTGGTTGAACAGCGGGAACAGCGGGTTGCCGAACTCGCGATGGACCCGCCACATCCAGGGTCCGGCGGCGATCACGGCGCCGGCGCCTCCGGCCAGGCCGTAGACGACCAGGGACCGCAGCCGCTGCGCCGCTGCCGACGGTGCGACGACGATCAGCATCGCCGCGCCGAGCGCGAAGGCCAGGTTCGTCGCCTTCCAGCCGACCGCCCATCCGGCGAACAGGCCGGCGAACACGACCGAGCGGACCGGCAGCGATGACACGCCGGCCGCACCGGCGGCGGGAACCGGGACGTGATGCCCCCGGGCCAGCAACACGATCGCGATCATCATCGGCGCGCAGGTGACGATGTCGGAGAACGACGAGCCGACCTGGGTCAGGAAGATCGGCGACAGCACACCCAGCACGAGCCCGAACGCGGACTGCACCCGGCCCGCGATCCCGGGCGGCCGCGGCATCAGCCGCGCGAACTCGTACAACATCCACAACGAGATCGAATGCAGCACCGCGAGCGCGACCCCGACCGCCAGCGCCGGCCACTGCGCCGCGACCAGCAGGTAGAACGGCGCATGGGCATACGGCACCAGGTAGCTCTGCACACTGGCCGGCAGCAGGTCCTGGTCGAAGCGATCGGTGAATGCCGAATAACCCGAGTAGAAGTGGTAGTTGATCTGGTCCCAGTTCAGGTCCTTGCCGGCGATCCAGGTCCAGCCGACACACACCAGGGTCAGCAGCAGCCAGGCGAGGATGCGGGCCACGGGCCACGAGCCGGCGCGAGCGTCGTGTGCGGATGCCTGTGCGGGGACTGCGGAGCGCGACGGATCGCCGCGGCCGGGCACACGCAGGGCGGCGGTCATCGCGGCAATCGCTCCAGCGACAGCATCAGGTTGCTCGGCCAGCCGAGCAGCGACAGCGAGGAGACTTCGGCACGAACCGCGGGCACGTCGGCGGCGAACGCACGCAATTGCGACGCCGTCAGCAGGTTGAGCACCCGTTCGCTGGCGAACGCCGAGCGGCCGCTGGCACGGAGCGCCGCGTGGAACCCGGCTCGTGGCAACCAGTGGACCAGCGGCAGCAACGTGTGGAACTCGAGCGGATACCAGCGGTTCGGTGTCGTGAGGAAGACCCCGCGGCGGGCGACCCGGGCCAGTTCCGCGATGAAGCGGCGCTGCGAGCCCCGGTCACCGACGTGTTCGATCACCGCGCTCGAGTGGACGAGGTCGAACGAACGATCGGCGAACGGCAGCCGGCAACCGTCGCCGCGCACGAACCTGACGCCCGGAAATCGGTGCTCGATCGACGAGGCGTCGTCGATGCCGACCGCGGTGATGTGATGCCGATGCGGATACCAGGCTTCCAGGTAGTTCGACGCTTCGTACGCGTCGTCCGAGGTGACCCCGACGTCCAGCAGCGTCTCGTCGGCAGCGGGTGCGAAGCGGCCGACGAAGTGTTCATACATCCGGCGCCGCATTCGAGCGGCCACGCGCACCGCCGGCGAATCGGCGGCAGCGACGTTGATCTGCGCATTCGGCAGGCGCTCGGCGGGCATGACGACGGCCGCACAGCGGCCTTGGTGTGCTGAGGCGGACAGTCTGCGGCGCCTTCGTTGCGGTCACGCGACCGCGGATGCCGAACGGCATGCTGGCGGGCGCGAGCGGCGGTCGGGTGATGACGCGGGGTTGCTACACTCGATCGACCGTGGAGCCGCCGCCGCGAACGGTGCACCGAATGCCGAAGACGATCATCCAGGACTACGCCCCGCAGCGCCATGCGCTGATCCAGCGCGACGAACTGCGTACGCTGACCCGGCTCTCGCCGGGCCGTGTCGTCGCCGACACGATCGCCCAGTGGACGGTGATCGTCGCCGCCTGGGCACTGGCCGCGTGGCGCGGCGAATGGTGGGTGGATCTCGCGATGATCGGTGTCGTCGGCACCCGCTTCTACGCGCTGTACATCATCGGCCACGACGGACTGCACCGGCGGCTGTTCGAATCGCAGCGCGCCAACGACCTGTGGAACGACGTCTTCGTGCTGGCGCCGATCGGTGCGATCACGCGCCTGAACCGGGGCAACCACATGCGCCATCACGCGCGCTGTGCACTCGCCGGCGATCCGGATCACTACAAATACGACGAGTCGCGGATCGCCCGCGGTCCGGCCTGGCTGATCTGGTCGCTGACCGGTGTGCCGTACCTGCTGCGCGCCGTGGCCAACGTGTTCTCCCGGTCCGCGACGACCGTGGCGCGCGACGACGACGTCGACCCGGCCGCCAGGCCGCGTTATGTCGCGCGCGACCTGCTGATCCTGGCCGGTGTCAACACGGCGCTGGTCGCGGGCCTGACCGCGACCTTCGGCTGGTACGGCTATCCGCTGTTCTGGATGTTGCCGGTGTTCGTGTTCACCTACGCGGCCGACATCAATCGCGTCTTCCTCGAACACAGCCTGCTGCCGTGCGAACGCTCGCCGGCGCGGATGGTGACCGTCGAGTGCAACTGGCTCGAACGCCAGCTGTTCGCGCCGATGAACATGAACCTGCACGTGGCGCATCACCTGTACCCGGCGATCCCGTACTACCGG
>CADEEH010000173.1 GCA_902826305.1 uncultured Burkholderiales bacterium
CGCAGAACATGGGCGACCGCATCTACACCGGCCGGATGTCGCGGGCGCTGGCCGAGGCCGGCGCCATCGTCCACCTCGTCGGTCACCAGCCGATCGAAGGGCCGGTGACGCTTCCCGGAGATCCGGTCCGCTGGACGCAGATCCCCGGCCGCAAGCGGCCGCTGAAGATCGCCGCCGCGGCCAGCCGGCTGCCGGTGGCCGCGGCGATCCACGCGACCGACGAGGCATTGGACCTGATCGGCCGGCTGCTCGATGAACACTGGGACGCGATCGTCTTCGATCAGCTCGGTGGCGGCTTCGCGCTCGACCTCGTGCGCCGCGCGCGTCCCGGCCTGCGACGACCGGCCTGGGTCTACCTGTCGCACAATCACGAGCGTTCGGTGTGGAACGCGATGACGGCCAATGCGAGCGGATCGCCGCTGCGCAAGTTCGCGCACTGGCAGAACGCGCGCAAGACCGCCGCGCTCGAACGCAGGATGACCGAAGCGGCCGACCTGGTCACCGCGATCACCGACGAGGATGCACACCGGTTCGCGGCCGACGGCGCGCGCCGTACGCTGGTGCTGACCCCGGGCTTCCACGGCTGGCGCGCGCCGCCGCGTCGCATCGATGCCGGCACGCCGCGGCGGGTGCTGATGCTCGGTTCGTTCCGCTGGGCGATCAAGCAGGAGAACCTGCGCCAGTTCCTGGCGATCGCCGACCCGCAGTTCGCCGCCCACGGCATCGCCTTCGACGTCGTCGGCGAACTGCCGGCGAACCTGCGCAGCGAACTGGTCGGCTCGGTCCGCGCGACCACCTTCCACGGCTTCGTCGACGACGTCTCGCCGCTGTTCGCGAACGCCCGCGTCGCCGTTGTTCCCGAGATGATCGGCGGCGGCTTCAAGCTCAAGTTTCTCGACTATCTGTTCGGGCGCCTGCCGGTCGCCTCGCTGAGCGACGCCGCGGCCGGGCTTCCGGAAGCGGTGCGGCGGACGATGACGCTGCGCCCCGACCTGGCCGCACTCGTGCAGGCGATCGTCGCCGAGGTCGACGAGGTCGCCGCACTCGATGCGCGCCAGCAGCAGGCGTACACACTGGTCGAGACGATGTATCGATGGGAAGACCGCGGCCGCGAGCTGCTCGACACGCTGCGCGACCTGCGCTCGCGGACGCTCGCGCCGGCCGCATGACATTGGAGAGACGGATGACGATCGACGTGCACGGCGAATACGAAGTGAAGAACACCACCGGCGAGGAGGAGGACGATCCGTTTGCCGAGGACCGGTATCGCCAGCTGTTCCGGTTCCTTCCGCGCGAGGCCCGCACGGTGCTGGACGTCGGCTGCAACGACGGTCGCGGCGGGCGGATCCTGAGCGGGCTCGATCGCAACCTGGACATGGTCGGCCTCGACTGCGTCCAGGCCAAGCTCGATGCCTTGCCGGCCTGCTACAAGCGCCGGATCTACGGTCTGTCGAACAGGATGCCGGTGGAAGACGGAGCGTTCGACGTCGTGCTCGCCGGCGAGTTCCTCGAGCATCTGTACCCGTCGGACGTCGACTCCACGCTGTGGGAGTTCCAGCGGGTGCTGAAGATCGGTGGCCGGCTGCTGCTGACGACACCGAACCCGAACTACTTCAAGCGTCGCCTCGAAGGCTCGTCGGTGTACTGCTCGTATCACCTCACCCAGCACTTCCCGCGGGTGCTGAAGCTGCGCCTGATGATGCAGGGCTTCTCGCGTGTACGGATCTACGGCTCGGGTCGGGTCTCGCGCGTGCTCGGCGCGCACTTCCCGCTGCTGAACGTGTACGGCAGCTACCTGGTCAGCGCCGACAAGCGCTGAGTCGGTCCGGCCTCGACCGTTCCCGGTATCGGCACGTGAACGGTCCTGGCCTCGAGCCGGCGGGCGACGTGACCGTCGGGTCGGTGCAGGAACTTGCGGATCACGCGACCGTCGGTGGTCCGCACGTCGTGACGCCGGCTGCGGCTGGGGCCGGTCAGGTGGATCACGCTGATCGGGCGCATCGGGTCACCGGCCGCGACGAAGCGATCCCGGTACGGATCCCACCAGGGCACACCGCGCGAGCAGATCCAGTTGTCGGTGGCCGGCATCAGCGCGGCCGGATGACCGAGGCGGAAGATCACCGACGACAGGGCCAGCTGATCGATGCCCGGCAGCCGCTGCGACCCGGCGACCATCCGCTCGTATTCGTGTTGCCAGGCATCCCAGTGCGGCGCATCGGCGCGGATCGCGGCGATCGCGTTGTTGATGATCGGTGCGAACGCGAGCCGTGCGGTGGCCGGCAGGCCGAGCCCGCGACGGTAGTTGGCCAGCGTCCACATCCGGAACGTCAGCGAGGTGCGCTGGTAACCGGTGTCGGCTTCACGCGGCACCGCGACCAGCCCGCGCATCGCGCTCGGGTACAGGTGTTCCCAGAAGTCGGGCGTCTGCACCCACATGTCCGCGTCCATCCAGACGTACAACGCGTACCCCGGAAAGAACTCGCGCAGATACGCCTTGGCCGCGAAGCCGAAGTACTCGAGGCTGGCCTGATGCGGCGGCGGCTGGATCGGCCACTGCGGAACGATCCGCTCGATGCCGTGCAGTTCGGTGATCGCCACCTGGCTCTCGCTCAGGCCCAGGTCGAGCAGTCCGAGCGTGAACTCCTGGCGCAGGCCGGTCTTCTCGAGCGTCTCGACCAGGTCGAGGTAGTAGTCGAAGAAGCCGCCACTGCAGGCGCTGACCACGATCGTGCGTGCGTTGGCGATGACGGGCTCAGGTCTCATGCAGGCTGAACGCGAAGATTCGATCGACGGGTGTGGTGGACCTTGGGAAGCATACAACCGGGTCTCGCAGCGGATGCGGCGAACTGCGGCGGGTCGTGAAGAAGTTCCGCTTGTCCGATTCCGGAGGGGTGAACGGCTTCGGCAGGATCGTCGATTGGGTCGCCCGGTGATGATGATATCGCCGGGTCGCGACGTCCGCGGAACCGGCGATACACCAGTGCCGATGAAGCAACAGCATGAACGTGTGATGACGCCCATGCGACGCGTCGATGTCAGCGGATCGCCACATGCGTGTTGTCGATTTTTCTTTCAGTTCGACGGTCCGAGCGCCTCATTGTCGAGTGATTGGACGTTCAAGCCTTCGCAGAGTCACGGCAAAAGGGTATTGATATACTTGCGTCGCGATGATGGTCCGGCTCTTGCTCATGACACTCGCACGCACAACCACAAGAAGCGAACGATACGCCATGAGAGAGTCCAGCCCACCCAGGCTCGACGATGCCAGCAGTCCGGATGTTGTCGGCCCGGGTCTGTATCGGATCGTCAACCTGTTGCTCGCCATCGTCCTGCTGGTATTGCTGTCGCCGGTGTTCCTCGTCATCGCGTGGATGATCTGGCGCATCGACGGCGCGCCGATCATGTTCGGGCATTATCGGGTCGGCCAGAACGGCAAGCTGTTCCGTTGCCTGAAGTTCCGTTCGATGGTGCGCGATTCCGAGGACGTGCTCGCGCGCCTGCTGCGCGAGAATGCGGCCGCACGCGAGGAATGGCATCGTGATCGCAAGCTGCGCAACGATCCCCGCATCACGCCGATCGGCCGCTTCCTGCGCAACACCAGCCTGGACGAGTTGCCGCAGCTGTTCAACGTGGTGCGCGGCGAGATGAACCTGGTCGGCCCGCGGCCGATCGTGGTGCAGGAATTGCGTTACTACGGTGATTCGAAGCAGCACTATCTCGCGGTGAAGCCCGGGATGACCGGACTGTGGCAGGTCAGCGGACGCAGCGAGACCACCTACGACGAACGTGTCGCGTTCGATCGCGAGTACGTCGACGGCCACTCTCTCACGCTCGACATGCGGATCCTGCTGCGCACGGCGCGTGTGGTCCTGCGTCGTGAAGGCGCGCGCTGACCGGCGGTCGGCGCGCCCACCACCGCCTCGTCATCACCGCCTGTTCGTTTCCGCTTTTTTTTGTCCTCATCACGCCTTTCGTTATCCTCGACCATGTCCAGTCCTCGTTCACACGTCGTGCACGTCACAGAGAGTCTGTCGGGACGGACCTTCGCGTTCCTGATGCGTGCGACCGCCGAGCTCGATGCGATCGGGGTGCGTCAGACCCTGATCTTCAGCCGTCGCAACGAGACACCGATCGAACTGGTCGCATCGTTTCCACGCTCGGTAACGCTGTGCGAGACCGCGCCCGCGCGTCGTACCCACGCGGCTTTTGTCGCGACGTTGCGCGCCGAGTTGCGACGGGTGCTCGATGATCCGGAACTCGCCGCCGTGCACCTGCATTCGTCGAAGGCGGGATTCGTCGGCCGGCTGCTGATTGCCGGTGAACGCCGTCCGGTGCGCTGTCTGTATTCGCCGCACGGGCTCGCCTATCTGAATCCGACACGCGAGCGCGGGCGCGCCGTGTACAAGCTGCTCGAACGCCTCGCGGGCCGGTTGCCGTTCGAACCGGTCGGCGGTGTCGCCGACGAGGTTGCGGAACTCGAGCGCCTGAGCGGCCGGCCGGGGTTCCTGCTCGAGAGCGCGGTGGCCGACGACTATTTCGAGACCATTCGTCGCGAGTCCGCTCGTCCGCTCGTGGTGTCGAGCGGCCCGGTGCGTCCCTGCCGCGATCCGGATGCACTCGTCGAGTTGTCGATCGCGTTCCACATCGACGATCGCGAGGTCGACTTCACGTGGATCGGTGCCGGTGATTCGGATCACGAGGCGCGGTTGCGTGCCTCCGCGGTCAAGGTGACCGGGGCGCTCCCCGACGCGAAGACCGCGCTGATCCTGGCCAAGGCCTGGGTCTACGTGCAGAGCTCGCAGTGGGAGGACCTGCCGCTGTCGTTGTACCAGGCGATGGCGATCGGACTGCCGTGTGTGGTGACGGACACCTTCGGCAACCGCGACACGATCCGGCACGGGGAAACCGGGCTGATCGCCCGCAATCCGCACGAGTTCAGGCGCTGCGTGCAGATGCTGCTCGACGATCCGGCACTGCGGCTGAAACTCGGTCGCGCGGCCCGCGTCGATGCCTTCCAACGCTTCGGCAGGCCCCGTTTCCGCGATCAATTGCGCAAACTCTACGCACTCGACGAGCGTTTGCTGCCCCGCAAGAATCGAGGGGTCTCCATCGGCCACGGACTGGGCGCCTTCGAGTCGACGGCCATCGCCGGCGCCTAGCTTGTTGCGCCGCGGTAACGGCGCCCGATCGGGCGCGGCGTTTCGTACTTTCCTTATTCGCCCAGCGCACATTGCGTGACAAGCCGGAAGGGCCGGCGCATACTGTGCGGCCGTCGAATGCCCGCCCAGCGGACACCGACGCGAAGACCGGGTCACACGGTCATGTCAACGTGCCGTCACCGCAGCCGACTAGGCTCCGGGTCGGTACGTGTTTCCCCCGGGGAGGGAGACTTCGGCGCGGCTTCGGCCGTTGGACCGCCGCTTGACCAGGAGACGCATTTGACACCGCTGCACCGTTCGCCAGTCGTCCGACTGACCGCGACGCTCTGGTTCGGCGCCCCTGACCGGCAGCTCACGATGGATCGCGAGCAGGTCAAGGTGGCGCTCGGCCAAGGGGCGGTGCCGTGGGACGTCCGGCCGACGCGTGACTACCAGTACGGGCATCTGCCACGCGCCGTGTCCGTGGGCGGCGTGGACTGGCTGCTGGCCGATCCTCGCAGTGACGAACTGGTGCCCGCCGAGATCATCGAGCGCGTGCTGAAGAAGGTCGGCATCGGACGCGGCTGCCAGGTCGTCGTGTACGGCGACCGGCGGTGTGAACGTGGGTTCATCGCGTTGCGGGCACTGAACCGGATCGGCGTCGACACCGCGCGTGTGTATCTCGGCGGCTTCGACGACTGGCGCGAACACGCCGAACGCGCTCGCGAGGAGCGTGTCGAGCGGATGAGCCCGGGGTTGCCTCCGCTCAGCGAAGCCTTCGCCTGAACCTGTCCCAGAACTACTGCGCGTCCCGATTTGTGCGTTCCGGTGCTCAGCGTACCCGGAGTACGCTTCCGCTCCTCGCGCGCAACTCGGGCCTGCTCGCTACGTTCTGAGACAGGTTCCACCTGTGTCCACTGCGCGTCCCGATTTGTGCGTTCCGGTGCTCAGCCCGGCACCGGTATCATCGCGGCGATGAGATCCACACCGGCGCTGGTCGAGGGTGCAGCAGCCGTGCCGCTGGGCGCGGCCGACGCGTGGCTGCTGCCGGAGGGCGCGGTCTATCTGCCGTCCCCGCAGTCGCTGCTCGTCGCCGATGTCCATCTCGGCAAGGCGGCCACGTTCCGTCGGCTCGGCGTGCCGGTGCCCGGCGGCACCACCCGGGCGACCCTCGAGCGCCTGGGCGCCTTGCTCGCGCGACTGCCGGTCAGGAACCTGTTCTTCCTCGGTGACCTGCTTCACGGCCCGGCGGCCCGCGACCCAGGGCGTCTCGACGAGTTCGGCCGATGGCGTGACACATATCGCGAGGTGTCGATGACGCTGATCGTCGGCAACCACGACGCTCGCAGTGGCCGCCTGCCGTCGTCGCTTGCGATCGAGTCGGTCGACGAGGCGATCGAACACGCGGGTGTGCGGCTCGCTCACGAGCCCGATGTCGCGGATCGTTGCTTCACGCTGGCCGGTCACCTGCATCCGGCGATCCGGCTCGGCGGCCGTGTCGATTCGATCCGGCTGCCGTGTTTCTGGCTGCGCCAGGCCTGCGGCGTGTTGCCGGCATTCGGTGAGTTCACCGGCGGCTGGACCATCCGCCGCGAGCCGGGTGATCGTGTGTTCGTGTCGGATCACCAGCGGGTGCACGAGGTGCCGGCGCGACCAGCGGAATTGACGCCGGCCGACGCGCTGCGCTGCTGAGGCCGGCGCCGCGCGCCGCGCTCAGGGCTCGAGCACGATCGAGCCGACGGTCCGGCGGGCTTCGAGGTCCCGATGCGCCTGCGCGGCCGCGCCCAGCGGATAGCGATGCCGGATGTCGATGGTCAGGATCCCGGCACGAAGCGCCTCGAAGGTCTGCGTCGCGATCTCGGTCAGCGCGGCGCGTTCGGCGGTGTAGTGGAACAGGACCGGTCGGGTCAGGGTCGCCGACTTGCCGGTCAGCGCGTCCAGAGACACCGGTTCGATCGGGCCCGACGCCTGGCCGTAGCTGACCCAGTGCCCGCAGGTGGCCAGCGCCCGCAGGTTCTCGTCGAAGGCGGCGCGTCCCAGGCCGTCGAAGATGACGGCCACGCCGCGTCCGGCGGTGTGATCGAGCACGGCCTGCGCGAAGTGATAGTCCGCCGTCACGATCACGTCCTCGCAGCCGGCGTCCCGTGCGACGCGTGCCTTGTCCTCGGATGACACCGTGCCGATCACACGTGCACCCAGCGCCCGGGCCCATTGGCACAACAGCAGGCCCAGGCCGCCGGCGGCGGCATGGACCAGGACGACATCGCCGCGACGGACCTGTGTCGAGCGATGCAGCAGGTACTGGGCGCTCATGCCCTTGAGCATCAGTGCGGCCGCGGTGTCGAAGGTGATGTCCTCGGGCAGCAGCACCGCCTGCGCCGCCGGCAGGTTGCGCGAAGCCGCATAGGCGCCGGGAGGAGGGCAGGCATAGGCGACCCGATCGCCGGGGAGCAGGTGGGTGACGCCGTCACCGACCTGTTCGACGACACCTGCGCCTTCCATGCCGATGACCGCCGGTGGCTCGATCATCCGGTACAGCCCGCGCCGAACGTAGACATCGATGAAGTTGACCCCGATCGCGACCTGTCGGATGGTGATCTCGCCGGCCTGCGGCGGCGGCAACTGGATGCGGCGCAGCTCGAGCACTTCCGGGCCGCCGAACGCCGTGGCCACGACAGCCTGCGTCGACGTGGCCGGCTGCAGGGCTCCCGTGTTGCGCGGGCCGGGACCCGTTCCGGGCGGGTTGCGTCGCGTGGCACGAAGATGGCTGCGCAGGCCGTCGAATCCCGCCTCGTACACGCCACGCCCGACCATGTCGGCCATCTCGCGCTCGCGCCCGCGCGGCGCGTCGAACGTCGATTCCCAGTGCCAGAAGGTGCGCTCGCCGTCGGTGACCCGCTTCAGCCGGACCGTCGCCACGTATCGCGACAGCGGCACCGTGGCATCGAGGATGCAGTAGGTCGAGACGTGTTCTTCGTCCGACAACGCCAGCAGCTGCTCGCGGATCCGGTTGCCGTCGCGCAGCGTGAAGTTGCGCACGCAGCCGACCCGGTCGGCGGGTTCACCGTTCTCTATCCGGGACTGGGCGACGATCGGATGCCATCGGTCGTGGCTGTTGAAGTCGCGCACGAGCTGCCACACCGTGTCGATCGGCGCGTCGATGATCGCTGAGCGGGTGACGCGGATCATCCGATGCGGTTGCCGGTCATGGGGCGCGAAGCGGGGACGTCGAGGCGCGGATCGCGGCGCGGCCTGCCGCGCTCAGCGGAAGGACTGCCGGAGCTGGTGGAACGCGGCCTGGAACACACCCTGGCCGATCGATTCGGCCAGCTCGCCTTCGCGTTCCGGCGCCGCATCGAATTCGGCCCACCATTCGGCGAATGTCCGGTTGCCGTCGGTCACCGGGGTCAGCTTCAGCGTCGCGACGTAGTTGTCCACGCCCATCGGGCTGTCGAGGATCGCGTAGGTGCACTGGAAGTCGAAGTCCGACAACGCGAGCAGCCGTTCGCGGATCACGCCACCGTCCTTGAGCCGGAAGTTGCGGACGCAGCCGATCTGGTCCGCCGGCAGATTGCCCTCGATCCGGGACTCGGCGACGAACGGGGTCCAGCGCGGCAAGCCGTTGAAGTCGCGGATCCGGGCCCAGACCGCATCGGCCGGCGCGTCGATCACACTCGACGTGTAGACCTTGATCATCACTCGTCCTGGGTGCCCGCCAGCGCCGGTCCTGCCGGGGCCTGCCGCTCGAGCAGGCCGCGCGCGAGCTTGCCGACGTCACCCGAGTCGATGCCGATCTCGCGCAGCAGCTGATCGACCAGCGGCGCCTGCGCCCGGTAGCGCAATGCCGAATTGACGACGTTGTCGGCGAAGCTGCCGTTGGCATCGCCGTCGCCGCGATGGCCACCGCCCCCGCCGCCACCGCCGAGACCGTCGACCTGCAGGATCTTGATGCCCTCGATGCGCTCCAGCGGCCGCACCGATTCGCGGATGATGCCGTCGAGTTTGTCGATCAGGCGCATCCGCATCGCCGACAGGCGCGCATCGCCGGTCAGCATGTTGGCCGCCTCGTTCATCAGACGCTGGCCTTCGGCTTCGACTTCGTGCCGGATCCGCGCCGCCATCGCCCGGATCCGCTCGGCGTCGGCCTCGGCCTCGGCCTCGGCGCGGACCGCATCGCCGCGATCGGCCGAGGCGCGTTTCTCCGCTTCGGCGGACATGCGCAGCCGGATGCCTTCGCGCTCGGCCTCCTGCTGTGCTCCGAGCAGGTCGATCTGCTTGCGCCGCTCGGCCATCTCCACCTCGCGGGCGGTGAACACCCGCTCCTCCTCCTGCACCGCCAGCGCGCGGGCCTTGTCCGCCTCCGCCTGCGCCTGGGACTGGGCACGCGACTGTTCGGCGAACGCGATCGCACGCTCCTGCTCGGCCAGGTCGATCGAGCGGCGGCGGGCGATCTCGGCGCCCTGGATCTCGAGCTCCTTGGCGATCCGTTCCTGCTCGAGTTTGCGTTCGGTCGACAGCCGCGCGGTCTCGATCGCCTCGCGCGACAGGATCTGCGCGCGTTCGGCTTCCTGGTCCTTCTGCGCCTTTTCGCGGACCACGTCGGCGCGCTGCGTGGCGCGCAACACCTCCAGCTCGCGCTCCTGCGACAGCCGCGCGTGCTCGAGTTCGCGGTCGATGTCCAGCGCCTGCTTCTCGGTCTCCAGGTTCTTGTTGCGGATCTGGATCATCGT
>CADEEH010000174.1 GCA_902826305.1 uncultured Burkholderiales bacterium
CCTTCGAGATCTTCTGGCCGAAGCCTTCGGCGATCAGCACGACGCCGACCAGCACCAGGAACGCGAGCGCCAGCATCTTGATCGTCGGATGCCGGTCGACGAAATCACCGATCGGCTTGGCCGCGAACATCATCACCGCCACCGTCGCGACGATCGCGATCACCATGATTGGTATCTCGTCGACGAGCCCGACCGCGGTGATCACCGAATCGAGCGAGAACACGATGTCGATCAGCGCGATCTGCACCAGCACGCTGGCGAAGGTGGCCTTCACCGCGCCTGCCGCCGCCTGCTCCTCCTCGCCGCCCTCGAGCGAGTTGTGGATCTCGTGCACACTCTTCCACAGCAGGAACAGGCCGCCGCCGATCAGGATCAGGTCGCGCCCCGAGATGTCGCGACCCAGAATCGTCAGCAGGGGCTCGGTGAGCCGCATGATCCACGCGATCGACAGCAGCAGCCCGAGCCGCATCACCATCGCCAGCGTCAGGCCGATGACCCGCGCCCGCTGGCGCTGCGCTTCCGGCAGCCGCGCGACCAGGATCGAGATGAAGATGATGTTGTCGATGCCGAGCACGATCTCGAGCGCCATCAGCGTGAACAGCGCGATCCATGCGTTGGGGTCGGCAATCCATTCGAACATCGTTGTTTTCCGGGTGCGGGAGCGATCAGGACCGGCGCGACTATGCCGCAGGCTGTGTCAACAACGCCAGATTCCCCCCGGCCGCGGCAGTGTTTGACGTGAACGTCCGTTCGACGGTGAAGCGGGCCAGGTAGTGCGGTCCGCCGGCCTTCGGGCCGGTGCCCGACAGGCCCTCGCCGCCGAACGGCTGCACGCCGACGACCGCACCGATCATGTTCCGGTTCACGTAGACGTTGCCGACACGCGCCCGGCGCCGGATGTATTCGGCACGGGTGTCGATCCGCGTCTGGATGCCCAGCGTCAGGCCGAACCCGGTCGCGTTGATTGCATCGACCAGTCCATCGAGACGCGCGATGTCGAAGCGCACCACGTGCAGCACCGGTCCGAAGTGTTCCTCGGTCAGCTCACCGATCGAATCGATCTCGACCAGTGCCGGCGCGACGAACGTGCCGCGGGCGGCCTCGGCCGTCATCGGCGCGCGATCGATGCGACGGCCGGCCGCGGCCAGCCGGGCCAGGTGCGCCTCGAGCCGGTCGCGGGCCTCGGCATCGATCACCGGTCCGACGTCGGTCGACGGATCACACGGATCACCGACACGCAGCGCCGCCAGCGCACCACGCAGCATCGCGAGGACCGGATCGGCGACCTCGTTCTGCAGCGCCAGCACACGCAGCGCCGAGCAGCGCTGGCCCGCCGACCGGAACGCCGACTGCACCACCGCGTCGACCACCTGCTCGGGCAACGCGGTCGAATCGACGATCATCGCGTTCTGCCCGCCGGTCTCGGCGATCAGCGGCAGGATCGTGTGATGGTGCTCGCACAATGCGCGCTGGATCGCCTTCGCGGTCGCGTTGCTGCCGGTGAAGACGACCCCGGCGATCCGCGGATCGCGGGTCAGCGCCGCGCCGACGATCTCGCCGCGCCCGGGCAGCACCTGCAACACCTCGGCCGGGATGCCGGCCGCGATCGCGAGCCGCGCCAGGTCGAGCGCAACCAGCGGCGTCTGCTCGGCCGGCTTGGCGAGCACCGCGTTGCCGGTGACCAGCGCCGCGGCAACCTGTCCGACGTAGATCGCCACCGGAAAGTTCCAGGGACTGATGCAGACGAACACACCCCGCCCGTGCAGGCCCAGTTCGTTGCGCTCGCCGGTCGGCCCCGGCAGCACCTGCGGTTCGGCCATCAGCCGCTCGGCCTCGATGGCGTAATAGCGACAGAAGTCCACGGCTTCACGCACGTCGGCGATCGCATCAGCGATCGTCTTGCCGGCCTCGTGCACACAGCGCGAGACCAGCGCCTCGGTCGACGCCTCGATCGCGTCGGCCCAGCGGCGCAGGCAGTCGGCCCGGGAGGCGACCGGACGCGCGGACCACGCCGGCCAGGCGGCGACCGCCGTGTCGATCGCCCGCGTCACCGCGGCGGGGTCGGCCTCGACGACGCGACCGACGATCCGAGAGGTGTCGGCCGGCGAGCGGATGGACGTGGGGGCCGCAGCCGATGCAGTTCCGGATGCATGAGGGGACGCATGAGCGGCCGCCTGAGCGGATGCATGAGCGGAAGCCTGAGCCGATGCATCAGCGGATGCATGAGCGAACGCCTGGCCGGATGCACCACCGGACCCATCACCCGAGGCCGGCGCCGCTTCGCCGCCCCCCGCCGCCAGGACCGCGACCGCCGCGACGAACCGCGCGAGTGTGGCGCCGTCGCCGAGGTCGTGGCCGCGTGCATTCACACGCTGCGATCCGTACAACGCCGGCGGCAGCGGAAAGCCGCGCCGCTCGCTGGCCAGGTGCGGCAGCCAGTGCATCTCGTGGCCGACCACCTCGGAGGGCGCGACCGCACGATCGGCCAGCAGGCGGACGAACGAGGTCGACGCGCCGTTCTCCAGCATCCGGCGGATCAGGTACGCGAGCAGTTGCGACTGGCTGCCGACCGGCGCGTAGATCCGGCAGGCGGGTGCGTCGTCGACCGTCTCGCCGAGCGCGCGGTACAACGCCTCGCCCATGCCATGCAGGCGCTGGAACTCGAAGCCGTCGGCGCCGACGCCGCAGGTCCTGGCCATCGCGAGGATCGCGGCCAGCGTCACCGCGTTGTGGGTCGCGAACTGCGGGTACAACGCGCCACCGGAGGCGAGCAGCCTGGAGGCACAGGCGAGGTAGCTGCGGTCGGTGTGCGCCTTGACGGTGAAGACCGGATAACCGGCGAGCCCGAGTTCCTGCGCGCGCTTGATCTCCGCATCCCAGTACGCACCCTTGACCAGTCGCACCGCCAGCGGCGCGCCGCCGGCCGCGATCCGCGCGCGGGCGATCTCCAGCAGCACCTCGACCAGCCGCAACGCACGCAGCTGGTAGCCCTGGATCGCGATCCCGAGCCCCGGCCAGCTCGCCGGTGCGATGCCCGCGGCCAGATGCCCGAACAGGTCGAGCTGCATCTCGAGCCGATCACTTTCCTCGGCATCGATCGTCAGGTTCAGGTTGCCGGCGGCGGCGATCTCGCACAGCACCCGCAGCCGGTCGAGCAGGCGCTCGCGTTCGCGCGGATAGTGGGCGAGTTCGTAGCGCGGATGGATCGCCGAGATCTTGATCGACACACCGTCGTTGGCCGCGAAGTGCGGGGCCCGCGCGGTGGCCGCGGTGGCCTGCAGCGCGTCGCGATACCGTTCGAAGTTCGCGTCCGCGTCGGCCCAGGTGCGTGCGCCCTCGCCGAGCATGTCGAACGAAAAACGCACCCGCGGTCCGCGCTCGCGCGCCGCCAGCGCGATCGCCTGCCCGATCGCCTCGCCGTAGACGAACTGGCTGCCGAGCCGCGACACCGTCCGGCGTGCGGCCGGCTTGACGACCAGTTGCGCCAGCGCCCCGGCATCGGCATCGCCGCTGGCGATCCGATCGGCATCCGGCAGCGCCTGCCCGGCCACCCGCAGCAACGTGCGCGCGCCACGCTCGAACAGGCCATCGGATGGGCTGGCGACGGTGTCGCCGGCCTGCGCGGCGGCCAGCTTGTCGGCCAGCAGCGCGAGCTGGTTCGAATCGTCCTCGGTGCGCGGCAACGCCTCGGCCAGCCGCAACAGGTTGACCCCGATCGGTTCCGAGATCGGAAACGCCTGCAGGAATGCCTGCATGTCGAACAGTTGCCCGCCGGAGCGGTCGCGTGCCCCCTGGACCAGCGCCAGCGCACGCGCACGGATCGAATCGATCGACAGGCCGGACAGGCAGGCCGACAGGGCCGGCATCAGCGCGGCCTCGTCGGCCACCGGATCACCGAGCCTGCCCGGATAGTCGCCGCCCGCGCCCGCCATCGTCATCTCCGATCAGTGTCGCGGGAAGGCGTCGACAGCCGGTCCGCCGCCGCGTCGGATTCAGGCCGCGACGCCGGCCGCCTCGCCATGCAGTCGCGAATGCGCCGGCACACCCGCCATCAGGAATTCCATCTGGTCGGCGAGGATGCGTCGGTTGCGCAGGATGAACCCCTCGTGCAGGTTCGGCGTGTACGGCACGTAGAGCAGCGGCATCTTCGCCTGCTCCGGGGTCCGGTTGCCCTTGCGCATGTTGCACGGCTTGCAGGCGGTGACCAGGTTGGTCCAGGTGTTGCGGCCGCCACGGCTCTGCGGCATCACGTGTTCGGCGGTCAGGTCGCCGATCCGCCCGCGCACGCCGCAATAGGCACAGATCTGCCGATCGCGGGCGAACAGCATCTCGCGCGACAGCGCCGGCACCTTCTGGTAGCCGCGCGCCGACACGCCGTCGCCATGGACCGCGATGATCGAACGCACGGTCAGCGTCGAACGGCGCCCGCTGGCGCGATTGACACCGCCGCGCAGCGTGAACGCGTTCTCGCCCAGGTCCCAGGTCACCTGGTGCTTGTAGTAGTAGGCCACCGCGGTCTCGACGTCGATCCAGCGACGCGGCAATCCGCCGCTGTCGAGGACCAGCACGCTGACCTGCGTATCCAGATGGAGCACCCGAAGCCTCCAGTTGCACCGGAACCCTTGGCAGGAACTCGCCCGGTACCGACGGCCGGCGCCACCTCGACACACCGTGCATCGACGCGGCCAGGGCCGTCCGTAGCATAGCGCGAACGACAACGCCATGCCTGCCGGCCCCGCCGCCGGCACGACCGGCCCGGACAGCGGGGTCAGCCGGCGGTCGCGCGCCGCGCGGCGAAGTCGATGAACCAGTCGATCGATGCCGGATTGGCCATCGATGCCCGGTTGACCGCCTGGTCGACCGGATGGCCGAGCAGGATCCGCTTGACCGGCACCTCGAGCTTCTTGCCCGACAACGTGCGCGGCACGTCCGGTATGCCGACGACCAGGTCCGGCACGTGGCGCCCGGAAAGCTGGCTGCGGATCGCCGCCTGCAGCCGGCGCTGCAGCGAGTCGTCGACCTCGACCCCGGGGCGCGGGACGACGAACAGCGCCATCAGCGATGGCCGGCCGAGATACTCGAGATCGACCACCAGCGAATCGGCGACCTCGTCGAACGCCTCGACCACCCGGTACAGCTCCGAGGACCCCATCCGGATGCCGTGCCGGTTGATCGTCGAATCCGAACGACCGTAGACGATTGCACTGCCACGCGGCGTGATCCGCAGCCAGTCGCCGTGACGCCACTTGCCCGGATACTCGACGAAGTAGCTGTCGTGATAACGACGCCCGTCGTGATCACCCCAGAATCGCTGCGGCATCGACGGCATCGGCTCGGTCACCACCAGCTCACCGACCTCGTCGATGCGTTCGCGGCCGGCGTCGTCGAACGCGTAGACCGCGCAGCCGAGCATCCGGCACGACATCTCGCCGGGCCACACCGGCAGGATCGGGCAGCCGCCGAGGAACGCCGCGCCCGGATCGGTGCCGCCGGAGATGCAGTAGAGCATCAGGTCGCGCCCGACATGCTGGTAGACCCAGCGGAAACCTTCCTCGGTCAGCGGCGAGCCGGTGACCCCCACGGTGCGCACCGCCGACAGGTCGAGCGAAGCGGCCGGTGAGATGCCGGCCTTGGCGGCCTGCGACAGGAACGCCGGGCTCACACCGATCAGTGTCGCCCGTTCGCGCGCGGCGAACGCGAACAACGTCATCGGGTCCGGATGCGCCGGATGGCCGTCGAACATCAGCACCGTCGCCCCGGACATCAGCGCCGAGACCTGGAAGTTCCACATGATCCAGCTCGTCGACGAGAACCAGAAGAAACGGTCGCGCTCGTCGAAGTCCGAATGCAGCCGCATCGACTTGCGCGATTCGACGATCGCGCCGCCGTGGCCGTGGACGATCGGCTTGGGCATGCCGGTGGTGCCGGAGGAATAGACGATCCACAGCGGCGCGTCGAACTCGAGCGGCGTGAACACCGGCGCGGCCGGGGTTGCGAGGGCTTCGGCGATCGTGATCACCGTCGGCGCGCCATCGTCCAGCGCCAGCGTCGCCGAACGGTCCAGGTGCGGCACGAAGATCACCGCCCGCAGGCTCGGCAGGCCGCGGACCAGCTCGGCCACCACCGCACGCCGATCGAAGTCCTTGCCGCCGTAGCGATACCCGTCGACCGCCAGCAGCACCGTCGGCTCGATCTGCCGGAATCGGTCCAGCACACCGGCCGGCCCCATGTCGGGTGAGGTGCTCGACCAGAGCGCACCGAGCGAGGTCGCGGCGAGCACGCCGAACATCGCCTCCGGGATGTTCGGCAGGAACGACACCACCCGGTCGCCTTCGCCGACGCCGAGCCGTGCCAGCGTCGCGGTCAGCGCGCCGACACTGGCGCACAGTTGTGCCCCGGTGACCTCGCGCCGCCCGGTGGCCTCGGATTCGCAGACCATCATCACCCGCGTCGCGTTCCCGGGCCGGCCCGCGTGTTCCAGGCAGTGCTCGGCGTAGTTGACCCGCGCACCGGTGAACCAGCGCGCACCCGGCATCCGGCGCTCCTCGAGCACCTGCCGGTAGCGGCGGCCATCGGCATCCGGCGGCGTGTGCGAGATCACGCCGCAGAAGTCCCAGACCGACGCCCAGAACGCCTCCAGCTCGGTCACCGACCAGCGCCACAACGCGTCGTAGGTGTCGAAATGCAGGCCACGCTCGACCGCCAGCCAGCGCAGGTACGCGGTGATGCCGGCCCGTTCGATCCGTTCCGGCGACGGCACCCAGAGCGGTGCCGGTTCGGCGCTGTCCGTTGTCCCGATCATCGTCCCGACCCTCCGGACATCCGGCGCGTGGCATCGGCGCGCCGTGGTAGTACCCGCGTGTTACCTGCGCGGGCGGCTGGCATTTTATGGTAGCGCCGCATCAAACCGGAGGCTTCCTTCATGGCGAACGCCAAACTGATCCACTCGATGATCCGCGTGATGGATCTGGACAAGTCGCGCCGCTTCTACCGCGACGCGTTCGGATTCACCGAATCCCACCAGCTCGACTTCCCGGACTTCACGCTGTCGTACCTGCGCAATCCGGAGAACGACGTCGAGATCGAACTGACGCTGAACAAGGGGCGCACCGAGCCCTACACCCATGGCACCGGCTACGGCCACGTGGCGTTCGTCGTCGCGGACCTGGACGCCGAACACGCCCGCTTCGAGAAGCTCGGCCTGGCCCCCGCCCCGGTCAAGGAGTTCAAGGACGGCGACAAGCTGCTCGCCCGCTTCTTCTTCGTCCAGGATCCGGACGGCTACAAGATCGAGGTGCTGGCCCGGCACGGGCACTACGTCTGACGCGTCCGATCGGGGCTCCCGGCCGGCATCGAGGTCACGCTCCTGCGGCAGCGCCGCATCGAAACGCCGAGCAGGGCCGCCGGGCGGTGTGCTAACGTCGAGCGACGGATCGCCCCGATGCCCGTCGACTGCTTGTCGCGCCGGGGGTCACATCCGGCACCTGCCGCAGGCGCGGCAAGTGACGACGACGAGGAGACGACAAGATGCAACGCAGGCGATTCATCGGCTCGTTGGCGGCCGGCGTGCTGACCGGCGCGCCGTTCGTCCACACCGCACGCGCCCAGGCGATCACGCTCAACGGCGCCTCCCAGTTCAACGACGACCACGCGTTCACCAAGGCGATGGTGCGGTTCGAGGAACTGGTGCAGAAGTACTACGGCCAGCCGGTCAGCTTCGTGCTGCACAAGAACAGCGCGCTCGGCCTGGAGAAGCAGTACTTCGAATACATGGCGCAGGGCAAGGCGGTCGATTTCGCGATCGTCTCGCCGGCACACATGTCCACCTTCTCGCGCGCCGCGCCGTTCGTCGACGCGCCGTTCCTGTTCCGCGACCTGCCCCACTGGAACAAGGTGCTCGACGCCAACCTGTTCAAGCCGGTCGCCGACGAGGTCGAGACCAAGGCCGAGGTGATGCTGATCGGTTATGCCGGCGGCGGCGTGCGCAACATCTTCGCCAACAAGCCGGTGCGCAACCTGGCCGAGATGAAGGGCCTGAAGGTGCGGGTCCAGGGTGCGCCGATCTGGAGCCGCACCTTCGCCGCGGCCGGCATGTCGCCGACGGTGATCGCGTACAACGAGGTCTACAACGCGATCCAGAACGGCGTCATCCAGGCCGGCGAGAACGAGGCCGCCGGGGTCGAGCAGATGAAGTTCTTCGAGGTCGGCCCGAACCTGAACATGACACAGCATGCGATCACGATCCGGCCGCTGTGTTTCTCGACCAAGACCCTCAAGCGCCTGCCGGCCAAGCTGCAGGAGGCGATCGTGCAGGCGGGCCGCGAGGCCGGTGCCCACGGCCGGCAGATCGAGTCGACCGAGGACGGCAGCAAGGTCGAGGCGCTCGAAAAGGCCGGCAAGCTGAAACGGATCGAGTTCACCGAGCGGCCGGCGATGAAGAAGCTTGTCGATCCGGTGATGGCCACCTATGCCAAGGAAATCGGCGCCGAAGCGATCTACGCGAAGATCAACGAGCTGACCTGACCGGGGCCGCCACCGGTTCGCGGGCACCCACCCATTCCGATCGCGTCGATGCCCAGCCCCACGGCAGCCCCCGCCGGTCCCTGGCGCCGCTTCACCGCGGCCTGGTCGAAGCTGCTGCAGTGGCTGCTCGCCGCGTCGGTCGCGATCCTGATCATCCCGGTCAGCCTGCAGATCTTCTCGCGCTACACCGAACTGATCCCGAGCTACATCTGGACCGAGGAGATGGCCCGGTTCCTGTTCGTCTGGATGGTGATGATCGGCGCGATGCTCGGTGTACGCGAGGGTGCACACTTCATCGTCGACGTCTGGCCGTCGAACCGCGGCCGGGTCTCCGCCGCGCTGAACCTGTTCGCGCTGCTCGCCACGCTGGTCTTCGCGCTGGTCTTCGTCGCGTTCGGCATCGAGTTCACGCGATTCGGCTGGAACCGGATCTCGGAGCTCGCCGAACTGCCGCTGTGGCTGATCCATGTCGCCTGGCCGCTGACCGGGCTGACCTGGGTCGTCTTCCTCGGCGAACAGTTCGTCGACCAGTGGCGCCTGCTGACCGGTGCGACGCGTTGAAACCGGCGCTGACCGCGGTCGATCCATCCCACGCCGCGACGATCCTGTTCGGCCTGTTCTTCGTGCTGATGTTCCTGCGCGTGCCGGTTGCGTTCGCGCTCGGGCTGGCGTGCCTGCCGCTGCTGCTGCTCGAACCGAACCTGTCGCCGATGACGCTGGTGCAGGAGACCTTCAACGCATACAACTCGTTCATCCTGCTCGCGGTGCCGTTTTTCCTGCTGACCGCGAACCTGATGAACGTCGGCGGCATCACCGATCGGCTGGTGCGGCTGTCACGCGCGCTGGTCGGTCACTTCCCCGGCGGGCTGGCGCAGGTCAACGTCGTGTTGTCGATCTTCTTCGCCGGCATCTCCGGTTCGTCGACCGCGGATGCCGCCAGCCAGTCGAAGATCTTCATCGACGCCCAGCGCCGCGAAGGCTACGACGACAGCTTCTCGGTGGCGATCACCGCGGTCTCGGCGGTGCTCGCGGTGATCATCCCGCCGTCGATCCTGATGATCGTCTGGGGCGGCGTGTTGTCGGTGTCGATCGGCGCGCTGTTCCTCGCCGGCGTGATCCCGGGCGTGCTGATCGGGCTGGTGCAGATGGCGACCGTCCATGTCTACGCGAAACGACGCGGCTATCCCACGTACCCGAGGGCGACACTGGTCGAAGCCGGCCGCGCGCTGGGCGTGTCGCTGCCGGCGCTGATGACGCCGGTGATCATCATCGGCGGCAAGATCTTCGGCTGGTTCACCGCCAC
>CADEEH010000175.1 GCA_902826305.1 uncultured Burkholderiales bacterium
CCCGAACTGCTGGTGGCGACGCTGCGCTCGATGCCGGGTTACGTCGAGATGTTCAGGAAGGCGTTCCCCGGCCAGGCTGACCCGCTGTCGTTCGACAACGTCGCCGTGGCGATCGAGGCGTTCGAAGCGACCCTGGTGACACCGGACGCACCGTTCGACCGTTACCTGCGCGGCAACAAGGCGGCACTCGATGCTCAGCAACAGCGCGGGCTGGCGGCGTTCATGGAGAAAGGTTGTGTCTCGTGCCACAACGGGGTGAACGTCGGTGGCCAGAGCTACCATCCGTTCGGCGTCAAGCAGGCACCCGACGCGGTTGTACGCCCGACCGAGGACAAGGGCCGTTTCGCGCTGACCAAGAGCGAGGACGACGCCTACGTGTTCCGCGCGCCGTCGCTGCGCAACGTCGCGCTGACCGGACCGTACTTCCACTCGGGCAAGGTGTGGGCGCTGCGTGATGCGGTCGCCGCGATGAGTTCGGCCCAACTCGGCAGCACGTTGTCGCCGGCCGAAATCGACGACGTGACCGCGTTCCTGCGCAGCCTGACCGGTCGCCAGCCGCTGGTGACGTTGCCGGTGCTGCCGGCCAGCACCGCGCGCACACCCCGTCCGGCGCCGATGATCGAGATGCCGAAGTGACACCGACGGCGAGGCCGATCCCATCGGCCTCGCCGTGACGACACCGGGCCGGGCGTGACCCGTTGGCGGTCACGGATCTCCGGTACGCTTGCGGATCCGACGCCCCGATCGAGGATCCGCCATGGTCATCGACGTCTTGCGCCGCCTCGGCGGCGTGCTGCTTCTGATCGCGATCGCACCGCTGGTGCTCGCCGCCGACGAGACCGCTTCGCGCCACACCGCGGGCACCCACGAACGGCAGGCCGCCGCCGAGCGCGAACCGATGCTGGAACTCGCCGCGAGCGCCGAACGCGACGTCCTGCAGGACAGCGTGACGGTGGTGATGTTCATCGAACGCGAGGCGCCGACACCGGCCGGCGCACAGGCACAGGTCAACGGCGTGTTGTCACCGGCACTGGCCGAGCTGCGTCGCGATCATCGCGACCTCGAGGTGGCAACCGGCGCGTTCCGTACCGATCCGGTCTACTCCAATCCGCGCGACGGCGCGCCGAAGATCACCGGCTGGCGTGCACGCGGATCGCTGCAGATCACCGGCAAACCGGACGAACCGTTCAACCGTCGGGTGGGCGAACTGACGTCGCGACTGAACCTCGAATCGATCCACTACTTTCTCAGTCGCGACGCACGCCAGCAGGTCGAACAGGAGCTGATCACCGAGGCCGTCAAGGCGTTCCAGGGCAAGGCTGCCGCAGCCGCCCAGGCGCTCGGTTTCAAGTCCTACACGATCCGCAAGGTGTCGATCGACGGTGCCGGTCGCGACGACCCGCCGCCGATGCCGCGGGTGCAATCGATGCAGATGCGCGCCGGCGCCGAAGCCGCGCCACCGATCGCCGGCAGCGCGGGCAAGGCGGTGGTCACGGTCAACGTCTCGGGATCGGTGCGTCTGCAGCCGTGACCGGCTTGTCGCCTAGGTCTTCAGGTCGCGACCGACCTTCGCCTTGACCGAGTCGAGCTTCGAGGTCAGCCGGCCCGCCGGCGCATCGCGATAGTCGATCTTGATGCTGGCGCCGATGCGCGGGCAGTCGGTTCGCATCGCTTCGAAACATGCGGTGACCACCGCCATCACCTCGGCCCACTCGCCTTCGAGGATCGTGCCCATCGGCGTGAGCTGGTAGGCCAGGCCGCTGCGGTCGATGATGTCCAGCGAGCGGGCCACATAGGGGCTGACACTTTCACCACGTGTCAGCGGTGACATCGAGAACTCGAGCAGGACCATCGGCGGCCTCCGTGAGTGGGCGGGCAGTCATGCAGGAAGGAAGCCCTCGATCGACAGGTAACGTTCGCCGGTATCGTAGTTGAAGCCGAGGATGCGGGCCGACTTGTCGAAGTCGCCGAGCTTGGCTGCGATCGCCGCCAGCGTCGCACCCGAGGAGATCCCGACCAGGATCCCCTCCTCGCGCGCCGCCCGGCGCGCGTATTCGCGGGCGGCCTCGGCCTCGACCTGGATCGCGCCGTCGAGCAGCGCGGTGTCGAGATTCTTCGGGATGAAGCCGGCACCGATACCCTGGATCGGATGCGGCGACGGCTTGCCGCCGGAGATGACCGGCGAGGCGGTCGGCTCGACCGCGAACACCTTCAGCTTCGGCCACTTCTGCTTGAGCACCTTCGCGCAGCCGGTGATGTGCCCCCCGGTGCCGACGCCGGTGATCAGCACATCGATGCCGTCCGGGAAATCGGCGGCGATCTCGGCCGCGGTCGTGCGCACGTGCACGTCGATGTTGGACGGGTTCTCGAACTGCTGCGGCATCCACGAGCCCGGGGTCGCCTCGATCAGTTCCTTCGCGCGGGCGATCGAACCGTTCATGCCCTTCTCGCGCGGCGTCAGCTCGAAACTGGCGCCGTAGGCCAGCATCAGCCGTCGCCGTTCGACCGACATCGAGTCCGGCATCACCAGCACCAGCTTGTATCCCTTGACCGCGGCCACCATCGCCAGACCGATGCCGGTGTTGCCCGACGTGGGTTCGATGATCGTGCCGCCGGGTTTGAGCGCGCCGCTTTTCTCGGCGTCCTCGACCATCGCCAGCGCGATCCGGTCCTTGATCGAGCCGCCGGGGTTCGAGCGCTCGGACTTGATCCACACTTCGCGGTCGGCGCCGAACAGCCGGTTGATGCGGATGTGCGGCGTCTGGCCGATGGTGTCGAGGATCGTGGCTGCCTTCATCGGGGACCTCCTGGGCTGGCGCAAGGGGGATGGCCACCCGACACACGTCGGAGCGTCGTGGCGGCCGCGGAGGCGGACAGGTTAGCAGGGATCGCCGGACGGGCGCGACGCGTCCCGGCTTCAGGCGGGGGCGAGCGAGCGGGCGGGCAGCGCGAGCCGGGCGCAGACGTCCCCGGCGATTGCCAGCGACGCGGTCAGTCCGGGGCTCTCGATGCCGAACAGGTTGACCAGCCCCGGCACGCCATGGACGGACGGGCCGTCGATCACGAAGTCGGGCTCGGGACGGTCGAGCTTGGGGCGGATCCCGCAGTAGTCCGGACGCAGCGCCCCGTCGGGCAAGTCGGGCCAGTAGGCGCGGATGCTGTCGTAGAACGAGTCGCCGCGGCCGGCGTCGACCGAATAGCCGATCCGGTCGATCACCTCGGTGTCCGGACCGAAACGCACCTGGCCGCCGAGATCGATCGTGGCATGTACGCCGAGCCCGAGGTCGTTGGGCATCGGATAGACCAGGTGCCTGAATGGCGCCCGCACCCCGGCCAGCGCGAAATAGTTGCCCTTGACCAGTTTCTGCGCCGGCACGTGGGCCGCGGGAAAGCCTTCGATCGACCGCGCGAGGGCCTGCGCATGCAGGCCGGCCGAATTCACCAGGTACCGGCTGGAGATCTCGAAACGCTCGCCGTCGTTGACCGTCTCGAGGACGAACCCGCCCTCGATCGGCCGCACGGTATCGACCCGGGTGTTGAGTGCCAGCATCGCGCCGCGGCTCTCCGCATCACCGAGGTACGCGAGCATCAGGCCATGGCTGTCGACGATGCCGGTCGACGGCGACCAGAGCGCGGCCACACAACGCACCTGCGGTTCCAGGTGCGCGGCACGTGCCGCGTCGATCATCTCGAGTGCCTCGTCGGCGTGGGTCAGGCCGTTGGCGCGGGCATGGTCCTGCAGCCTGCGCAGCTTGGCGACCTGGCTGTCGTCGGTGGCCACCAGCAGCTTGCCGATGTGCCGGTGCGCGACACCGCGCTCGACGCAGTACGGATAGAGCAGCCGGCGACCCTCGACGCAGAAGCGTCCCTTCAGGCTGCCCTGCGGATAGTAGATGCCGGCGTGCACGACCTCGCTGTTGCGCGACGAGGTCTCGGTGCCGATCGCATCGGCCCGCTCCAGGATCACCACCTCGAGGCCCGCCTCGGCGAGCCGCTTGGCGATGGCCAGGCCGACGATGCCGGCGCCGACGACAACTGCTTCGACGGTTTCCATCGGCGGCGAGTGTACCGCGATCGCTCCGGCCGGCGAGGAAAACGGTCACGGGCGTCGTCATGGCCGGGACGGGCGGAGGGCCGACCCCGCCTGCCGGACCGGCCCGGGATTTCAGCCGGCCGACCTCACCTGCCGACCCCTCACCTGCCGACCTCACCTGCCGACCTTCACCTGCCAGCCTCGGCCGCCGGACGCCGCCGGACGCCGGCGGCCGACCCGGATGCCGGCTCAGCTGCCGACGACCCCACCGTCGTTGCGACGGATCGCCAGGGTCGCCGCCCGCGGCCGGGTGGCCTGGGCGCCATCGGGCCAGGTCGAGAACTCGACCGGATGTCGCGCGACGTAGTTCAGGATCGCCAGGTCCCGCGCCGCCGTGTCGGTGATGGCCGCGAAGCGGGCGTTGATCGACGCGGCACGCGGGTGTGACGCGAGTTCACCCGGATGCTGGATGTTGACGAACACCACCTTGCCATCGGGCGACCAAGTGATGCCGGTGATCTCGCAGCCGGAGGGGCCGACCATGAAACGCTTGACCTCGCCGGTGGTCACGTCCGAGACCAGCAGCTGGTTGTTGCCCTGCCCGTCGTATTCGCCACTGTTGCTGAACGTGCCGTCGGTCTGGATCCACAAGCGGCCCGACGGATCGAAGCCCAGCCCGTCCGGGCTGTTGAACATGTTGTCCGTGGTGATCGACGACGAACCCGAGCGCGGGTCGGTGCGGTCCGGGTATTTCTTCGGGTTGCCCGCCAGCAGGTAGATGTCCCAGGTGAACGTCGACGCGGTCGGGTCGCCCGCGGCCTCGTTCCAGCGGATGATATGCCCCCAGACGTTGTTCGCGCGCGGGTTCGCCTCGTCGATCGGCGGTCGGGCCGCACCGGCCGCGGTGGTGCCGTCGGGCTTGTTCGACGACGGCGGCGTCGAGCCGCGGCGGTTGTTGTTGGTCAGTGTCGCGTAGACCTCGCCCGGCTTCTTCGGATTGGCCACGACCCACTCGGGCCGGTCCATCATCGTCGCGCCGACCACGTCGCCCGCCTTGCGGGCGTTGATCAGCACATCGGCCTGGCTGGAGAAGCCGTTGCTCGCGTCGAGCCCGTTCTGCCCGAACACCAGCGGGATCCAGCGCCCGGTGCCGGCGCGGTCACCGGTCGTCGGGCCGGCCTCGAACTTCGCGACGTACAACGTGCCGGCGGTCAGCAGGTCGCGCGCGGCCGAGGCCGGCGCGGCGGCGTCGTAGGTGCCGTCGCTGATGAACTTGTAGATGTATTCGTTGCGCTCGTCGTCACCCATGTAGACGACGACCTTGCGGTTCGCCGCGACGACCAGCGCCGCGTTCTCGTGTTTGAAGCGACCGAGCGCCGTGTGTTTGCGCGGCGTCGAGGTCGGATCGAACGGATCGAGTTCGACGACCCAGCCGAAGCGGTTCGGTTCGTTCGGGGTCGCCGCGACGTCGAAGCGGGGGTCGACCTCGTGCCAGCGGTAGGAGAATCCCGCCTGGGTGATGCCGTATCGGTTCTCGAGCGCGGTCGACGTGCGCGTGCCGTTCCAGCCGAACACCCCGTTGAAGTTCTCCTCGCAGGTCAGGTAGGTGCCCCACGGGGTCCAGCCGTTCGCGCAGTTGTTGATCGTGCCCAGCACCGTGGTGCCGGCCGGATCAGCCGCCGTCCGCAGCGCCGCGACACCTGCCGCGGGACCGGTGAGCGACATCGGCGTGTACGCGGTGATCCGGCGGTTGTAGCCGGAACTGCGCACGTGTTCCCAGGCGCCGTCCGCGCGCTTGCGGACCTCGAACACCGACAGGCCGTGTGCGGCCTGTGACTTCTTCGCCTTGTCGGCGGTCCACGGCTCCAGCCAGTCGTCCGCGTCGTTGCCGGGGACGTAGAAGTATTCCGGATTGAAGTATTCGTGATTGACGGCGATCAGGCCGGCGTCGCTGCGTTCGCTGCCGCCCGCCTCGCGAAAGCCGAAGAAGTGCATCCCGTCCTGGTTGTCGCCGTACTGCAGTTCCTGCTCGTTCCAGGTCTCGCTGGCATCCCCCTTGAAAGCCGGCGCGGCGATCGTCATCGGATCACCCCATCGCAGCAGCACCTGGGCGGTATAACCTTCGGGCACCACCACGGTGTCCGCGCTCGACGTGGTCACCGCCTTGAACGAGAAGCCGGACGCGGGCGCGGCCGGCGGCGCACTCGTGCCGGAGCCGGTGCCCGCCGGCGACGTCGCCAGCCCGGCCCCACCATCGTTGTCGCCCCCGCAGGCCCCGAGGCCGGCGAGAAAAGGCAGCGCCGCGGCACCGATGCCGCGCCTGAGCACCATGCGCCGGCTGATCACCTGGTCGAGAAGTTCTTCGAAACGGGGGCCGGTGCTCGGGTTCGAGCACTCGTTGTCGGGCGTGTGCATGGACTCTCCTGTGGGATGCGCGGGGAGTTTCGCGGTCCCTGATGTCCTGACCGTGAAGAACGGATGAACGCCCGATGACAGCGCCCGCCGACCCCGTCGTAAACTGTCCGGCTCGATGTTGCCGGGCGGACCCGCGTGAACACTGACGACGATTTCGACCTGAACCCGACACGCCGTCCACACTTGCTCGACCTCGACGAGGCGAGGCGCCGGTGGCTGAAGCGGGTTGCCGCCGTCGGTGTGGCCGGAAGTGCCGCCACCGTTCTCACACGACCGGTCCTTGCCGCATCCGCCGCTCGGCGAGGCACCGGCACCCGCCCGACGATCTCCTTCGAGCCCGTGCCCGTGTCGAGCGACGATGCGGTGCACGTGCCCAAGGGCTACGGCGCCGAGGTGCTGATCGCCTGGGGCGATCCGATCGACGGCAAGGCGCCGCGCTTCGATCCGCAGGCACGCAACAGCGCCGAGGACCAGGAACGGCAGTGGGGCCAGCACAACGACGGCATGTCGTTCTTTCCGCTGCCCCGGGGTTCGAACTCCTCGCGGCGCGGCCTGCTGGTGTCGAACCACGAATACGCCGATCCGGGCCTGATGTTTCCGGACGGATTCACCGAGCAGAACCTGACCCCGGCCCGGGTCCGCAAGGTGCAGGCCGCCCACGGCGTGAGCGTGGTCGCGATCGAACTGCGCGAAGGTCGCTGGCGGGTCGTCGATTCGCCGTACGCGCGCCGCATCACCGGCTTCACGCCGATGGAACTCACGGGTCCGGCGGCCGGCCACGAACTGATGCAGACCGCCGCCGATCCCGACGGCCGCCGGGTGCTGGGCACGCTGAACAACTGCGCCCACGGCGTCACGCCGTGGGGCACCTACCTCGCCTGCGAGGAGAACTTCAACGCCTATTTCGGCACCGACGTGCCGGGATTCGACACCGCGCGCAATGCGGTGATGCGTCGTTACGGCGTGACGGCACGAGGCGCCGGCTACCGCTGGCATCCACACGACGAACGATTCGACATCGGCCGTCATCCGAACGAATCGAACCGGTTCGGCTGGGTCGTCGAGATCGATCCGTTCGACCCGACCTCGACGCCGAAGAAACGCACCGCGCTCGGTCGGCTCAAGCACGAATGTGCAACCGTCGTGCTCGCCCGCGACGGCCGGGTCGTCGTCTACACCGGCGACGACCAGGTCAACGAATACGTCTACAAGTTCGTCTCGCGCAGACGCTGGGTGCGGGGCAAACCGGTCGAGCCGCAACGCCTGCTCGACGAGGGCACGCTGTATGTCGCGCGTTTCGACGGTCGCGGCCGTGGCCGCTGGCTGCCGCTGGTGCACGGACAACACGGACTCGATGCGAATGCGGGCTTCGCGGACCAGGCCTCGGTGCTGGTCAACACACGACGCGCGGCCGACGTCGTCGGCGCGACGCGGCTGGACCGCCCCGAATGGATCGCCGCCCATCCCCGCACCCGCGAGATCTACGTCTCGCTGACCGGCAATCCGACCCGCGGCACCGACAACGGGCCGCCGGTCGATGGCGCGAACCCGCGTCGCGACAACCGGTTCGGCCACATCCTGCGCTGGCGCGAAGCGGGCGGTGATGCGGCGGCGCTCGAATTCGACTGGGACCTGTTCGCCCAGGCCGGCAACCCGACGCGGACCGAGGAATCGTACAAGGGCGACATCGACGGCGACGCGTTCGCCTGCCCCGACGGCCTGTGGTTCGATGCCGAAGGCACGTTGTGGATCCAGACCGACATACCGACCGCCTCGATCGGCACCGGTGTCTACGAAGGGCTGGGCAACAACCAGATGCTCGCCGCCGATGCGGCCACCGGCAGGATCCGGCGCTTCCTGGTCGGCCCGCCGGGTTGCGAGATCACCGGCATGACGATGACACCCGATGCACGCTGGCTCTTCGTCAACATCCAGCATCCGGGCGAGACCGCCGGTGAAGGGCCGAACAAGCCGGATCCGGCGACCTGGCGTTCACACTGGCCTGACGGTGGCCAGAGCCGTCCGCGGTCGGCGACGATCGTGATCCGTCGCCTGGACGGCGGGCGGATCGGCAGTTGAGGCGCGGGCAGGCCGGCGGTTGAGCGGCCGTTGAGCAGCGGTTGATTGCTGGTGAGGCGCGGCCTTCAGCCGACGAACCGGCCGCTGATCAGCCGGCGGTCCCGGTGAGCCGCTGCAGCAGGCGCGCCTGCGATATCCGCGCCACGCGGCTGCGCGGCCGGCGCCGCGTGTAGTCCCCGTCGGCGTCCATCACCCACGAGAACAGGTTGTCGCGCAGGTGTTCGTCGATGCCTTCGTCGATCACCCGGGTCTTCAGTTTCTTGTCGCGCACCGGGAAGGCGACTTCCACCCGCCGCAGCAGGTTGCGCGCCATCCAGTCGGCCGACGCGAGCCAGACGTCCTTGTGGCCGTCGTTCCAGAAGTAGTAGATGCGGCTGTGCTCGAGGAAACGGCCGAGGATCGAACGCACGCGGATGTTCTCGGACAACCCGGGCACACCGGGCCGCAACGCACATACGCCGCGCACGACCAGGTCGATCTTCACTCCGGCCTGCGATGCGTCGTACAACGCGTCGATCACCTGTTCCTCGAGCAGCGCATTGAGCTTGGCGGCGATGTAGCCGCGACGGCCGGCGCGTGCGTTGGCCGCCTCGCGCCGGATCGACTGCAGGACCATGCCGTGCAGCGAGAACGGCGACTGCACCAGCGCATTGAGCGTGCCGGCCTGGCCGAGACCGGTCAGCCGCCGGAACACCTCGTGCACGTCGGCACAGACGTCCTCCTTCGCGGTGAACAGGCCGAAATCCTCGTACAGCCTCGCGGTGCGCGGATGGTAGTTGCCGGTGCCCAGGTGCACGTAGCGCTGCAGCCGCCCGCCTTCGCGGCGGATCACCAGCGCCATCTTGGCGTGGGTCTTGTGGCCGACGACACCGTAGATCACATGGGCGCCGGCGTGTTCGAGCCGCGCGGCCCAGTTGATGTTGGTCTCCTCGTCGAAGCGCGCCATCAGTTCGACGACAACGGTGACCTCCTTGCCCGCGCGCGCGGCGGCCAGCAGCGATTCCATCAGCACCGAGTCCGCGCCGGTCCGATACACGGTCTGCTTGATCGCGACCACCTTCGGATCGGTGGCTGCGCTGCTCAGGAAGGCCTGCACCGGATCGAACGATTCGTACGGATGGTGGATCAGGATGTCGGCCTTGCGGATCGCGGCGAACAGGTCCTTGCCGCGAAGCGCCGGCGGCGCCGCCGGCTCGAAGCGGGGGAACTTCAGGTCCGGACGGTCGACCAGGTCGATCACC
>CADEEH010000176.1:0-6442 GCA_902826305.1 uncultured Burkholderiales bacterium
AGAACGTCGAACTCGCGCTGTCGTCCTGGTCGGTGTTCCGCGATTTCGCCGGCTATCTGGGCGATCCGGAGGCGTCCGCCGGGCTGGTGACCTGTGGCTACCTGATCGCCGCGCCGGACGGGCCCAAGGCCGTGGCACTGTCGGCCGCACTCGACGGCCAGCGCACGTTCGGCATCGAGGTCCACCGGCTCGATGCCGTCGAGGCCCGCGAGCGGCTGCCGATCGCCCGTTTCGACGATGCCGCGGTGATCGGCTACGAGCCGCAGGCCGGGTTCGCCGATGCGTACCTGGTGGCGAGCGGCTTCGCGCGCGCGGCGCGCCGCCGCGGCGTCAAGATCGCCGAAGGCGTCGCGGTCACCGGGCCGCTGCGCGATGCGACCGGTCGCATCACCGGCGTGCACACGACGAAGGGCGATTTCGGCGCCGGCACGGTGATCTGCACGATGAACATCTGGTCGACGGACATCGAGCGCTGGACCGGTATCCCGACGCCGGTGATTCCGGAGCGGCACACGGTGCTTGCGCTCGAAGGACCGGTCGACTACACCCACGCGATGCCGGTCTTCAAGGACCTGGCGTCCGCCGGCATGCTCTATTGCCGCAGCTATGGCAACCGCCAGATGATGGTCGCCGAAGGCACGGCCGGTGAACGCCTGGCCGAGCCCGACATCACGCAGGGTCCGGTCAGCATGGACCACGTCGCCGAGGTCGGCATGCAGGTGGCCGAGCGGTTTCCGTCGTTCGAGACCGCCGGCCTGGCCTCGTCCTGGACCGGTGTGTACGACGTGACGCCGGACTGGAATCCGGTGCTGGGCCGCCTGCCGGAGGTGCCGGGCCTGATCGTGGCCTATGGCTTCTCGGGCCACGGCTTCAAGTTGTCACCCGCGGTCGGACGGGTGCTCGCGCAGGAGGCGCTCGGGCTGCCGACCGAGGTCTCGCTCGAACCCTACGCCCATGCACGTTTCGGTCGCGGCGCGCTGCTCGTGGGCCGCTACGGCAGCGGCGCGGTGTCCTGACGGTCGATCAACGACGGTCGAGGCGACGTGTGGTCGCCACTGCCACGGTGATCACGAACAACCGTCAGCGACGCTCCCAGCCCGGGATCCAGTTCGTGCCCGCCAGCGGCACCCGGGCCATCGCCGCCGCTTCGACGGTGAGTGCGACCAGGTCTTCCGGTTCCAGGTGATGGACATCCTGCTTGCCGCAGGCACGCGCCAGCGTGGTGAGTTCCATCGTCAGGGTCTTCAGGTAGTTGCGGACGTGTTTCGCCCCCCACGCGGGGTCGAGCCGCTGCTCCAGTTCGGCATCCTGCGTGGTCACGCCGACCGGGCAGCGGCCGGTGTGGCAGTGGTGGCAGAAGCCGGCCTGGGTGCCCAGCGCCGCGTAGTCGGCCTCGGCACTCACCGGCCGACCGTCCCGGAACCAGACATCGCGGTTGCAGCCCAGCGCCATCAACACGCCCTGTCCGATCGCGACCGCGTCGGCGCCCAGCGCCAGCGCCTTGGCGACATCGGCTCCGGTGCGCACGCCACCGGACACGATCAGTTGCACCTCACCCTTCATGTCCAGGTCTTCGAGTGCATCGACCGCCTGCCGCACCGCGGCCAGTGTCGGAATGCCGACATGTTCGATGAAACAGGTCTGTGTCGCCGCGGTTCCACCTTGCATGCCGTCGACCACGACCACGTCGGCGCCGGCATGCACGGCCAGCTTCACGTCGTTGAACACCCGAGTCGCGCCGACCTTCACGTAGATCGGTTTCTCCCAGTCGGTGATCTCGCGCAGTTCCTGGATCTTGATCGCCAGGTCGTCGGGGCCGGTCCAGTCCGGATGTCGGCACGCCGAGCGCTGGTCCACGTTCTGCGGCAACGTGCGCATCGCCGCCACGCGCGGGTTCACCTTCTGCCCCAGCAGCAGGCCGCCGCCGCCGGGCTTCGCGCCCTGGCCGATCACCACCTCGATCGCATCGGCGCGCCTGACGTCGGCCGGCCGGAACCCGTAACGCGAGGGCAGGCACTGGTACACCAGCGTTCGACTGCTGCGGCGTTCCTCCTCGGTCATGCCGCCGTCGCCGGTCGTGGTGCTGGTGCCGACTTCGGTGGCGGCGCGCCCGAGTGCCTCCTTCACGTTGGCCGACAGCGCACCGAAACTCATGCCGGCGATCGTGACCGGTGTCTGCAGTTCGATCGGCCGGCTCGCGCGGCGGGTGCCCAGCACGGTCTTCGTGCTGCAGCGCTCGCGATACCCCTCGAGCGGATATCGCGACAGCGAGGCGGCGAGGAAAACCAGATCGTCGAAGTGCGGCAGCGCGCGCTTGGCGCCCAGGCCGCGGATCTCGTACAGGCCGGTGCTCGAGGCACGGTGGATGTAGTCGAGGGTCGCGCGGTCGTACAAGGCGGAGGCCTCGCGTTGCAGGTGGCGGGCGGGCAGCGGTGACTCGGACATGGCGGTGCTTCGGTTCGTGGGGACGGGTGGGGCGGGATGCCGCGACGGCAGCGGGCAGGCGGATCCGGCGTCTTCGGCGGTCTCAGTACTCCTGGTCCGCGTCCGCATTCCAGTGATAGAGTGATCGCGCCGATGCCACGCGGGTGAACGCGGCGGGATCGTGTGTGAAGCCGGCCTCGCGCAGCAGCGAGCCGAGCGCGGCCAGGTCCGTGTCGGTCATCGGCTCGACACGGGCGTCGGCACCCAGCGACGCGATCTGTCCACCGACGTAGATCACCGCCTCGTACAACGAATCGCCCAGCGCGTGGCCGGCGTCGCCGCAGACGACGATGCGGCCGGCCTGCGCCATGAAGCCGCAGAAACTGCCGACCGAACCGCCGACGACGATGTCGCCGCCCTTGAGCGAGATGCCGCAGCGCAGGCCGGCATCACCGTCGATCACCAGCAGGCCACCGTGCGCCGAGGCGCCGGCCGAGTTCGACGCGAAGCCCTTCACGTGGACCCGGCCGCTCATCATGTTCTCGGCGACACCGGTGGACGCGCTGCCGGTGATCGTCACGTCGGCCTGTTCGTTCATGCCGGCCGCGTAGTAGCCGGCGTGGCCTTCGATCCGGATCGTGACCGGCGCATCGACGCCGACGGCGATGTTGTGTGCGCCGTCGGGATGGCGCACGACCACGTCGCGCCCGGCGATCGCGGCGGCCGGCTGGTGCAGGTAGCGGTTCAGTTCACGCAACGGCGTGGACGACAGGTCGAAGCCGACCGTCATGTCGGCGGCCGTCGCGACGGGACGGGTGCTCACGCCTTCCATACGTACATCTCCTCCGGTGCGGGCTCGAACACGTGGGCATCGTCGATACCGGGCAGGTGCGCAAGCGAGCGGAACTCGCTGGCGATCGCCACGTAGTCGTCGGTCTCGGCAACCACCGCCGGCTTGCAGGCGAACGGATCGCGGATCAGGGCAAGCTCGGTCGGTGTGCCCATCAGGAACGTGTAGAAACCGTCGAGCGCCTCGAAGCCCTTCTGCAGCGCGCCCGGCAGGTCGTCGCCTTCGCGCAGCCGCCACTCGAGGAAGCGGCACGCTGCCTCGGTGTCGTTGTCGGTCTCGAAGCGGATGCCGCGCGGCTCGAGCATCCGGCGCACCCCGTACGGATTGGACAACGAGCCGTTGTGCACCAGGCAGAAGTCCTCGCCGGCGGTGAACGGATGGGCACGATCGGGTGTCACCGCCGATTCGGTCGCCATCCGGGTGTGACCGACCAGGTGACTGCCGATCAGCCGCTCGAAGTGGTAACGGTCGGCGACCTCGGCCGGCCGCCCGATGTCCTTGTACAGATCGATGCGCCGGCCGGTCGACATCAGGTGCAGCTTGGGATCGTGCGCGCGAATGAACGCGCGCACCGGCGCCGGGTCGCCGTCGAACGTGATCACCGCGTGATTGCCACCGGTCACCTGCAGCGTCGCCGCGACAGGCACCGCGGTGTTCAGCGACTGCACCAGCCCGGGCCAGTCGTACGTCCCGGCCTGAGGTGTCAGCCCCGAATAGACACTCACCTTGCGACGGCCGTCGGGCAACGGCTCGGTGAAGACCGCGAGACCGGCCGAGTCCGGCCCGCGTTCGCTCATGCCGACAAGCATCGGCACCATCAGTTCGCCGAGCCGCTCACGCAGCCCTGGTTGTTTGACCATCAGTCCGACGATTCCGCACACGGTGAAACGATCCTTTGGCGTCGATCAATCTCAGAAGAACTCGAGGTAACTCTTCAGCTCCCAGTCGGAGACGTGGCGCATGTACTCCAGCCACTCCATCCGCTTGAGCTTCAGGAACTCGTCGGCCAGCGGGCCGAGGGCGCCGCGCACGACCGAGTCGGCCTCGAACGCATCGAGCGCTGCCGACAGATTCTGCGGCAGCAGGCCGATGCCCGCTTCGCGCAGCTGGGCGGGGCTCCAGTCGTACAGGTTCGCGTTGTGCGGCCCGCCGGGATCGAGTCCGCGCTCGATGCCGTCCAGCCCGGCGGCGAGCACGGCGGCGGCGGCCAGGTACGGATTCGCGGAGCCGTCCGGCAGCCGCAGCTCCAGCCGGCCCTTCGGGATGCGGACCATGCTCGAGCGATTGTTGTCGCCGTAGCTGATGTAGGCCGGCGCCCAGGTGGCGCCGGTCAGCGAGCGGCCGACCACCAGTCGCTTGTACGAATTGACCGTCGGCGCGCAGACCGCGGCCAGTGCGGACGCGTGTGCGAGCACGCCACCCAGGAACCGGTAGGCCAGCGCCGACAGTTCCAGCCCGCGCTTGTCGGTCGTGTCCTGGAACAGGTTGCTCCCGCCCCCGCCGAGTGACACGTGCATGTGCATCCCGTTGCCCGGCAGGTGTGCGAACGGCTTGGGCATGAACGAGCACACCATGCCGTGGGCGTGGGCGATCTCGGCGGCGGCCATCTTGAAGAACACGAAGTGGTCACACGACGTGAGCGCGTCGGCGTAGGTGAAGTTCAGCTCGAACTGGCCGTTGGCGTCCTCGTGGTCGATCTGGTAGACATCGATGCCGGCGGCGCGCATCGCGTCGGACAGCTGCTCGAGGAACGCGCGTGTGCGCGACAGGCCCTTGTAGTCGTAACACGGCTTGGCCAGTGTGTCGCTCGGATCGCAGGGTTCGATGGCGCCGGCGGCATTGCGCCTGAGCAGCGAGAACTCCGGTTCCAGCCCCAGGTTCATCGTCCAGCCGCGCGGCCCGAGACGTTCGAGCTGGCGCTTGAGCACGATCCGGCTGTCGTAGGCCCAGGGTGCGCCGTTCACATGGCCTTCACAGACGATGCGGGCCATGCCCGGCTGCCACGGCACCGTCGACAGCGTCGCCAGGTCGCCGACGGCCATGAAGTCGGGTCCGTGCGGCTCGATGCCCACGCCCCAGATCGCGAAGCCGGCGAACCCGGCGCCGTCGGTGAGCACCGTGTTCAGGTGCGCGACCGGCACCGCCTTCGCCTTGGCGACGCCGTGGATGTCGACGAACTGCGCCAGCACGTGGCGCACGCCTTGGGCGGACAGCCATGACTGCGCATCGGCGACCGCGACGAAGTTCGGGCGCGCAGTCAGTTCGAAGCCGGCGTTGGCCGGCAGGGCGGGCGTGGGGCTCATGCGGGCCTCTTGTCGGGGGCGGGTTCGCGATGGTCGACGAGTTTCCCATTATGCAATTTTGGTGCTACATAGGAAACCCCGCCGATGCCGTCGCCAGGCGACGCGGCTGCCTATACTTCACCGATGTCCTCGACCCGTCCTCGATCGCGCAACGCCTCGACACCTCGTGTCACCCCACGGACGTCCGCTCCGCCGTCGCGGCGTGGCGCGACGACATCCCGCCGCGTCCCGACGCCGTCGATCGGCCAGGGTGTCCACGAGCCCGCATCACTCGAGGGATCGGTGGGAGCGGCGATCCGCGAGATCCGTCTGCGCCACGGGCTGACGCTGGCGCAGGTGTCCGAGCAGGCGAGCCTCAGTCGGGGCATGTTGTCGAAGATCGAGAACGGGCAGACGGCGGCGGGGCTGGACACGCTGGCGCGGGTCGCTCGTGCACTGGGTGTGTCGATGTCGATGCTGTTCAGCAAGTACGACGCCACCGGTGCCGCGGCCCAGCATGTGAAGAAGGGCCAGGGCATGGAGACCGTGCGCCGCGGCACCCGCAGCGGTCACACATACCACCTGCTCGCCTACGACCAGGGTCCGCAGAAGCTGTACGAGCCGTTCCTGATCACGATGGACGACGACTCGCAGCGATACCCGACCTTCCAGCACCCCGGCAACGAGTTCCTGTACATGCTCGAAGGCCGCCTCGAGTATCGCGTCGGTCCGATGACCTACGTGCTCGACCCCGGCGACGCGTTGAGTTTCCCGGGCACGACGCCGCACGGTCCCGAGCGGCTGCTGCGTTTCCCGATCCGCTTCCTGTCGGTGATCGTCTACCCGCAGCCGACGACCTAGGTCGGCGCTCGAGGTTCGCGCTGAC
>CADEEH010000176.1:6542-9476 GCA_902826305.1 uncultured Burkholderiales bacterium
CCAGGTCGGCGCTCAAGGTCCGCGCTGACCCAGGTCGGCGCTCAAGGTCCGCGCTGACCCAGGTCGGCGCTCAAGGTCCGCGCTTTAGTTCACATGGTGGACTGTCCGGCGCGCCGCCGGCCGGCGCTCCGCGGGCATCGCCGTGCCTGGCATCGTCCCGATCGAAAGCCTGGAGTAGACTTCACCCGGACGGGAAGGCTAGTCCATCATATGGACCGGTGGCGGAGATGACTCGGTACACGATGTCCCACTGGGGGGTCTACGAGGTGGACGGAAACGCCGACCCGCCTCGGCTCGTGCCGTTTCGCGGCGATCGCGACCCGTCACCGATCGGATTGCATCAGCTGTCGGCGCAGGTCATGGCGACGCGGGTGCGCAGACCCGCGATCCGGCGCAGCTGGCTCGAGCAAGGGCCGGGGGCTGCGACCGAAGCGCGCGGCCGCGAGGCCTTCGTCGAGGTCGACTGGGACACCGCGATCGGCCTGGTGGCCGACGAGATCGGCCGGGTTCGCGGCCGCTTCGGCAATGCGGCGGTCTTCGGCGGCTCGTACGGCTGGGCCAGCGCGGGGCGCTTCCACCACGCGCAAAGCCAGGTTCATCGTTTCCTGAACACCATCGGCGGTTACGTCCGGCACACCGATTCGTACAGCCTCGGCGCCGCGCGTGTGCTGATGCCACACATCGTCGCCGGCATGAACGAACTGATCGCCGAGCATCACAGCTGGGACGTGCTGGCCGAGCACACGCGGCTGTTCGTCTGCTTCGGCGGCGTGCCGGCGAAGAATGGACAGATATCACCCGGCGGCGTCGCCCGCCATCGCGTCCGCGAAGGGCTGGCCGCCCTGGCCGGGGCCGGTGCCCGCGTCATCAACGTGGGCCCGGTGGCCGACAACCTCGACACCGGGCATCCGGTCGAGTGGATCACCTGCCGGCCGAACACCGACACCGCGCTGATGCTGGCACTGGCCTGGGTGGTGCGCCAGCAGAACCTGCACGACCGGCGCTTCCTCGAGTCCCACTGTGTCGGTTATCCGCGCTTCGAACGTTATCTGCTCGGCGAAGAAGACGGGGTCGGCAAGACGCCGGCATGGGCGGAGGCCATCTGCGGCGTGCCGCGCGCGCGGATCGAATCACTCGCCCGCGAGATGGCCTCGAGCCGGACGATGATCAACGTCGCCTGGTCGCTGCAGCGCGCGGATCACGGCGAGCAACCGTTCTGGATGGCGGTGACGCTGGCCGCGATGCTGGGGCAGATCGGGCTGCCGGGTGGCGGGTTCGGCACCTACGGCCCGGCGAACACGATGGGCACGCCGCACGAGTCGCTCGGCGGCCCGACGCTGCCGCAGGGCGTCAACCCGGTCGATGCCTTCATCCCGGTCGCCCGCATCGCCGACATGCTGCTGCATCCGGGCGAGACCTTCGCCTACAACGGGGGCATGCATCGCTATCCGGACATCCGGCTCGTCTACTGGGCCGGAGGCAATCCGTTCCATCACCACCAGGACCTGAACCGGCTGCGGCTGGCTTGGCAACGGCCCGAGGCGATTGTCGTGCACGAACAGTTCTGGACCGCGACCGCGCGCCACGCCGACGTGGTGCTGCCGGTGACCACCTCGATGGAGCGCGAGGACATCGGTTACGCGGCCGGCGAAGGGGTGCTGGTCTCGATGTCCCCGATCATCGACCCGGTCGGCGAGTCCCTGGACGATTTCGCGATCTTCACCCGGCTCGCGGCCGCGCTCGGTGTCGAGCCGGCCTTCACCGAAGGCCGCGACAGCCGCCAGTGGCTGGCCCACCTGTACGATCAGACCCGCCGCGACTACCTCGAGCGGCACGGCATCGTGCTGCCCGACTACGCGGGTTTCCGCGAGCGCGGCCTGCTCGACTTCGGTTATCGCAGTCGCAGCCACGTGATGTTCTCGGCCTTCCGCAGCGACCCGTCCGCCTCGCCGTTGGCGACTCCGTCGGGCCGCATCGAACTGCACTCGACACGGATCGCCTCGTTCGACCTGCCCGACTGCGGCGGGCATCCGAGCTGGCGCGAGCCGCGCGAATGGCTGGGATCCGCGCGGGCAGCGAGTTTCCCGCTGCACCTGCTGACCGACCAGCCCCGCAACCGGATGCACAGCCAGCTCGACCCGAGTCCGCACAGCGCGGCGGCCAAACGCGATGGCCGCGAACCGGTCCATCTGCATCCGGACGATGCACGCGCGCGCGGCATCATCGACGGCGACCTGGTCGAGGTGTTCAACGAGCGCGGCATCTGCGTGGCCTCGGCGGTGCTGAGCGAGCGGATCATGCCCGGCGTCGCGCGCATCGCCACCGGCGCCTGGTACGACCCGGAGCAGGGCACCGGGCGCGACAAACACGGCAACCCGAACGTGCTCACCGCCGATGTCGGCGCCTCGTCCCTGTCGCAGGGGTGTGCGGCGCAGAGCTGCCTGGTCGACGTGCGCCTGCTGCGAGGATCGCCGCCGCCGGTGACCGCCTTCACGCTGCCGGAGCTTCGGACCCGATGACACGGACGAATCGACCGACGCCGGTTCGCCGGCCCGGCGCGGGCGGCGACCATCACACGACAACCAATGACCATCCCCGAGGAGACCCGAAGATGACGACGATCAACCGACGCAACATGATGGTGTCGATGGGCACGGCAATCGCCTTTCCCTCGATCCTCACCCACACCCGTGCCTGGGGCGCGGACTTCACGCTGAAGTATGCGAACAATGCACCGGTCACGCATCCGCTGACGGTGCGCACGAGGGAGGCCGCCGACGCGATCCGCGCGGAGACCGGTGGCAAGGTCGACCTGCAGGTGTTCCCCAACGGCCAGCTCGGCGGCGACACCGACATGCTGGCGCAACTTCGCGCCGGCGGCATCGAGTTCTTCACGCTGTCGCCGCTGATCCTGTCGACGCTGGTGCCCAAGGC
>CADEEH010000177.1 GCA_902826305.1 uncultured Burkholderiales bacterium
TTCTGCGGCAAGCTGATGGGTGTGCCGATGGGCTGCGACGTCTGCTACACGAACCACGCCGAAGCCGACCAGGACGACATGGACAACCTGCTGACGCTGCTCGGGGTCGCGGGCTGCAACTACGTGATGGGTGTGCCCGGTGCCGACGACATCATGCTGAACTACCAGAGCACCTCGTTCCACGACGCACACTACCTGCGCCAGGTGCTCGGGCTGCGACCGGCGCCGGAATTCGAGCAGTGGCTCGAGCGGATGGAGATCCTGCGCGACAACCGGCTGTGTGTGCCGGCGGCCTCGAACCCGTTGCTTGCGACGGACTGGCTCCGCGATGAGTGACGATCGATCCGGCGACGACAAGCGCCCGCCCGTCGCCACGCGATCACCAGCCGACGGCGACCCCTGGCAGGCGCTGCGCGCGCACAACACCGCGCGGATCGCGCTCGGCCGCAGCGGCGGCAGCCTGCCGACCACGGCGATGCTCGACTTCGCCCTCGCCCATGCGCGCGCCCGGGACGCGGTGCACGCGACGTTCGACGACGAGGGCCTGACGCGTGCCTTGACGGCCGACGGCTTCGGCAGCGTCAGCGTGGCCAGCCGTGCAGCCACCCGCGCGATCTACCTGAGGCGGCCGGATCTCGGCCGACGGCTGGACGACGCCTCGGCGACCCGGCTGCGTTCGATCGCGGGTGATCCTCCGGACATCGTCTTCGTCATCGGCGACGGGCTGTCGACGCAGGCGGTGCACGCCCATTCGATGCCGGTGCTGCGGATCGCGCGCTCGGTGTTCAGCCGTTGGGGCTGGACGATCGGCCCGGTGGTCGTCGCGTCGCAGTCACGTGTCGCGCTGGGCGACGAGATCGGCGAGTGCCTGAACGCACGCCAGGTGGTGGTACTGATCGGCGAGCGACCCGGACTGTCGGCTGCGGACAGCCTCGGCATCTACCTGACCTGGGCGCCGCAGGTCGGCCTCACCGACGAACGCCGCAACTGCATCTCCAACATCCGGCCGGGCGGGCTGTCGCCCGCGCAGGCGGTGCACACGCTGGCGTTCCTCGCCGGCGAGGCCGCCCGGCGTCGATCGACCGGTATCGACCTGAAGGATGAGAGCGATCGCGTGCCCTCGCTGGTGCAGGCGACCGACCTCACCCCGATCACGTCGGATCAGGCAGCCTTGCGCGCGACGTGAGAGCCCTCGGCGATCTCCTCGACCAGCTTGCGGGAGAAGGCCGGAATGTCGTCCGGCTTGCGGCTCGAGACGAGTCCCTGGTCGGTGACCACTTCCTGGTCCAGCCAATGTGCGCCGGCATTGATCAGGTCGGTCTTCAAGGACGGCCACGACGTGATCTTCCGACCCTTGACCGCATCGGCTTCGATCAGCGTCCAGGGTCCATGGCAGATGACACCGATGGGCTTGCCATCGTCGACGAAGCGGCGGATGAACCCGATCGCGCGCGGGTTGGTCCGGAGCTGGTCAGGATTGGCGACGCCGCCCGGCAAAAGCAGCGCGTCGTAGTCGCTCGGGTCGGCCTCGGCAAGTGTGACCTCGACTTCGAAGCGATCGGCCTTGTCGTAGTGGTTCCAGCCCTGGACCTCGCCGTCGGCCGGTGACACCAGCGTGGTTTCCGCGCCGGCGTCCTGAAGGGACTTGCGCGGCTCCACCATCTCGACTTGTTCGAATCCTTCCGCGACGAGGATGGCAACGCGCTTGCCGCGTAGTCGGCTGTCGGTCATTGAGTGCTCCTTTGCGATTGACGAAACAAAGGCCGTCGCAAGGCACGGGCCCGGCGCATCGGGAGGGCGCTCGAATCAGCCCGGTCGCCGGAACACCAGGCTGAAGTTGTTCGCCGGCATCGGTGTCATCGACGCGAGCTCGAACCGACGCAACTGCGCCACCGCCGCCACCTCGTCCCGGTCCCGCACCCCCCAGTCCGGATCCTGCGCCCGCAGCTGCAGGTCGAACGCCTCGTTGCTCGGCGCGGTGTGCCGACCGTCGATCCGATACGGCCCGTAGGTGAACACCAGGCCGTCCTCGCCCAGCACCCGATCCGCGCCGGCGAACAACGCCTCGGTCGCCGACCACGGCGAGATGTGGATCATGTTGATGCAGACGATCACGTCGGCGCGCTCGATCGGCCAGGTGGCATCGTGCACGTCGAGCCGCCGCGGCTCGTGCAGGTTGGCCAGGCCCGCGTGCCGGCGCCAGGCGGCGATCGAATCGAGAGCGACCGGATCGGGATCGGTCGGTTGCCACGCCAGGCCAGGGAACGCGGCGGCGAAGAACACCGCGTGTTCGCCGGTTCCTGCAGCGATCTCGAGCACGGTGCCGGCAGCCGGCAGCTCGTCCCTGAGCACGTCCAGGATCACCTCTCGGTTGCGTGCGGTCGCCGGTGCGCGGCGGCGGATGTCGGTCATCGGGCTCGGATCTCGTCAGGTTTCAGACGGCACGATAACGCAACGGCTCGACAAGGCTCGATCCCCCGCGTGCCTTGCCGGCGTACGATCGACCGATGACCCGCCGCAGCCCGCCCCCCGCGGACGTGATGTCGCTCGAGCAGGCGCTCGGTGCGCTGCATGCCCGTGCGCGGCCCGACCAGCTCGAGGGCATGGCACGGTTCGGCATCACCGGCGCCGGCCGTCTCGGGGTGTCGATGCCGGATCTGCGCAAGCTCGGTCGGCAGGCCGGGCACGACCAGGCCCTGGCCGAGGCGCTCTGGACCACCACCATTCCCGACGCGCGAATCCTGGCCACGCTGGTCGCCAATCCGGCGCGCTGCGGCCCGCGGCTGCTCGACCGCTGGGCCGCGGATCTCGAATCCTGGGATGTCTGCGACCAGTTCTGCCTGAACCTGGTCCGCTTCAGCCCGTCGGCCTGGGCCAGCGCGACGCGATGGGCCGGCCGCCGCGGGGAGTTCGTCCGTCGCGCCGGGCTGGCGTCGATCGCGGTGCTGGCGGTTCACGACCCCGCCGATGACCAGCGCTTCATCGCCGTGTTGCCGATCATCGAGGCCGCGGCCGACGACGAGCGCAACCTGGTCAGGAAAGCCGCGAGCTGGGCACTGCGCCAGATCGGCAAGCGCAATCCGGCGCTGCGCCGCGCGGCGGTCGACAGCGCACGGCGACTGCTCGCGCGCGAGTCGCGCGCCGCGCGCTGGATCGCCCGCGACGTGCTGGCGGATATCGGGCCGACCTCCGATGCGACCGGCTGATCACACTCACGCATCCAGCGCCAGGAACACATTGTTCAGCCCCTCGGCCAGCGTCGGATGCGCGAAGATCGCCTCCTTCAGCGCGGTGTACGGCAGGTCACCCATCATCGCGATCTGGATCATCGACATGATCTCTCCGCCTTCGATGCCGAGCACCGCGCAGCCGAGGATGTGATCGGTGCCGGCATCGATCACCACCTTGATCAGTCCGCGCGGTTCATCGGTCTCCAGCGCCCGCGCGAACCCGCTCATCGGGATCTTCGCGACCCGCACCTTGCGCCCCTGGCGCTCGGCCTCGCTCTCCGACAGGCCGATGCGCCCGAGCTGCGGGTCGATGAAGGTGGTGTTCGGCACCATCCGGCCGGTCACCCGGGCGTCGCGACCGTGCAGCCAGCGGTCGCGCAGGATCCGATGGTCGTCGTACGCGATATGGGTGAACGCCGGGCCGCCCTTGACGTCACCGACCGCCCAGACACCGGGCACACTGGTCTGCAACGTCTCGTCCACGCTGATGTAGCCGGCCTTGTCGACCGCGATGCCGGCCGCCTCCAACTCCAGTTCCTGCGTCGATGGCCGGCGACCGATCGCCACCAGCAGGTGTGAACCGACGATCGAGCGGGCGGCGCCGTCGTGCACCACGTCGACCCGGATGCCGCCGGCGGCCGCGGCCGCGACCCGTTCGACGTCGGTGCCGGTCTCGATCCGCAGGCCCTCCTGCACCAGGATCTCCTGCACGGCCGACGAGATGTCCGGATCCTCGCGGGCGATCAGTCGCCGGTCACGTTCGATGACGGTGACCTGGGCACCGAAGCGCCGGAACATCTGCGCGAACTCCAGTCCGACGTAGCCGCCACCGAGCACGATCAGGTGTGACGGTGTCGACTCGAGTTCCATCACCGAGGTCGAATCCAGGAACGGCACCTCGGACAGGCCGGTGATCGGCGGCACGAACGGCTGCCCGCCGGTGTTGATCACGATCTTCGGTGCGGTCAGCAGGCGGGTCTCCCCGTCCTGCAGCCGCACCTCGACCACCGACGCGTCACGGAACGACGCGACCCCGAACAGCAGCGTCAGGTTGCCGGTCTTCTGCAACGTGTCGGTGCCGCTGTCGCGGAACCGCTCGACCAGCGCGCGTTTTCGCGCCCGCACCCGCACCTGGTCGACGGTGACCTCGGGCACGATCACGCCGTAGTCGGCCGCACGCCGGGCGAGCCAGGCGACCCGTGCACTGGCGACCATCGTCTTGGTCGGTGTGCAACCGACGTTGATGCAGGTACCCCCGACGTGGCGGCGTTCGATCACCGCGGTCTTCCAGCCGGCGCGTGCCAGCGCCAGCGCCAACGGCTTGCCGGCCTGGCCGGTGCCGATGATGATGGCGTCGAACGGTTCGGGTTCCATCGGCTGCTCCCTGTGTGGCGGCGAATCGCACCCGTCGCGCAGCCGATGCCGCCTCACGTGCACTTCGCCGGACGGGCCAGTATCGACGGCACGCGCCGTGGAAAAGCAGGAACCCACGGCGACAGTACCGGCACACCGGCCACATCCGGATGTCCCTCCGAAGCGCGCGGCCTCGACCGCACCCCGGGGCACGGTGGACAATGGTCCGATACGCGCCACACACGCGAACCACGGAGGAGAACCCATGGCCTTGACCGTCACCGAGATCCGCGGGCCGATCGGCATCGTCACACTCGACAACCCGGCCCGGCGCAATGCGCTTGGCAAGCAGCTGGTCGGCGAAGTCATCGCCGCGCTGAAGGACTTCTCCGAACGCAAGCTGCGGGTCGCGATCCTGCGCGCCGCAGCGGGTTCGAAGGTGTTCTCCGCCGGCCACGACGTCGACGAGCTGCCCGAAGGTGGGCGCGAGCCGCTCGGCTGGGACGATCCCCTGCGCCACCTGATCCGCGAGATCGAGAACTTCCCCGCGCCGGTGATCGCGATGCTCGAAGGCGGCGTCTGGGGTGGCGCCTGCGAGACCGTGCTCGCCTGCGACCTGATCGTCGCGGCGCCCGAGGTGACCTTCGCGGTCACGCCGGCGCGCCTCGGTGTGCCCTACAACGTGAGCGGCATGCTGACCTTCCTGAACGCGACGACGCCACACATCGTGCGCGAGATGGCGTTCACCGCGAAGCCGATGTCGGCCCCGCGGGCCGAACACCTGGGCATGATCAACTACGTGATCCCGAAGGACGAACTCGAGGCGTTCACGATGTCGCTGGCGAGCGGGATCGCCGACAACGCGCCGCTCAGCATCGCGGTGATGAAGGAGCAGCTGCGCATCCTGGCCGGCGCCAAGCCGATGTCGCCGCAGGGATTCGAGCGGATCCAGGGGCTGCGGCGCGTGGTCTACGACAGCCGCGACTACGTCGAGGGCATCCGGGCGTTCAAGGAGAAACGCAAGCCGGTGTTCCGCGGCGAGTGATCGGCGCGGTGATCCGCGGGGAGCGATCGCCGCTGCGGGCGCGCGGGAAGTGATCGGCGCGGTGATCCGCGCGTGGGTCAGCCCAGTTCGACGCCGACTGCCGCCGCGGCGGCCCGGACCTGTGGCGGCCAGTTGATCCGCCCGGGATCCCGGCCGCCGGCGATGCCGAGCAGCAGCGCCGGCTCGTCGGCGACATTGCGGAACCCCCGCGAGACACCCGGCGCGATGCTGATCGTATCCAACGGCTCGAGCACCAGGTGGCGCGACCCTTCGGGTCCCCAGAACACCTGCCAGCGACCGGTGATCGCGATGAACACCTCCTGGGTCAGGTGATTGTGCAGCGGCGCCGACTTGCCCGGATCACACCGCACCCAGTTCAAGTGGAACTCCTCGGCCTGCAACGGTGCCGCCGGTGGCTGCCCGAGCACCCGCCAGGTGGTGCGTTCACAGCCGGGGATCGCCGAATCCACGTAGTCGTCGGTCGGCACCAGCCGGGTGAATCGCGCGACACGGGCCTCCATCTCGGCCACGGTCGGATTGGCGTCGGTGATCGGTGCGATCGCGCTCATCCGAAGCTCCTTGTGATGCGGGGTGTATCGGCCCCGTCCGCCACCGTGGGACTGATGTCAGCCGAGCGGCGCGACGCCGATCCAGGCCGCGTGCAGCCAGCGCACGAACACCAGCCACAACACGATGCCGACCACGAGTGCAATGCCGTCGCGGGCGAACACACCGGCCGGATACGACGTGGCGTTCGCCCGATCCCGCTGCCGCGACGAGCGGAAGTCCAGCACCGCCCAGACCAGGAAGGCCCCGAACAAGACGATCTCGGCGAGCCGGCCATTGGAGATCAGGTGCGCGAACGCCCAGACCTTGACCGACAGCACCATCGGATGTTTGACCGCGGCCTTGATCTTCGTGCCCGGCACGTAGGCGGCGGCCAGCAGCACGAACGCAAGCACCATCAGCAGCGCGGCCGTGTGTCGCGTCCAGACCGGCGGATTCCACAGGTTCGGTGACTCCGGGCGTGCCAGCGAGTAGCCCCACAGGATCAGGCCGAAGCCGACCAGCGAGACCGCGGTGTACAGGCCCTTCCACTTGCCTTCGCCGAGCCGTGCGAACTGTGCATCGCGCCAGGCCGGCGCGAAGATCCGCACCGAGTGCATGCCGAGGAACAACACCAGACCCACCACCAGCACCGTCATCGCGCCCGCTCCATGATCACCGCCTCGTCACCGCAGACCTCGCCGTCGCACACGTTGACCTCGACCATCACGTGCGCCAGGTGCGGGAGGTCCCGCAGCAACCCCTTGTAGTGTTCCGGCCCGTGCCCGTCGTGGGTGACCACCGAGACCGCGGCCGACAGTCGTTGCGGACCAAGATACCAGACATGCAGGTCGGCCACGCGCGCGTCCGATCCCGACTCGATCCGCTCGCGGATCTTGTCTCGTGTGTCCTCGTCGGCACTGGCGTCGAGCAGGATGTCGGAGGTCTCGCGCAGCAGCGCCCAGGCCCAGCGGGCGATCACGATCGCACCGAGGATGCCGATCGCCGTGTCCAGCCACAACCAGCCGAAAAAGCGGCCGGCGAGCAGCGCCACGATCGCCAGCAGCGAGGTCAGCGCATCGGCCAGCACGTGCAGGTAGGCGGCCCGCAGGTTGTGGTCGTGTGATTGGGCGATGCCGGTGCGCCGGGTCGCGGCCTGGTCGGTTGCATGCCCGTGACCCGACGGAGAGGCCGGGCCGTGGGCGTGGTCATGGTCGTGGTCATCGCCGTGGCCGTGGCCATGGTCATGGCCATCGTCATGACCGTGGACGTGGTCCTCGGCATGCCCCAGCCCGTGCCCGAACCCGTGTTCATGCCCGTGACCGCGCCCGCCCTCCTGGACGTGCCCGTGATCGTGATGCCCCTGCAGCATCAGCCCGCTGACCAGGTTCACCACCAGGCCCAGCGCCGCCACGATCAGCGACTCGGTGAACGCGATCGGCCGCGGCTCGATGATCCGCCCGGCCGACTCGATGCCGAGCATCGCGGCCACGACCAGCAGCGCGACCGCGCTGGCGAAGCCGCCGAGCACGCCGACTTTGCCGGTGCCGAGTGTGAAGCGCGGGTTGTCCGCGTGCCGGCGCGCGTAACGATAGGCGAAGACCGCGATGCCGAACGCGGCGACGTGGGTGGCCATGTGCCAGCCGTCGGCGAGCAGCGCCATCGAGCCGTAGAACATGCCGGCGGCGACCTCGACCACCATCATCGCCGCGGCCAGCCACATCACGCGCGTGGTGCCCCGCTCGGCGTTCGAGTGATCGGCCGCGAAGTCGTGGGAGTGCTGCCAGGGAGCGAGGGAGTGATCGTGCCGCATCTTCACCTTCCTCGACGGTGGGAACCCGGGCGCCCGGCGCCGGGCGCGGCCGTCAGCCGATCGCGCTCGACGACTTGATCCGGGCGCGCAACTGGTGCTTCTGCACCTTGCCGGTCGAGGTCTTCGGGATCTCCTCGAAGCGGATCTCGCGCGGGCACTTGAACCGGGCCAGGTGCGCCCGGCAGTGTTCGATCAGCACCTCGGCGGTGACGCTCGCACCCGGCTTCAGCTCGACGAACGCCAGCGGGGTCTCGCCCCACTTCGGATCGGGCTTGGCGACCACCGCGCAGGCCAACACCGCCGGGTGTTTGAACAACGCGTCCTCGACCTCGATCGAGCTGATGTTCTCGCCGCCCGAGATGATGATGTCCTTGGCCCGGTCCTTCAGCTTCACGTAGCCGTCCGGGTAGATCACGCCGAGGTCGCCAGTGTGGAACCAGCCGCCCTGGAACGCCTCTTCGGTCGCCTTCGGATTCTTCAGGTAACCCTTCATCGTCACGTTGCCGCGGAACATCACCTCGCCCGAGGTCTCGGCGTCGCGCGGCACTTCCTTCATCGTTGTCGGATCGAGCACCGTCAGGCCCTGCTGCACCTGGTAACGCACCCCCTGGCGGCCGTTGCGGTCCACCCGCTCGGCCAGCGACAGCGCATCCCACGCGTCGTGTTTCATGCACACCGCCGCCGGGCCGTAGACCTCGGTCAGGCCGTAGACATGGGTCAGGTCGAAACCGAGCGCTTCCATGCCGGCGATCATCGAGGCCGGCGGCGCGGCGCCGGCGACCATCGCCTTGACCGGATGATCGATGCCCTGCCGGTATTCCTCGGGGGCGTTGATCAGCGTCGACTGGACGATCGGCGCGCCGCAGTAGTGGCTGACCTTGTGTTCCCGGATCAGGTCGAAGATCAGCTTCGCATCGACCTTGCGCAGGCAGACGTTGGTGCCGGCGACCGCCGGCAGTGTCCACGGGAAACACCAGCCGTTGCAGTGGAACATCGGCAACGTCCACAGGTAGATCGGATGCCGTGGCAGCCCCCAGGACAACACGTTGCCGACCGCGTTCAGGTACGCGCCGCGATGATGGACGACGACACCTTTCGGGTTGCCGGTGGTGCCCGAGGTGTAGTTCAGTGCGATCGCATCCCACTCGTCCTCGGGCAGCAGCGGCTCGTGCGCCGGGTCACCGGCGGCAAGCCAGGCTTCATACTCGAGCTCACCGATCCGTTCACCCGCGCCCTTGTATTCCGGATCGTCGACGTCGACGACCAGCGGGCGTTTGCCGCCACCCGCCGCGTACTGCTCGAGCGCCTCGTGCGCCAAAGCGCTGAACTCGCGATCGACCAGGAACACCTTCGCCTCGCAGTGGCCGAGGATGAACGCAATGTTCGCCGCGTCGAGCCGGGTGTTGATCGTGTTCAGCACCGCGCGGGTCATCGGCACGCCGAAGTGCGCCTCGA
>CADEEH010000178.1 GCA_902826305.1 uncultured Burkholderiales bacterium
CTGGCCGTCCGTGGTCCGGGCCGAGGGCGCGTGATGCCCGCTGCTCGAGGCAGGTGTACGGATACTCGGTGAACCAGTCGCGCACGCCGGTGATCGAACCACCGATCGTCGGCGACAACGCGATCGATACGCTCGAACGACCGGCGATCACGTCGGCCGGCGTCGCCAGCGGCACGGCAAGCGAGCCGTCGAGCTGCGCCAGCATCGCCTGGCGGACGGTGGCCGGCACCGCGTCGATCACCCGTTGCCGCGTCGCGAGGCGGTCGGCAACGCCGCTGGCCGGGTCGCGGCCCGACACCTCCCACGACAGCTCGCCGCGGCCGGCCGGCACGAAGACCGGAAACTCGACGCGTTGCGCCGCGCCGGCAGCGACGTCGACGGTCGCGGAAAACGGCCCGATCGTCTCGCCGCCCGGTGCGTGCACCGCCTTCGCCTCGACCGCGATCTTCATCGCGCGATCCGTCGCGTTGCGCACCGTGAAGCCGGCGGCGAACGAATCGCCGCCACGCATGACCGGCGGCATCGCCGAGATCAGCTGCAGGTCCTGCAGCACCCGGATCGTCGTCTCGCCGGTGCCGAACAGGCCGTCGCCGGCATCGGCGATCGCGACGATGCGGAACGCCGACAACGAGTCGTTGAGTCGGACCTCGACGTTGGCACGACCGTCGGCATCGAGGACCACGCGTGGATTCCAGTACAGCAGCGTGTCGAACAGCTCCCGCGTCGGCGCACGACCGCCACCACCACCGGGGGCCACCGCCTTGCGACCGAAGTGCCGCCGCCCGACGACGTGCATCTGCCCGGTCGCGGTCTGCACCGAATACGGCCGCGCGGCGAGCATCGCATCGAGCAGGTTCCAACTGCGGTTGGGCGCCAGTTCGAGCAGCGCCTGGTCGACGGCGGCCAGCGCGACCTCGGTGCCCGCCGGCGCCGGCGTCCCGTCGGGCTGGCGCACCTGCACGCTGACCTTGGCCAGGCCGCGCACCTGGTATCGCGGCGCGTCGGTGTTCACACCGACCGCGAGCCGGGCACCATCGCCGCCGACCTCGACCTGTGCGATGCCGAGCTTGGCGGCCGGGCGCGCCAGATCGATCGTGGGACCGGGTTGCGCCAGGCGGCCGTGCTCGCGCCATTCGCGGAACCAGTCCATCGGCGCACGCCAGCCCCAGGTGAACAGCGAATACCACGGCACGTCGCGCAGGCGCCCGCGCAACGCGAGCACCGAGACGTAGACATTGGGCGCGTGACCCGCGGTCAGCGGCACCTCGATCACCGGCTCGCGGCCGGTCAGGGACACGACCCGCGTGTCGAGAACGCCTTCGCGTTCGATCGCCACCAGCGCGGTTGCATAACGGAACGGCATCCGGACCTGGAACTTCGCGGTCTCGCCCGGCGCGTAGCGACGACGCTCGGGCAGCAGGTCGATGCGGTCGTCGTTGTCGGCCTCGAACCAGAGCTCGCCGCCGCCGGTCAGCCAGACCGACGTGCTCGCGGTGGACGTCTGCCCGGCCGCGTCGTTTCCTTCGGCGATCAGCAGCACGTTGCCGGCTTCGGCGGACTCGAACTCGCAACGAAGCAGGCCGTGCCGGTCGGTCGAACCGCGGCACACGTCGCCCAGTCCCTTCACCTGCCGGCTGTTCTCGTAGGCGTAGAAGCCGCCGACCAGCCGCTTGCGGGTCGAGACCGTCTTCTGCAGCTGTGCACGCACCGTGAGCGCGGTGTCGGGTCGCGGCTTGCCGCCGGTGTCCAGCGCGGCCACCTGCACCGTCACCTTCTTGCCGACCGCGGCCCAGCCCGCGGTGCGGATGCCGACGACCAGCGACGCGGGCCACAGGTTCGCCGACTGCGCCACCGACTGTGTCTCGCCGTTCGGATCGTCGAAGGTCATCTCGGCGTCGATCCGGTGCGGCACCGCGAGCCGCGGCATCGCGGCCACCGGCACCCGTGCGGTGCCATTGGCTCCCAGCGTCGCGGCCACCTTGTCGGCGACCAGCCTGCCCTGGTACACACCGGCAGGCACCGGCTCCTCGCGCCAGTCCTCGCGCTCGAAGTTGAAGTCCTCGAACCCCGGGAAACTCGGCGCGTACGCGTGCAGCATCGCACTGACCCGCACCGGCAGGTTGGCCGCCGGACCGCCCGACAGATAACCGACCTGCAGATCGAGCGGCACCTCGCCGGGCTGCACCGCATCGCGGGCAACGACATTGACGCGGGCCTCGAACACCGGCAGGCGGAACGCCTCGACGCGGAAACGGCCGCTCGCCAGGCGCCCGGTCCACAGCGGCGAACTGCCGCTCGCGCCACGGGCATCGGTGCCGGGATTGCCGTAGTCCAGGTGGACCTCGTATTCGCCGAGCCGGGCCGACGGCGGCAGCACGAAGCGGGATTCGGCCGCGCCGTTCTTCCATTCGAGCGGCATCACGTGGCTCTGGTCGCTGCCGACATGGACGATGACCACCCGCGGGGGCAGGCGGCGATCGTCGGGACGCTGGAAGCCGCCGGCGCGCAGTTGCCGCACCAGGTGCTTCATCGATACCGTCTCGCCGGCGCGCACCAGCGTGCGATCGAACACCGTGTGGGCACGCACCGACGTCTCGTCGGAGTCGTCGTAGGGCAGATTGAAGCGCCAGCTCTCGATGCCTTTGGTCCACTGGCTCCACGCGAACGACATGTCGGCACGCCCGCGTTCGTCGGTGCGCCGCGCCGAGACGAACAGGCCGGGCCGCTCCGCCGGGCAGCCTTCGGACAGTGCATGCAACGATCGCGCACCCGGGGCGATCGTCGCGCCGTCGATGCGCGCCAGGCCATCGCCGTCGGTCGTGCCGTTCCACAGGGGTTTGCCGACACAGTCGCTGACCACGATCGCGGCGCCCGGCACCGGTTTGCCGGCATCGAGCGAGGTGACCCAGACCAGCGCGTTCTCGCGGCCGACCTTGACGTGGACCGCGAGGTTGGTGACCAGTGCACCGGTGCGCACGTACATCGGCTTGCGCTCGCCGAGCAGCGACTCGCCCAGCCGCGGCGACTCGATCTCCAGCACATGGAAGCCGGGTTCGCGCAGCGGCACACCGATCACCTCGGTGCCGGCGGCGCTCGCCGACGGCAGCTCGATACGCGCGGCACGCTGCTCGCCGCCGAGCAGCGACACCGTGCGGGTGTCGATCTGCGGCTCGGGTTCGTTGCGGGGCCGCGGACGCGGCTTGTGTCCCAGCAGGCGCGCGAGTTCGTCCTCGCCGAGCGACGCCTGGTCGATCGCCGCGACGCGTGCGTACCATTCGATGATCTCGGCGTCCGATTGCGGCCGCAGGTCGCCGAGCACCGCGCGACCCGGCTCGATCGCCCGCACCGCCGGCGGCGACTCGATCTGGCGCAGCGTCAGCGGCAGCAACGCGGGCAACCCCGGCTCCGGATCCAGTTCGAGGATGCCGAACGGGGACGCGGCGAACTTCGCCAGCGGTCCTCGGGCACCGGTACGACCCTTCAACGGAAACAGATCGGCGTTCACCAGCGGACGACTGCTGTCGTCCTTCAGCCCGGCCACGCCGTCCAGGGTGAACGAGGCCGATTCGGGAAACGGCGGCTTGAACCGGATCCGGGACACCGTCGTCTCGATCACGTCGTCGTCGAGCACCGGTGTCCTGGGTGAACCGTCGAAGTTCAGGCGGAACTTCAGTGCGTCGTCACGGGTGATCCGTTCGCTGAACTCCACGCGCATCTCGCCCAGCGGCGTGCACGGCGAGTCCGCGTTCTCGCGGGCACACGAAAACGTCGCGGTGAAGGGACTGCGGACATCGAACCCGAGCCGCTGTGCGGTACGTGTCGGCACGCCGTTGGGGGTTGTGATGCCGGCATCCCAGGCCAGCGTCAGCGCGGCGCCAGCCGGCAACCGTTGCTGGCAGCGGAGCGCAATGGCCTGCGCCGGATCGACATCGAAGCGGCGAAACAGGGACTCGGCCTCCTTGTCGTCGACCGGTCGCGCCGGAATCCGCTCGCCGATTCCCTCGGCTTCGCAGAACACCCGGTCGGCCAGGCTCTCGCGGGCGAGCGGTCCGTTGAGCCGGAGCACGAAGATCTGCTCCTCGTCGACCTGCGATCCCTGCGACGGCAGCGTCGAGACGATCGCCGGGCCTCCGGTCTGGAACTCGAAGCGCGTGCGCCCGGTCAGCGGCGCACCACGCAGGTCGATGAAGGACGGCGAAACCGTGAACGTGCAGCGCACACCGGCGGGCACCGCGACGTTGAATCGGTAGACCCAGTTGCGTGCGTCGGCCCAGCGTCCGCTGCCGGCAACCGGGCAATCGGCGGCCAGCGGTGGCGCCTGGCGCGGGTCACCGATCCGGGCGACCGGCTCGCTGAACGTGGCCCGGACCTCGCGGACCACCGTGGCCTCGCCCTGCGGCGAGAAGGCCTGGATGCTCGCCGCGAGAACCGGGGACGGCGCCACTGAAAGACCGGCCAGCAGGGCCAGTGCGAGGCCTGACGCCGCAACGACGAAACGAACCGGGAGAAGCACTCGCGCCCTCGTGCAAACCGCAGAGGGCGTAGTCTATAGAAACCGACGCACCGGCTGCCCGCGCCGGGGGTTTGCCGTGCGCCGCGCGCCGCGGATGTGCGACCGGGCAGGACCGGGTCCCGGCTCACCGCGCCGCTCAGCGCGCCGCTCAGTGTGGCCGTCAGTGCGCCGTCAGTGCGCCCGTCGGCGAACCGCTCAGCGGGCGGGATTACGATGTTCGATCGTGCGCAGCTTCAACGCGCGGGCCAGCGGGGCATCGATCATCGCCAGCGATTCATAGACCTCTTCGGCCCGATCGGACTGGTTCGACAGCAGGTGGGCGATGCCGAGCTGGAACCAGGCGGGTGCGAACTCGCGATCGGCCGTCAGGCAGGCATTGAAGGCCTGGATCGCATCGACGAGACGATTGGTGTGCAGGAACGTGCGCCCGAGGATCAGCCAGGCGGTGGCATTGTCCGGCTCGCGTTCGACCCAGTTCAGCAGCATCGACTCCAGTTCGGCCCAGTTCTGCATCGCTTCCAGCGCGTTGGCACGCAGGAACAGCGGCTGGTCCTCCACCGCGCGTTCCCAGAAAGCGCTCGCGGTCGGGCCGAGCGGCGCGACCGGCACGAAGGGGCGATCCGCGAGGATCTGGACCACCCAGGCGACCGGCATCGAGAAATATTGCGCCGCGCCGGCCCGGTCGCGGAAGGTCATGATGCCGACCAGTTCATGCGCCGCGTTGAACAGGCCGCCGCCGGAGGCGCCGAGGTTGAACGAGGTCGAGGACTGGAGCACCTTGCCGCCCTCGTACGGATAAAGCGCGGTGACTTCGCCCGGGTGCATCCGCACGCCGAACCCGCCCGAGAAGCCGACCCCCCAGACCGGATCGCCGACCCGGGGCGAGTTGCCCATCGCGAACGGCTCGATCGGCATCCCGACCTCGGTGCGCAGCAGGCACAGGTCGTGTTCGGGATCACTCGCCTGCCCGATGACCTCGTAGGCGGTGACGCCGAAGGCCGCCCCGATGGCCACCTGGATCGATTTCGCCCGGCGGGTGACATGGCAATTGGTGACGACCAGGTCGCGGGCGATCGGTACACCCGACCCGAGCGCGATCCGGCCCCCGGGTTCGCGTGCGTGGATCTTGACCACCCGGGGTGCCAACTGGACGTATGCGGCAAAATTTGCCGCAACCGGGGAGTCCTGGGCCTGAGCCGCCTGGACGCCGAAGGAGACCATCAGCGCGGCGAACACCGCTCGGGCTCGTCCCACACGCTTGGATCCAGGAATCGAGGGAACACGTTCCATGATTCATCCTTGGCAGCCGGATGGTCTTGGATAAGCAACTTCCTTGCCAAATGCTGCATCGCACCATCACCCGCCGCCGGGCGGTCGCCGCGAATACCCCGGACGGTCGTTTCGCACGGAACCGGTCACTCACGCTCGATCCGCGCGACTGCATCATCGGGTCGAAGTGCACCGCGGTGCATCACCCGATCCCGGTAACACCCGTCACGGCGAAGCGTGACGCACCAACAAGTGTCGGATCGTCCGGTATCGTCGATCGGTTGATCCACCGCCCGCAAGGAGACGAGTCATGTGCCGCAACATCCGGACGCTGTTCAACTTCGCGCCGCCGGCCACCGAAGAGGAGATCCGCGCCGCATCGCTGCAGTTCGTGCGCAAGCTGAGCGGCTTCAACAGCCCGTCGCAGGCGAACCGGCAGGCGTTCGAGCGGGCCGTCGACGACGTCGCGCGCAGTGCGCGGGTGCTGATCGACGCGCTGGTGACAACGGCCGAGCCGAAGGACCGGGAGGTGGAGGCGGCGCGAGCCCGGGAACGGTCGGCCGCGCGGTTCGGGCGGGTTTGACGGATCGACGGTCGGAGGATCAGCCGCCCGCCCCGTACCCTCCGCCGCCCGGCGTCTCGATCACGAACACGTCGCCCGCCTGCATCGGCACCGAGGCGATGTGCCCGAGCGGCTCGATGCGCCCGTCGGCCCGCTCCACCCGATTGATCCCGACCGCACCCGGCTGGCCGCCGGCCATGCCGAAGGCCCCGTGCCGGCGGCCGTTGGACAGGATCGACGCGGTCATCGGCGCGAGGAAACGGACGCGACGGACGCCGCCGTCGCCTCCGTGCCAGCGACCGCGACCGCCGGATCCAGGGCGGATGGCGAAGCTCTCGAGCAGCACCGGGAAGCGGAACTCCAGCACCTCGGGATCGGTCAGCCGAGAATTGGTCATGTGGCACTGGACGACGTCGGTGCCGTCGAAGCCGTCACCGGCACCGGAGCCGCCGGCGATCGTCTCGTAGTACTGGTGGATGTCGTCGCCGAAGGTGAAGTTGTTCATCGTCGGCTGGCCGGCGGCCATCGCTCCCAGCGCGCCGTACAACGCGTTGGTCACGCAGGTCGAGGTCTCGACGTTGCCGGCGACTACCGACGCCGGCGGCCGCGGATTGAGCATCGATCCTTCGGGCACGATCACCCGCAGCGGCTTCATGCAGCCCGCGTTCAGCGGGATGTCGTCGCCGACCAGCGTGCGGAACACGTACAGCACCGCCGCCATGCACACGGCCTTCGGTGCGTTGAAGTTGTTCTCGAGCTGGGCCGAGGTGCCGCTGAAGTCGATCTGCGCGCTGCGTGTGGCGGCATCGACACGGATCGCGACCCGGATGCTCGCCCCGTTGTCCAGCGGCAGCGTGAACTCGCCGTCGCGCAGCCGCGTGATCACGCGCCGCACCGATTCCTCGGCGTTGTCCTGCACGTGCCGCATGTACGCCTGCACGACCTCGAGCCCGAACTGCGCGACCATCCGGCGCAGTTCCTGCGCGCCCTTCTCGTTGGCGGCGACCTGCGCCTTCAGGTCGGCCAGGTTCTGCTGCGGGTTGCGCGACGGATAGGGTCCGCTCGACAACAGTTCGATGATCACCGACTCGCGCAGCCGGCCGGCCTCGACCAGCTTCAGGTTGTCGATACGGACACCTTCCTCCTCGATCCGGGTCGAGAACGGCGGCATCGAACCCGGCGTCACGCCCCCGATGTCGGCGTGGTGCCCGCGCGAACCGACGTAGAACAGGATCGTCGCCCCGGTTGCATCGAACACCGGCGTCACCACGGTCACGTCGGGCAGGTGTGTGCCGCCGTGGTACGGATCGTTGAGCGCATAGACATCACCCGGTCGCATCCGGCCGGCATTGCCGTCGATCACGGTGCGGATCGATTCACTCATCGAACCCAGGTGCACCGGCATGTGGGGCGCGTTGGCGATCAGTTGTCCCTCGGCGTCGAACAACGCACACGAGAAGTCGAGCCGCTCCTTGATGTTCACCGAGTACGCGGTGTTCTGCAGCTGCAGGCCCATCTGCTCGGCGATGTTCATGAACAGGTTGTTGAAGATCTCCAGCATCACCGGGTCGACCTCGGTGCCGACCGCCTGCCGTGCCTCGCGCGGCCGCACACGCTCGAGCACCAGGTGATCCTGGGGCGTCACGCGCGCCCGCCAGCCGGGCTCGATGACCGTGGTCGCGTTGGCCTCGGCGATCACGGCCGGACCGTCGATGGACATGCCGGGCCGCGCCGCCGAACGTTCGACCATCGCCGCCCGATGCCATGTGCCGCCTGCGTACATCGGCACCTGCTGCTCGAACGGCATCTCGCCGGACGACCCGGCGCGATCCTCGCCGCGCACCGGCGCTTCGCCGGCCCCGACCGCCTCCACCGAAACCGCCTCGACGACCAGCGGCCGATCGGCCATCAGGAAGGAGAACCGCTGCCGATACGCCGACTCGAACGACTGCGTGATCTCCCCGACGCTGCCGTGCGGCACGGCCAGGGCGGTATCGGTTCCCGCGTAGCGGACGTGCACCCGCCGGTGGACCGTGATCCGCTCGGCGGCGAGTCCTTGCCGCTGCAAGGATTGCGCGGCCTGCCCGCCCAGGTCTTTGAGACGTTCCTCGATCCGCGTCGTGGCCTGCTCGAGCGGGAGCTCGATCGCCTCCTCGCGGATCACCGACTGGTCGGCGAGCCCCATGCCATAGGCCGACAACACACCGGCCAGCGGATGGACGAACACGCGGGTCATCCCGAGCGCGTCGGCGACCCGGCACGCGTGCTGGCCACCGGCCCCGCCGAAACACTGCAGCGTGTAGCGGGTCACGTCGTAGCCGCGGGCCACCGAGATGCGCTTGATCGCGTTGGCCATCGCACCGACGGCGATCTCGATGAATCCTTCGGCGATCTCCTCGGGTGACCGCGAGGTGCCGGTGGCCGTCGCGATGCCATCGGCCATGTCGGTGAAACGGGCGACGACCACGTCGCGGTCCAGCGCCTCGTTGCCGGTCGGGCCGAACACCTTCGGGAACCACGCCGGCTGGATCCTGCCGAGCATCACGTTGGCATCGGTCACCGCGAGCGGCCCGCCGCGGCGGTAACACGCCGGCCCGGGATTGGCGCCGGCGCTCTCGGGACCGACCCGCATCCGCGCGCCGTCGAACGACAGGATCGAGCCGCCGCCGGCAGCCACCGTGTGGATGCTCATCATCGGCGCCCGCATCCGCACGCCGGCCACCTGCGCCTCGAAGCTGCGTTCGAACTCGCCGGCGAAGTGGCTGACATCGGTGGACGTGCCGCCCATGTCGAAGCCGATCACGCGATCGAAGTCCGCGGTCAGCGCCGTGCGCACCATGCCGACGATGCCGCCGGCCGGTCCCGACAGGATCGCGTCCTTGCCCTGGAACACGTGGGCATCGGTCAGGCCGCCGGAGGACTGCATGAAATACAGGCGCACACCGGGCATCTCGCCGGCGACCTGCTCGACGTAGCGGCGCAGGATCGGCGACAGGTACGCATCGACCACGGTCGTGTCGCCGCGGC
>CADEEH010000179.1 GCA_902826305.1 uncultured Burkholderiales bacterium
CAGCGCCAGTGGGGCGTGCCGATGGCGTTCCTGATCGACCGCCGCAGCGGCGAGCTGCATCCGAGGACACAGGACCTGATCGAGTTCGTCGCCCGCCGGATCGAGAAGGAAGGCATCGAGGCCTGGCAGCGGATCGAGGTCGGCGAGCTGCTCGCGTCGGTCGGCGAGACCGACGACGGCCGCTGGGAGAAGAACCGCGACACGATCGACGTCTGGTTCGATTCCGGCATGACCCACCGGACGGTGCTGCGCGGCTCACACGCGGACGTCTCGGCGTTCCCCGCCGACATGTACCTGGAAGGCAGCGACCAGCACCGCGGCTGGTTCCACTCGTCGCTGCTGACCTCGTCGATGCTCAACGGCGTGCCACCGTACCGCTCGATCCTGACCCACGGCTTCGTCGTCGACGGCCAGGGCCGCAAGATGTCGAAGTCGCTGGGCAACGGCATCGAGCCGCAGGAGATCTACGACAAGCTGGGTGCCGAGATCCTGCGCCTGTGGGTGGCCAGCACGGACTACTCCGGCGAGATCGGGCTGTCGGACGAGATCCTCAAGCGGGTCGTCGAGGCGTATCGCCGGGTGCGCAACACGCTGCGTTTCCTGCTCGCGAACGTCGCCGACTTCGATCCGTCGAAGGACGCGGTCCCGGTCGACGCGATGCTCGAGATCGACCGCTACGCGATCGAGATGACCCGGCGCTGGCACCGGCAGATGCAGGCCGACGCCGAACGCTACGAGTTCCACTCGCAGGTCGCCAAGCTGATGACGTTCTGCTCGGAGGACCTGGGCGCGTTCTACCTCGACATCCTGAAGGACCGGCTGTACACCACCGCGGCCGATTCGCCGGCCCGGCGCAGCGCGCAGACCGCACTGCACCTGATCGCGCAGACGGTGCTCAAGATCATGGCACCGATCCTGTCGTTCACCGCCGAGGAGGCGTGGCCGCTGCTGGCGCCGCAGGCCTGGCGCGACGGCGGCGAGACGATCTTCACGCAGACCTACCAGGTCCTGCCCGCGGTGCCCGACCCCGACCCGCTCGTCGAACGCTGGACGACCGTGCGCGAGATCCGGGCCGACGTGCTGCGGCACCTGGAGTCGCTGCGCAGCGAGGGCCGGATCGGCTCGTCGCTGCAGGCCGAGGTCACGCTCAGGCTGTCCGGCGGCCGGTACCTGGCCGCGGCCGCGCTCGGCGACGACCTGCGTTTCGTGATGATCACCTCGTCGGCGCGGGTCGAGCAGGTCGGCGGGCCGGATGACGAATCGATCGGGATCGAGCCGAGTGGTCAGCGCAAGTGTGATCGGTGCTGGCACTACCGCATCGACGTCGGCGCCGACGCCGCGCACCCCGCGCTGTGCGGCCGCTGCGTGTCGAACCTGTACGGCGCGGGCGAGCCGCGCCGCCACGCCTGAGCCCGGGCCGGTGGCGCGCGCATCCCGGAGCTCGACGCTGGCGCCCTGGCTGGCGCTGGCGCTGCTGATCGTGGTGGTCGACCAGCTGACCAAGGCGATCGTCGTCGGCCGCTTCGTGCTCGGCGAACGGGTGCCGGTGATCCCGGGGCTGTTCGACCTGACGCTGGTCTACAACCGCGGCGCCGCGTTCAGTTTCCTCGCCGGCGCCGGCGGCTGGCAGCGCTGGTTCTTCGTCGGCATCGGCGTGGTGGCGACCGTGTTCATCGTCTACCTGCTCGCGCGGCACGGCTCGCAGCGGTGGTTCGCCGCCGGCCTCGCGCTGATCCTGGGCGGCGCGGTCGGCAACGTGATCGACCGGATCGCCCGCGGCGAAGTCGTCGACTTCCTGCTCGCGTACTACAGAACCTCGTATTTCCCGGCCTTCAACGTCGCCGACAGTGCGATCACCGTCGGCGCGGCGCTGCTGATCCTGGACGAGTTGCGACGCGTGCGCCGGAGCTGACCGCCATCCACGCCTGTCGGTCCGGCGCCTCCAGCGGGGGGAGCCGATCATCACCGCCGCGGCGGTCCGCGGAGCCGCGGCTACAATGCCCGGATGGAGCTCCAATCGCGTCGGATCCTGCTCGGTGTGACCGGCGGCATCGCCGCCTACAAGTCGGCCGAACTGGTGCGTGAACTGCAGCGTGCCGGCGCCACCGTCCAGGTGGTGATGACCCGCGCCGCCACCGAGTTCGTGACGCCGCTGACGTTCCAGGCGCTGTCGGGGCAGCCGGTGTTCACCGATCCGTGGGATCTGCGCGTCGACAACGCGATGGCGCACATCGAACTGACCCGCGGCGCCGACGGGCTGCTGGTCGCGCCGGCCACCGCCGACTTCGTCGCGAAGCTCGCTCACGGGTTGGCCGACGACCTGTTGTCGACCACCGCGCTCGCGCGCGAATGTCCGCTGCTGGTCGCCCCGGCGATGAACCGGCAGATGTGGGGCCAGCCGGCCACGCAGCGCAACGTCGCCCGGGTCATCGAGGACGGCGTGACGGTCCTCGGACCGGACAGCGGCGACCAGGCCTGCGGCGAGGTCGGCGCCGGGCGGATGATGGAGCCGCTGGCGATCGTCGAGGAGCTGGTTGCGTTCTTCACGCCGAAGCGGCTCGCCGGACGCCGTGTCGTGCTCACGGCCGGACCCACGTTCGAACCGATCGATCCGGTGCGCGGGATCACCAACCTGTCATCGGGCAAGATGGGATTCGCGATCGCACGTGCCTGCCGGCACGCGGGCGCCGAGGTGACGCTGGTCGCCGGGCCGACGACGTTGCCGACGCCGGCCGGCGTGCGCCGGATCGACGTGTCCACCGCGCAGCAGATGCACGACGCGGTGATGCAGGCCTGTGCGATCGAGTCGTCGCCGGCGGGCACCCGATCGAGGTCCGAGGCAACGACCGCGCAGGGCCGGCCCGACCTGTTCATCGCGGTCGCCGCGGTTGCCGACTGGCGCGCCGCCACGCCGAGCGGATCGAAGCTGAAGAAACGCGACGGCGCGACGCTGCCGGCACTGGAACTGGTGCTCAATCCCGACATCCTCGCCGCGGTCGCGGGTGCCACGGATCCTCCCTTCTGCGTCGGTTTTGCCGCCGAGAGTGAAGACCTCGAGCGCAACGGCCAGGACAAGCGCCGGCGCCGCAACGTGCCGCTGCTGGTCGCCAACATCGGCCACCAGACGTTCGGTCGCGACGACAACGAACTGCTGCTGATCGACGAGCGGGCCACGCGCCGGCTGCCTCGTGCCGGCAAACACGAACTCGCGCGGGCACTGGTCGAGGACATCGCCGCGCGCCTGCCGCCGTCGAACGACCGGAGCCGCCGATGAATCCGCAGGCCTCGAATCCACACGCCAACGGTCCGCGCGACGGCGACTATGCGCGCTACGTCGAGGAGATGGTCGAGAGTTCGGCGCGTGCGCTGCATCGCGGCCCCGATGCGCCGCGGTCCGGGTCGATGGCCTGGGGCAGCGGCGCCGAACCGTCGTCGGCTCAGGCGCTCGAGGCGGCCAGCGATCCGCCCTCGCCACCCTCACCCGCGCCGGCACCGGACCAGAGCAGTCGGAACAGGCCGCCGGCGCAGCCCCCGGGCCCGCCGCCCCGATCGCGCGCACCGGCACGAGGTGTCGGCGCCATCGGTGGCAAGGCCGCTGCGGTGGCGCCGCCCGGACTGGCGCGCTGGCTGATGATCGCCGGCTTCGTGCTGATCGTCGGCTCGATCCTGCTCGGCAGCGTGTTGCCGTTTCCGGCCGGATTCCTCGGTTTCGTGCTGATCGCGATCGGTGTCGCGATGCGCAGGCAGACCTCCGCCGCCCGCAGGTAGCTTCGGGCAGGCCACGCCCTCCACCCCTTGTCCCCGCCCACGGATGAAACTCGACATCAGGATCCTCGACGAGCGCCTGCACGCGAAGCCGCCGGCCTATGCCACCGCCGGCAGTGCCGGGCTCGACCTGCGCGCGTGCATCACGGCGCCGATCGAGATCGCCCCGGGTGCGACCTCGCTGGTGCCTTCAGGACTCGCGATCCACCTCGCCGACCCCGGTTATGCGGCACTGGTGCTGCCGCGTTCCGGGCTGGGTCACAAACACGGCATCGTGCTGGGCAACCTGGTCGGACTGATCGATTCGGACTACCAGGGGCAGCTGATGGTCTCCTGCTGGAACCGGAGCCAGCACGGCTACGTGATCCAGCCGATGGACCGGATCGCCCAACTGGTGATCGTGCCGGTGGTGCAGGCCGAGTTGAACATCGTCGACTCGTTCGACGCCAGCACCCGGGGTGACGGCGGCTTCGGCAGCACCGGCCAGCGCTGACCCCTCGGGCTCCCGCGGCCGGACGCCGGCCCCGGGGCTCCCGCGGCCGACCCCGACCCGGGCTCCCGCGACCAGGACGCCGACCCGGCCCGACGGCCGACACCGAGCCGCGCAGCGCCGACCGGCGGGCAGCCGCGGCCATCAAGTCAGGCGGCCAGGGACCGAAAACCGGTGATGGAACCGAAGTTCCCATCCGGCGACCCTCTGGCGCGCCAGCTCCGCTCGGACACAGCCACACTTCTCCACCGGCAGGCGCCGATGGCGATCGTGATGACGCTGGTGGCGACGCTTGTCGTCGCCGTGGCCGCCGCACCGGCCGGGCACCCCGCCACGTTCGACGCCTGGCTGGCCTCGGTGATCGCGGTGCTCGGCTTCCGGGCCTGGAACGTCTGGCGTTTTCCCCGCGATCCGGTGCTGCGCCTGGATGCCTCGCCGGCCTTCCTTGTCCGTTTCGCCGCCGGCATCGTTCTGACCGGCCTGTGCTGGGCAGCGTTCGTGCTGCTGTTCTACCGCGACCTGCCCTCGCACGAGCAGACGCTGGTGTCGACGGTGGTCACCGCGTTCGCGACCGGTGGCATGACGGTGCTGGCCTCGCTGCCCTGGCTGGCGATGACCTACACGATGCTGATGCTGGTGCCGATGGCCGTGGCGCTGTTCGCCGGTGACACCCGCGCCGACCTGATGCTGGGTGCGTTGTCCCTGATCTACGTCGTGTTGTCGTTCGGCACGGTCCGGATGGCGTCGGGTTCGATCCGCGAGGCGATCCGGCTCGCGCGCGAGAACGCCAACCTGTTCGTCGAAGCGGTCGACCGCGAGGCGCGGATGCGCACGCTCAACACCGAGCTCGAGCACAGCCGCCAGGCCCAGATCGCGGCCAACGAACGGCTCGAACACACGGTCCGCCGACGCACGATGCTGCTGGAGAAGGAGATCGAGGAGCGCAAGAGCTACCAGGAGCGGCTCGAGCGGCTGGCCAACGAGGATCCGCTGACCGCGCTGGCGAACCGGTCACGTCTGAACGCGGTGCTCAACGCCGCCGCGCCAGCGCAGGCCGACTCAGGGCAGTCCCGATTCGTCGTGTATTTCATCGACCTCGACCGATTCAAGGAACTGAACGACGGACTCGGCCATGCGACCGGCGACCGGGTGCTGCGTGTGCTGGCGCAGCGGATGCGCGCGGTCGCGGCCCGCGCGCTGTGTGTCGCGCGCTGGGGTGGCGACGAGTTCGTCATCGTCCGCCGGCCGGACGATGACGACGACGAGGCGGCCGATCTCGCCTGGGGCGACAGGTTGATCGCGGCGCTGAGTGCGCCGATCGAGCTCGATCACGGGCCGGTGCAGATCGGTGCGACCATCGGCGTCGCCCGCCATCCGGCCGACGGGACGAATCCCGAGCAGATCGTGCGCCTGGCCGACATGGCGGTGTTCCATGCCAAGCAGCAGGGCGGCGGTGTCACCTGCGCCTATCGCGCCGAGTGGGGTGCGCTGGCCGAGGAGCGGCACGAGCTGATGCAGGCGCTGCGGCGCGCGATCGACACCGATGCACTCGAACTGCATTACCAGCCGATCGTCGATCTGGCCGACGGACGGGTGCATGCCTTCGAGGCGCTGGTGCGGTGGCGACATCCGACGCTGGGCAACATTCCGCCGGCGCGATTCGTCGCACTCGCCGAGGAAAGTGGGCACATCGTGCGGCTGGGTGCCTGGGTGCTGCGTCGTGCGTGCCGCGAGGCCCGGCGTTTCGTCGGCGACCGCTGCGAGCGGGTCGCCGTCAACGTGTCGGTCCGTCAGTTCAGCCAGGGCGACTTCCTGGCCGTACTGGACGAGGCACTCGCCGACAGCGGGCTCGACCCGCGCGCGCTGGAGATCGAACTGACCGAATCGGTGTTCGCCGAGGACACCGACCAGGTGCTCGCGACGCTGCGGGCGATCCGCCGCCGCGGCGTACGCATCTCGATCGACGACTTCGGCGCCGGCTACTCGTCGCTGTCGTATCTGCAGCGGTTCCCGGTGCACACGCTCAAGGTCGACCGCTCGTTCGTCCGCGACCTCGACAACGGCGGCGAGACCATCATCTCGGCCGTATTGTCGATGAGCCGCAGCCTCGGCCTGGAAGTGGTGGTCGAAGGCGTCGAGACCGAGGCGATCCGTGCCCGCATCCGCGCGCTCGGCGCCTTGTGTGCGCAGGGTTACCTGTTCGCCCGACCGATGCCGCCGCGCGAGATCGACGGCTGGCTGGCCGCCCATGCGTCGTCGGTCGCGACCAACCCGTCGGCCGCGCCGGTCCTCGGCGACGCCTGACCCGTCTCAGCCGGTCGGCTTGCCGCCACCGGGCCGGCGGGAACGGCCCTTGCGCCCCGGCTGCGGGCCACGCGGATGGTCGCGAGGTCCGTCCGGGTCGCTGCCGCTGTCGTGTTCGCGCTCGTACTCCTCGTTGTAGTCGTGGTCGAGGGAGAAGTCCTCATCGGCATCCACCGGTTCGTCGCGGGCCGCTGCACGGGCCGGATCGAACGGGGTTCGGGGCATCGGCGATTTCATCGCTGCGTTCTCTTGCTGTCTGATGGTGTTCGGGGTTCAAGGATCTGGGCCGGGTCGGGCTAGGCGGGCATCGACCGCGCCGCGACGACGAGCTCGTCCAGCCGTCGGGCATCGGCGACGAACGCACGGATGCCTTCGGCGAGCTTGTCGCTGGCCATCGCATCCTCGTTGAGCTCGAAGCGGAAGTGTTTCTCGTCGAAGCGGACACGCTCGATCGATTGCCCACGCGCGTGCGCGGGGTCGAGTCGGCGCTCGATCCGTGCATCACCGGCGCTCAGCTGCTCGAGCAGCTCAGGACTGATCGTCAGCAGGTCGCACCCAGCCAGCGAGATGATCTGGCCGACGTTGCGAAAGCTCGCGCCCATCACCTCGGTCGGATAACCGAAGCGCTTGAAGTAGTCGTAGATCCGCCGCACCGACAACACGCCCGGATCCTCGTCGCCCTGGAAGTCGCGGTTGTCGCGCTTGCGATACCAGTCGTAGATCCGGCCGACGAAGGGCGAGATCAACGTCACCCCCGCGTCGGCACAGGCGACCGCCTGGGGAAACGAGAACAGCAGCGTCAGGTTGCAGTGGATGCCTTCGTTCTCCAACCGTTCGGCGGCGCGGATGCCCTCCCACGTCGCGGCGATCTTGACCAGCACCCGTTCGATCGGCACACCCGCCTCGCGGTACAGCGCAATCAGCGCGTGTGCCCTGGCGACCGTGCCCTCCTCGTCGAACGACAGTCGGGCATCGACCTCGGTCGATACGCGCCCGGGCACGATCGACAGGATCTCGGTGCCGAAGCGCACCAGCAGCCGGTCGGTGATCGCCGCCGGGCCTTCGTCGGCGTGACGCGCGACCGTCTCCACCAGCAGACCCCGGTACTCGGGTTTCTGGACCGCCTTCAGGATCAGGGTCGGATTGGTGGTCGCGTCGCGCGGGGTGTAGGCGCGCATCGCGTTGAAGTCACCGGTGTCGGCGACGACAACCGTATATCGCTTGAGCTGATCGAGAGCATTCATGGGAAGGGGATCCGGGAGTCATCGGGTGGAAGTCGCGAAGCCGCTTCCGATGAACCCTCCGCCGCGGCCGTTGGCCGCGCCGGGTGACGACGTGTAGGGTGATGCTACTCCGGGCGCGCCCGCGCCGGGGCCGACTCCGACTGAACCGCCGACCCCGTAGTTTGCCCCATATTGGTGCATATCCACCGGGTAGGCCGGATAACCCCAGACCGGTCGCGCCGGGCGCACCCGGCGCGGCGGCCAGGCTTCGGCTGCCGTCGGGCCGGCACGTCGGCGCTCCTCGGCCAGCCGGACCTCGCGTGCCTCGTCGGCCTGTCGCCGCGCTTCGTGCCGGGCCTGGAAAGCCCTGTCCTGTTCGGCCCAGTAGCGACGCGACTGCTCGGCCGACGGCGCGGCGGGTGCGGGCCCGGTGCGCGGAAGCCGCAGCCGGTCGACGGCGATCCCGGGGCGGTCCGGTGCCTGATCGGTGAACAGGACCGAGCCGTCCGGACGAGTGACCTTGTACAGCACCCCGGGCGTTGCAGGCGTCGTGGCGGGCGCGGCCGGGCTCGAGCCCGGGGCCGCGGCGGCGGCCGAAACCGCGAGCACCGTCCCGAACACGAACACCGACCCGGTCGAACGGGCGAAACCGGCCAGCCGGCGCCGGGGATCAGGGGAATCGAGCCATGTCATGGACGCACCTTCCGTGCGGTACACCTTACCCGCAGAACGTGACGCCGTCCGTGAAGTCGTACAGCCGGGCGGACCAGGGCCCGTTGACAGGCCCTGGTCCGCGCGGCCAGTCGACAGGTCAGGTCAACATGTCGTTCCAGATGTTGCGAGCCCAGGCGTTGGCGTAGTTGCCCTCGAGCAGGTTCGCCTCCGCCGACAGCCCGCCGGAGCCGGCCACCGTCTCCATCGTCTTCTTCTCGGCGACGTACTGGTGGATCGACGAGACATGGACCACGTTCTTGTCGTCGACGAAGCTGTAGCAGGTGTTGGCCATCATCTGCGGCTGCGGCGCCCGACCGTTGAACGCTTCGAGTATCGCCGCGGCCGCCGTCTTGCCGTGCTGGTTGGCCATGTGGCCCGACTTCGGCATCAGCGGTGCCGACAACGTCGCGTCGCCGAGCACGTGGATGCCGGGCGCGGCGGTCGACTCCATCGTCACCCAGTCGACCTGGCACCAGCGATTGTTCGCGTTGATCAGCCCCGTCTTGCGCGCGATGTCGGCCGCGCGCTGCGGCACGATCGGGTTCAGCACGTCGCCCTTGACCTTGTCGCCGATCTCGCTGACCAGCGTCATGCCCTTGGCGTCGAGTTCGGTGACCTTGACGTTCGGGCGATAGTCGACGATGCCCTTGTAGGGCCCGGTGAACGCGCGCATGAACAGCCCGGCCTTGGAGACGATCTGCGGATTGGCGTCCAGCACGATCAGCTTCGATCGCGGCTTGGCGCTCTTCAGGTAGAACGCGATCTGGCACGCCCGCTCGTACGGACCCGGCGGGCAGCGATAAGGCGCGAGCGGCACCGACATCACGACGACACCACCATCGGGCATCGCCTCGAGCTGCTTGCGCAGCGCGAC
>CADEEH010000180.1 GCA_902826305.1 uncultured Burkholderiales bacterium
CCAACGACACCACCCTCGAGTACCTGAAGACCCGCAAGCAGTTCGGCGTGCCGATCGGCACCTTCCAGGCGCTGCAGCACCGGATGGTCGACATGACCATGAGCGCCGAGCAGTCGCGATCGATGAGTTACCTCGCGTGCACACGGGTGGACGCGGCCGCACGCGGCGAGGTCGACGCGAAGGAGCGTGCACGCGTCGTGTCAGCCGCCAAGATCCGGATCGCGCAGGCCTGCCGGCACGTCGGGCAGGAGGCGATCCAGTTGCACGGTGGCATGGGCATGACCCAGGAGCTGAAGGTCAGTCATGCGTTCAAGCGGCTGACGATGATCGGGTTGCAGCTGGGGGATCTCGATCATCATCTGGAGCGGTTCGCGGGGCTGGATCGGTAAGCGCTGCCAAGCCGTTCGCGCAACCGCCCGGCGGCGAAGTCGATGAAGGCGCGGGTCTTCATCGGCAGCCGTCCCTGCCCCGGGTAGATCAGGCTCGCGGGAACCGCGGGAGACTCGTGGTCGATCAGCAGGCGAACGAGCCTGCCGTCCTGCAACGCGTCGACCACCTGGTAGGACAGCACCCGTGTCAGGCCCAGGCCGAGAAAAGCGGCCTCGATGGCGGCATCGGCCGTGGAGACGGTCATGCGCGAGTGCACACGTACCTGACGTTTCCGCCCATCGGCGCCGGCGAAGATCCAGGCGCTTGCAGCCTCCAGGCCGTGGAAGGTGATGCAACGGTGCGCCGGGAGGTCGTCCAGCGCTTGCGGCGTGCCGAACCGCTTCAGGTAGGCCGGGCTCGCGCATACGATGCGGCGGATCGATCCCACCTGCGTCGCGACGAGATTGCTGTCCGGCAAGGTGCCGATGCGCAGCGCCGCGTCGACATGTTCTTCGATGAGGTTGACGTTGCGGTCGCCCAGGCGCAGGTGCATGTCGACCTCGGGGTGCGCTTCCAGGAAGGCCGCGGCCACCGGCACCACATGCAGGCGACCGAAGACGATCGGGGCGGCCACGACGATCTGGCCTTTGACCTTGGCGTAGGCCCCGGACGCAGCGCGCTCGGCCTCCTCGACCTGCTCCAGGATCTGTCGGCACGCGTCCAGATAGTCGCGACCCGCATCGGTCAGCACGAGCTTGCGGGTCGAGCGTGTGAGAAGGCGCGTCTTGAGGTGCGCCTCCAGGTCGGCGAGTTTGCGGCTCACGGTGGCCAGCGGCAGGTTCAGGCGCCGGCCGGCGGACGACAGGCTGCCCCCGTCGACGATTGCGGCAAACACGGACATGGCGTCAAGGCGGTCCATTGTTCCGGATATTGGGAGGGAGATTCGCGATCCTGCAGTCTAGTCCGCACGAATGGGAGTATCTACATTGTCTTCATCACCCCTGGAGACGATCATCCATGTCCCGCCTCGTCACGCCCGCCCCCATCGACGCCACCGAATCGGCGCGCCCGCTTCCCGTGGCCGACACCAGGACCTACGCCAGCGACGTGGCGTTCACCGACACGGTGAAGGCGATCCAGACTCGCAAGGGCTCGCGCCCGGCCTACGCGCGCATGGAAGCGGGAGGCTCCTGGGAGTCATCCATCACCGCCGAACTGAAGGCCGAGATCGAGGCCCAGACCAGCGTGTTCCTCGCGACGGCCAACGCCGAGGGACAGCCTTACATCCAGCACCGCGGGGGTCCTGCAGGGTTCCTGCGGGTGCTCGATGAGCACACGATCGCCTTTGTGGACTTCGCAGGCAACCGCCAGTACATCACCCAGGGCAACCTCGAAGAAAACCCGAAGGCACAACTGTTCCTGATCGACTATGCGCAGCGGCGCCGCATCAAGGTGTGGGGCACGGCGCGCGTGGTGGATGGCGACGAGGCGCTGCTTCGTGATCTGATGCCTGAGGGCTACCGCGCGAGGCCGGAGCAGGTGGTGCTGTTCACCGTCACCGCATGGGACGTGAACTGCCCGCAGCACATTCCGCAGCGTTTCGAGGCGGCCGATGTGGCCGCCGCGATCCGGTCCCGCGACGAACGCATTGCCGCGCTTGAAGCCGAGGTCGAGCAGTTGCGGGCGTCGGCCGTCGATCCGGCGTCGTGAGTGACGAGATCGCGCTACACCGTCGGCACCGTGCCGCCGTCGATCAGGTGTTCCGATCCCGAAATGGAGCCGGCGCGCGGCGAGACCAGGAAGGCGATCAGGTCGGCGACCTCCATCGGCAGGGCGGGACGGCCCAGCGGAATCCCGCCCAGCGACTGCATGATCAGGCGCCTGCCGCCTTCGTCGTCGGTGCCGGCCCGCTCGGCGACCCGCCGGGTCATCGCGATGGCGGCTTCGGTTTCGATCCAACCCGGTGACACGCGCAGGACACGCACACCTTGCGGCGTCACTTCCTTGGACAAAGCCTTGCTGTAGGTCGACAACGCCGCCTTGGCCGCGGCATAGGCGATGGTGGACTCCGGGAGCGGCAGCACGCGTTGGATCGAACTGACGTGCACGATGACACCCGAGCCCCGCGCCAGCATGCCGGGCAAGAGGGCGCGGTCGATCCGAACGGCCGGCATCAGGTTCTGCGCCAGCTCCTGCGCCCAGTGGTCGTCGGTCAGTGCGGCGAAGCCGCCACCGGGTGACGACGATCCACCGAGGACATGGACGATGACATCGAGACCGTCCCAGCGTCGGCGCACCTCGTCGGCGAGCGCGGCGGTGCCCGACGCGGTGCCGAGATCGGCCGTCACGTAGTGCACGCCGGCCACGGGGTCTGCCGGCAAGGCGCGGGCCGTGGCGATGACGTCCATGCCAAGCTCGACGAGCCGCTGGACCAATGCAGCACCCGCCCCTTTCGTGCCGCCCGTCACGAGGGCGCGCTGGCCCCGCAATTGCAGATCGAAGTTCATCGTGTGATCTCCGGCGACGCGATCGGACCGGCCGCCAGGGCGGTCGGCCGAGATGGTGGCGACAATCGGATCGGGCAGGTTCGGGATATTCATCGCAGGCATCCTCCGTGGGTGATGGCGGCAGGATGCGCCCTGTCAACTGATGAGTGAATCGCCTAGAATCTTCATGCCTTATTCAGAAAACGACACAGAATGCGCGGGTCAGACTTCGCGGAACTGAAAGCCTTCGCGGCCGTGGTCGAACGCAGCAGCTTCGCGCGCGCGGCCGAGCATCTGGGCCTGTCACCGTCGGCGCTGAGCCAGACCATCCGCCAGCTCGAGGCGCGACTGGGGGTACGTCTGCTCAACCGCACCACCCGCAGCGTGGCGCCCACCGCCATCGGCGCACAGCTTTACGCTCGTTTCGAGCCGTTGATGCAGGACATGGAGGCCGCCGTGGCCGAAGCGACGGCGGCAGCCGGCAGGACGTCCGGCACGCTGCGCATCAACGCGCCTGCCATGGCCGTGCGGCAGCTCGTCGCCCCGCGCCTGGGCCGATTCCATCGCGCCCACCCCGATGTGCTGCTCGACATCGTGGTGGACGACGCGCTGCGGGATGTCGTCGGCAGCCGCTTCGATGCGGGGATCCGCGTCGGCGGGCGCCTCGAGAAGGACATGATCTCGATCCGGCTCACGCCCGATGTGACGATGAAGGCGGTGGCCGCACCTGCCTACCTCGCGCGGGCGGGCACACCTCGATCACCGTCCGACCTGCATGGCCATGCCTGCATCAACTGGCGCCTGCAGGCCGACGGACAGACCTACCGATGGGAATTCCAGAAGAAGGGCCGGCGGCAGGAGATCGAGGTACGCGGACCGCTGGTGACGAACCAGGCCCGTCTGGGCGCCAGGGCGGCCTTGCAGGGCCTGGGCATCCTGTACGCCTTCGACGAGGAACTCGTGGACGAGGCCTTGGCCGCGGGCGACCTCGTGAGGGTGCTCGAGGACTGGTCCATCACCCGGCCCGGCTTCTACCTGTACTACCCCCACCGCCGGCATCCGCAGCACGCCCTGACCGGGTTCATCGATTGCCTGCTGGATCGGGACCTGCCGGCGGCCCGGCCCAGGCGCGGGAAGGCTGCGCCTAGATCGGCTTCAAGTTGACCTTGATCGTCGGGCCGGGTCGTTGGTCCATCGTGGTGACGAATTGCTGACCGTTGAGTCGGTAAACGACTTCGTACCGCTCGACTTCCACCGATTCATAGTGCACGGCGTGGTCGCACTTTTCCTTGATCACCGTGTGTTCGGTCGGTGTCGTCATCGATTGGGCGATACCCACGCCGGCTGCGGCGCCCACGCCCGTTGCCACTGTGCGACCACGACCCTTTCCGATCTGGCTGCCCAGCAGACCACCAATGATCGCGCCAGCGATGGAGGGCCCCAGGGTCTCCTTGTGCTGGGTCACCACTTCCACCTCGCGGCAATGGCGTACCGAGACAGGCTTCATCTCCTGATGCAGGATGGGGGTCACCGTGACCACCTCCGCCTGGATCCACTCGGCCGCCTGGGCGGAGCCGACGATCACCACAAGCACCAGGCTGCTCGTCATCAACGGTTTCATCGAACGGCGCTCCCCGAATCGTCTGGACGGGGGCCATCCTACAGCGGGCGGCAGGTCGGTTCAATCCGCCGATGGCGCATCCAATTCTCGTAGGTAGCGCGCCGCCCCGTCAGGACCTGCGGGCCGTCGTCCCGGCCATGTAGTCGTCATACGGATTCTCGACGACCCGGGACCATGCGATCAGCTCGGTCTGCGCGGCGAAGTGATGATCGTGCAGCTTCTTGAAGTCGGCGTTCCTGGCCGACAGTTCCGCATACACCTCCTGCGTCGCCTTGTGGCAGGCATCGAGGACGGCCTTCGGGAACTGCCGCAACTGGACACCGCCGGCCAGCATCCGCTTGAGCGCCGTCATGTTGCTCGCGTCGTATTTCGACAGCATGTAGGTGTTGGCTTCATGGCAGGCCGTCGTCAGGCACTCCCGGTACTCGGGCGGCAGCGCGGCCAGCGCCTTGGCGTTGGCGACCATCTGGATCGCCGGTGAACCCTTCATCATGCCGGGCGTGTAGTAGAACTTGGCGACCCGGTGAAAGCCGAGCTTCTCGTCGTCATGCGGGCCGATCCACTCGACCGCATCGACGGTTCCGCGTTCAAGCGCCGTGTAGATCTCGCCGCCGGCGATCATCTGCGGCGTCACGCCGAGCCGTGTCATCACCACGCCGGCCAGGCCGCCGATGCGGAACTTCAATCCGTTCAGGTCATCGACCGACTGGATCTCCCGGCGGAACCATCCGCCCATCGGCGCGCCGGTGTTGCCGCACAGGATCGCGGTCACGCCCGCGGCGCGATTGGCGTATTCGTTGAACAGCTTCTCGCCGCCGAGGTGCAGCCACCAGGCCGTGTACTGACGCGAATTCATCCCGTAGGGCATACCCATGCCGAAGGCCCAGGTCGGGTCCTTGCCGAAGTAGGCCGACAGGGCGGTGTGGCCGGCTTCGACCGTGCCTTGCTGGACGGCATCGAGCACCTGCGGCGCCGGCACCAGTTCACCGGCCGCATGCACGCTGATCTGGAACTTGCCGTCGGTCATCGCGGCCACCCGTCGTGAGACGACCTCGGCCGCGCCGTAGATCGTGTCGAGTGTCTTCGGGAAGCTCGACGCGACACGCCATCGCACCACGGGTTGCGCGTGCAGGATTGCCGGCGCGGCGACGACCGGCACGGCGGCTCCTGCCGCCGAAGCCTTCCTGAGAAACGTACGACGTTCCATGATGCTTCCTCGCGACGGGTGGGATGGGGTCAATCGAAGTCGGGATTGGCGAGCCACGACACCTCGAGGTCGGACCGTGGCATGGCGCGGCATGCGAGCGTCATGCCGCGGCGTTCCTGGGCAGGGCCCAACGCCCCGTCGCCATAGGGCAGCAACTGCACCTGCCCCTTGACGAGCTTGCACATGCACAGCCCGCAGTTGCCGCTGGCGCAGCCGTAGGGGAAATCGATGCCGGCGTCGACGGCGGCGGCCAGGATCGTCGACTGCTCGGCGCAGTCGATCGTCCGGTCGGCGTTGGTGACGAGGATCCGGTGGGTCACGTGGGTGCTCCTGCAGGTGTCGGCCGGGGCGGCTCGGGTCAGTCGCCGCGCAAGGTTCGGCCGCTGGCCTGCGGCAGTGCCCTGCGGGTGCCCCACTTCGGGTGGTAGAAGACGACACGGGGGAACTGCTCGAAGGGCCGCGCGAACAGGTTCAGGATGCGTGCCTCCCCGCCTTCGAGCACGAACGTGCTGTGCAGATCGTGCTCCGACATCACCATGCCAGTGCCCGGGGCCAGCGTGATCGAGTGCGTCTCCTCGACGCGCGCCCGGGTGGCCGAGCTTTGCTCAGTGACGCGCCAGAAACGGTTGACCTCGCGGCCGGCCAGGCCGACACCGACGCTCCAGAGACCGTGGCAGTGCGGCTCCGCCTCCTTGCCGGGCCGGGCGACGTGGATGTACAGGCCGTAGGGCGTGTCCAACCCGTCCGAAAGTGCGTGCATGCGGCCGTGTGCGCGCGGCAGCTCGAAGTCGTCGTCGGGAAGCAGCGCGCGATGGCGGTCGGCGAAGTCCAGCAGCGCATCGCGCAGCGCCGGGCCGGGAAAGGCGCCGCGTGCCTCAGCCTCGATCGACCGCACCTGCTCCAGCAGCGCCCGGCACGCCGCCTTGCGTTCCGCTGCCCGTTCTTGCGCTTCCATCACATCGCCTTTCCCGCTTCCGCCGCCGGCCGGATGCCTGCCGCATGCAGTTTGAATGTAGCTAGTATTCCAGCAGCATGCAACAAAACCCTCATCACCGGTGGCCCTGGCGTTCTACAATGGTCGGATGCCCTCGAAGCCCACCGCCAAGACGACCTCCAAAACCCGCGCGCGCCCCGCGCCGCGCCGTGTGCCGCGCCGTGCCGGCAGTGCCGGGACGACCAGGACCCCGGTCGATGCTGGCGGCACACTGGCCGAACGCGCCTATCGCCAGATCGAGGAGATGCTGGTCACGCTGGAGATCCCGCCCGGCGCGCTGATGTCCGAGCTCGACCTCGCCAAGCGCCTGGGCATCAGCCGCACGCCCGTCGGCGAGGCCATCAGCCGCCTGTCCCGATCGGGATTGGTGGCGGTGCTGCCGCGACGCGGGTTCATCGCCACCGAGATCAGCGTGACCAGCCAGCTTCGGCTGCTCGAGTTGCGCTCCGTGATCGCCCGCCTGGTGGCGCGCCTGGCCGCGCTGCGCGCGCTACCGGAGCAACGAGCCCGGCTCGTTCAGACCGCGCGAACGATGGCCGCCGCGGCCGGGTCGGGTGACGAGCTGAGCTACCTCGCCGCCGACCAGGCCTTCCATCCGCAGCTTGCGGACTGCGCGCAGAACGATTTCGTCGCACAGGCGCTCGATGATCTGGAGCCTCAGATCCGGCGCTTCTGGTATGCGAACCGTCATCACGCAGGTGGCGAGCTGCTGTCGGTGGCGCGGCTGCACATCGACCTGGCCGCGGCGATCGAGCGTGGCAATGCGGATGAGGCGGCTGCGGCCAGTGACGTGTTGTCTGAAGGGCTCGAGCGGTTTACGCGGGCGACGATCGATCCGGTCGCGCAGCGGGTGCGCGCCGCCTGAGGCGCCACTGCACGGACGTTTGCGCCCGGCGGCCGCGCCGCTGCGCTACTTCTGCCAGACCACCTTCTTCCCCGAGCCGACCCAGGCCTCGTATTTCGGGCCGTAGGCTTCCTCGATCCGATTGCGTTTGACCTTGAAGGTGGGCGTGATGAATCCGTTGTCCACGCTCCAGGGTTCGGTCACCAGCACCAGGCAGTCGATCTGTTCGTGTGGGTCGAGCTGCGGGTTGATCGCGGCCAGGTGGCTCGCCAGCGCGGCCTCGATCTCCTGCCGGCCGGCGCTGCTGCCGGCCTTGGCGATCGCCTCGGCATTGAGCATCGCGATGCCCAGCGGCTGACCCAGGTTGGCGCCGGTCACGACACAGGCCTCGACGCACTCGTGCATCACCAGGCGGTCCTCGATCGGCGCGGGCGCGACGTACTTGCCCTTGCTGGTCTTGAACAGGTCCTTCACGCGGCCGGTGATCTTCAGGTTGCCCTCGGCGTCGACCGCGCCCTTGTCGCCGGTCTTGAGGTAGCCGTCGTCGGTCATCACCGCGCGGCTCATCTCCGGCTCCTTGTAGTAGCCGGTCATGGTCCACGGCGTCTTGCACTGGATCTCGCCGTTGTCCGGATCGATGCGGCACGACACGCCGGTGTACGGCCGGCCGACGGTGCCGGGGCGCGGCTTGCCGGACTCCGTGATGTGTGTGGCCGCGCAGTTCTCGGTCATGCCGTAGCCCTCGTTGACCGGCAGGCCCAGGCGCGCGTACCAGTTCAGCAGCTCCGGCGGCATCGGCGCGGCGCCGCCGACCGCGAAGTGGCATTGGTCCAGCCCCAGCGCCTTCAGGATCTTCCTGCGCACCAGCGTGCTCACCAGCGGGATCTTCAGCAACCGGTCGAGCTTGGCCTGCGGCATCTTGTGGTTGACGCCATGCTGGAACTTGACCCACAGCCGCGGGACCGAGAAGAACACCGTCGGCCGCGCGCGCTGCATGTCGATCGCGAAGGTCTCCAGGCTCTCGGCGAAGAACAGCTCCATGCCCGAGGTCAGCAGGCCGTGCTCGACCAGCAGCCGCTCGACGACGTGTGACAGCGGCAGGTAGCTGAGCACACGCGCGCTCTGGTTGAGCGGGATGCGCTCGATCCCCGCCTCGACCGCTCGCGCCAGGTTGCCGAAGGTGTGCATCACACCCTTGGGCGCACCGGTGGTGCCCGACGTGTAGATGATGGTCGCCAGTTCGTCCTCGGCGCGCACCGGATTCTCGGCGAGCGGCGCGCTCTTGGCGACGATGTCGTCCCAGGCCGGCGCGCCGGGCACCGCGTCCTTCGGCGACAGCGGCAGCGTGATGCATGGCAGCCCGGCCGGCACGCCGGCCCGCATGGACGCCCAGCCGTCGAGTTTGCCGACGAACAGCAGCTTGCTCTCGCTGTGCACGAGGATCTGGCGGATCGTCTCGGCGGCCAGCGTCGGGTACAGCGGCACCGACACGTGGCCGGCCATCCAGATCGCCCAGTCGGCCATCATCCAGTGCGCGGTGTTCTTGGAGATCAGCGCGATGTGGCTGTTCGGCGGCAGGTCCAGGCTCTTCAGGTGCGTGGCCATGCGCCGCGTCTCGTCGGCAGCCTGGCGCCAGGTCCAGGTGCGGACCGTGCCGCCCTTGGCGGCGCCTTCGTAGG
>CADEEH010000181.1 GCA_902826305.1 uncultured Burkholderiales bacterium
TCGCGCTGTTCGGCCAGGCGGTGCTCAACGGCGTCGTGATGCTGTCGCACTTCGGACATCTGCGTTCACACGGCGACGACCTCTATCACGCGGTGTTCCGCGGCTCGCTGGACCGGCTGCGCACGGTGCTGATGACCGCGCTGCTGGCCAGCTTCGGGATGCTGCCGATGGCGCTGTCACACGCGATCGGCGCGGAGACGCAGCGACCGCTCGCGGTGGTCATCATCGGCGGATTGATCTCGGCGACGATGCTGACGCTGCTGGTGCTGCCGGCGCTGTACCTGTGGGCCCACGGCGGGACGGCACCGGCACCGGAACCCGAGGCGGAGCCGGAGCCGCCGGTGCACACCGGGCCGTCCGGGGCGGCGGAACCGGGAGCACGGCCGTCACGATAGCCGTCGCGCCCGCGGCCGCGACCGTTCCCGTCAGAACCGGCTGAGCAGCACCGCCACCTCGCCGATCGCCCTCTCCACCCGCGGGTCCTTCTCGGCGGCCGAAGCGAGTTCCTGCTCGAGGTAGCAGATCGTCATCCGCGAATAGACGCTGTCGAGTGCCTTGCGCGCCGCACTCATCTGCTGCGCGACATCCCGGCAGTTGGCGCCCTCCTCGACCATCCGGATCACCCCGCGCAGCTGGCCCTCGACCCGCCGCAGTCGCTTGGCGATGTCATCGCGTGCCTGCACGTCGCTGAGGCGCACCGGATTCGTGTCGTCGTTCATCTGTTCGCTCATGCAATGCCTTTCGGGCCGGCGACCGCGTCACCGCGGACGGGAGTGATCGCGATCGTCTCGGGGACCAGCAGCGTGCCGGCACGCAAACCGCGTACCGTGGACAAGGTCAGGTAGAGCACCACCACCGACGTCAGCGCCAGCAGCGCCTGCGCCGGCAGCCGGAAGGCCGGGTTGACGTCGGCCAGTCGCAGGCCCAGCGTGCTGACCGCGGCGAGCGGGAACGACATCGCCCACCAGGGCATGCCGAACGGCTGCGCGGCGATGCGCGGCAGCATCAGCAGCGCGATCGCCAGGAACAGCACCGCGATGCCGAACATCGCCAGCGCCGGGGGACCGGGATGACCGAGGGCGATCAGCGACAGCCCGATGACCGCCGGCGGCGCGACCGGCACGAACCAGGCAGGCAGCAGCCGGTCGGGCAGCGGCGACTGCGCGGTCCTCGCAAGCACCAGCGTCAGGAACACCGGCCACAGGAAGGCGCCGATGCCGAAGAAGAGCCAGGAGACGTCGCTGCGGCCGAGCGCCGCGCCACCGAGCGGCACGACGACGTTGCCGACGATCGGGATGAACATCACCGGGGTCATCGCCGGCCAGGCCACCCCGCGCATCAGCACGCGCGACAGCACCCACGACGTGCAGCCGAACTGCAGCACCAGTCCCAGCAGCCACAGGCCGGCGGCCGCCGGCTGCGGCCCGCCGAACGCGACCGCGAGTGTCGCCAGCAGCAGGATCGAGATCGGAAACGCCGCGACGAACGCATGACGGACCGGATGGCCGAGATCCTCGACGAGCGCCTGCCGATGCCGGGCGAGCCGCAGCATCGAGGCGATCGTGACGCCGATGAACACCGCCGCCGCGACGACGCCGGTCGCGCCGGAGACCTTGGCGGCGGCCGGGCCGAACAACGGTTCGGCGCGGTGCCACGCGAGCGCCAGGCCGGCCCAGCCCATCACCGGCGCGTACCACTGCGGCCCGAGATGGGCGAGTGGCGCGCGCGCCGCCGGGCCGTTCACGTCAGCTCCGCACCGCGACGGCGGCTTCGGCGGCCGTCGGCATCCGGAACACCTTGCGCAGGATCATCTCGAGCGGGCAGAAGCAGGTGAAGCCGCTTTGCATCAGGTTGGCACCGACGAACGCGGTGAACCAGAGGAAGTTCGAGCTGACGAACAGCGGGCTCGCCGGGACCCCGAGGGCCAGCGACAGCAGCACCATGAAGCCGGCGAAGATGCGGATGAAACGATCGGTGGTCATGACAAATGCTCCTTGGACGGAATGGGAACGGACGGGGGCGTGCCGCCGGGCGCGGGATGACGTCGGCGCCAGGCCACGTAGTACAGCACCGGGATCACGACCAGCGTCAGCAGGGTCGAGACCAGGATGCCGAAGATCAGCGAAACCGCCAGGCCGTTGAAGATCGGATCGTCGAGGATGAAGAACGCACCCAGCATCGCGGCCAGCGCGGTCAGCAGGATCGGCTGCGCCCGCACCTGCGCCGAGCGGATGACCGCCTCGCCGAACGGCACGCCGCGGGTAACCTCGAGTTCGATGAAGTCGACCAGCAGGATCGAGTTGCGGACGATGATGCCGGCGAGCGCGATCATGCCGATCATCGATGTCGCGGTGAACTGCGCACCCAGCAGCGCATGTCCGGGCATCACGCCGATGATCGTCAGCGGGATCGGCGCCATGATGATCAGCGGCGTCAGGTACGAGCGGAACTGCGCGACCACCAGCAGGTAGATCAGCACCAGGCCGAACGCGTACGCCATGCCCATGTCGCGGAACGTCTCGTAGGTGATCTGCCATTCGCCGTCCCACTTGATCGCGTACTGGCGGTACGGATCGGTCGGCGCGGTGATGAAGTACTCGGCCAACGGCCCGCTGTCGGGAAGCTGCACCTCGGCCAGCCTGCCGCGCAGCGCGAACATCCCGTACAGCGGACTGTCGATCGTGTTGCCGGCGACGGCGGCCATGTCGCCGACGACGTAGACCACCGGCAGCAGATCCTTGTGGTGGATCGGCGCATCGCGCTCGTCGCCCTCGATGCGGACCAGTTCACCGAGCGGGATCACCTTGCCCGAGGCCGATCCGACCGGCATCGACAGCAGTGTCTCCAGGCGGCCACGTTCCTCGGGCGGCAGTTCGATCCGTACCGGAATCGCGAGCTGGGCCTGCCCGTCGTGGATGTAGGTCGCATCCTGGCCGTCGAGTGCGGCGCGCGCGGTCTGCGCGACCGCGCTGTCGCTGACACCGAGTATCGCGGCCCGGGTCTTCAGCGTCACCAGCCGCAGCCGCTTGCCGCCCTGCTCCAGGCTGGTGTCGATCGAGACCAGGCCGGGTACCTCGTGCAACGCGGACTCCAGTCGCCGGGCGAGCGCGGCGCGACCCGCCGCATCCGGTCCGTAGATTTCGGCGACCAGCGGCGACATCACCGGCGGACCCGGCGGCACCTCGACCAGCTTGAGCCGCGCCTGGTGGCGGATCGCGATCTGCTGCAGCGACGGCAGCAGCCGCTGCGCGATCGCGTGGCTCTGCTCCTTGCGATGATGTTTGTCGACCAGCCCGACCTGCAGGTCACCCTGCTCGGAGAGCTGGCGGAACTCGTATTGGCGGACCAGGCCGTTGAAGGTGATCGGCGAGGCGCTGCCCGCGTAACCCTGGATGTGCACCACCTCGGGTGCGGCCGCGAGTGCGGAGGCCAGGTCGAGCAACGCCGCATTGGTCGACTCCACCGGCGTGCCGGCCGGCATGTCGACGACGAGCTGGAACTCGGACTTGTTGTCGAACGGCAGCATCTTCAGGATCACCGCCTGCACACCGACCAGCGCGACCGATGCCGCCAGCCCGGCGAGGATGCCCAGGCCCAGCAGCCGCCGACGCCAGCGCGGCGCGCGGGCGGACGGCTCGCGCTCGATGAACGGGCGCACCAGTGCGCCGAAGGTCCGCTGCAGCATGCCGGCGACACCGCGGGCGGTGTGTGTGTCGGCGCCGCCGCCGTGTGCAGGCGCCTTCTTCGAACTCAGGCGCAGCACCAGCCATGGCGTGACGACGAACGCGATCGCAAGCGACAGCAGCATCCCCATCGACGAGTTGATCGGGATCGGGCTCATGTACGGTCCCATCAGCCCGGACACGAACGCCATCGGCAGCAGCGCCGCGATCACCGTCAGCGTCGCCAGGATCGTCGGTCCGCCGACCTCGTCGACCGCGACCGGCACGATCTCGAACAACGGCCTGCCCGGGGTCAGCTGACGGTGACGATGGATGTTCTCGACGACAACGATCGCATCGTCGACCAGGATGCCGATCGAGAAGATCAGCGCGAACAGCGACACCCGGTTCAGCGTGAATCCCCAGGCCCACGAGGCGAACAACGTGGCGGCGAGGGTCAGCACCACCGCGCCGCCGACGATCAGGGCTTCGCGCCAGCCCAGCGACACCGCGACCAGCACGATCACCGACAGCGTCGCGAAGATCAGCTTCTGGATCAGCTTGTCGGCCTTGTCGCGGGCGGTCTCGCCGTAGTCGCGGGTCAAAGTCAGCTCGACGTCCTCGGGGATCATCGAGTTGCGCAGCCGGTCGAACTGCGCAAGCACGGCCTGCGACACGCTGACCGCGTTCTCGCCCGGCTTCTTCGTGACCGACAACGTGACCGCCGGATAGTTGCGGCCGACCTCGGCACCCTTGTCGATCGCCGCGCCGGCCGCGGGCATGGTCCAGACGAAACGGTCCGCCGGCGCTGCCCCGTACTCGATCCGGGCGACGTCGCGCAGGTGCACCGGCCGGCCGTCGTTGGCGCCGATGACCAGTTCCGCGACGTCCTCGGCCGAACGCAGGAAGTCGCCGGTCTCGACGACAACGGCCTCCTCGCCGGTGTACAGCGTGCCCGAGGGCAGCGCGAGATTGGCGCCCTGCAGCGACCGGACCAGGGCGTCGACCGAGAGGCCTGCACCGCGAAGCCGGGTCGCGTCGAGCCACACATGCACCGCCCGTCCCGGCCCGCCGATGGTCTTCACCTCGCGGGTCCCGGGCACGCGTTTCAGTTCGTGCTCGATCGACCGCGCGATCCGCTCGAGCGACTCGGCCGCACGCGCGTCCTTGGCCCACAGGGTCGCGGCCACGATCGGCACGTCGTCGATGCCACGCGGCTTGACGATCGGTTCGCCGACCCCGAGTCCGACCGGCAGCCAGTCGCGGTTCGCGAGGATCGTGTCGTGCAGCCGGACCAGCGCCTCGGTGCGGGGCACACCGACCTCGAACTGGATCGTGACCATCGCCGATCCCGGCCGCGACACCGAGAACACGTGCTCGATGCCGGTCACCTGAGACAGCACCTGTTCGGCCGGCGAAGCGACGAGCTTCTCGACGTCCTCGGCCGACGCCCCCGGGAACGGGATCAGCACGTTGGCCATCGTGACGTTGATCTGCGGCTCTTCCTCGCGCGGTGTGATCGACGCGGAGAACACCCCCAGCAGCAGCATCACCAGCGCCAGCAGCGGCGTGATCGCGTTGCGTTGGAAACCCGCGGCGATCCGCCCGGAGATTCCGAGCCGGCGCGGCGGTCCGTCGGAGCGCACGTCGTCCATCACCGCCACCGATCAGGACGCCGCGCGGGCGCCGAACAGCCCGGCACGCACCGGATCCTCGGCGATCCGCTCACCGGGCTTGAGGCCGGCCAGGATCTCGACCCGGTCGCCCAGGTGCCGGCCGAGCCGGACGGCCCGAAGCACGAACCGTTCGCCATTCCAGACGTAGACCGCCTGCAACTCGCTGCGACGAAGCACCGCGCGATCGGGCACCGTCAGCGTGTCCGCGGCGGCGACCTCGAACGCGACCCGGACGTGCCGCCCGGGTGTCCATGCGGCAGCCTCCGCACGGGCCGCGGGGGGCGTGAAATCGACCCGGACCTCGGTGGTGCCGGACTGCGCGTCGGCCGCCGGGATGACCGTGACCGACGAGCCGGGCAGCGCGCGCGCCTGGCCGCCTGCGTCGTCGACGATCACCCGCGCCTTGGTGGCGGCACCCAGCGCACTGGCCCGCATCGTCGGCACGAACGCCACGGCACGCAGCTGGCCGGGCGCGTGGATCTCGATCAGCGGGCGGCCCGGCGTCGCCAGGTCGCCGACATCGAATCGGACCGCGGTCACGACACCATCGTAGGGCGCGATCACGTCGGTGAAACCACCCGCGACTTTCGCCTGGCGCAGCCCGGAATCCGCCTCCCGCCGCGCGGCGACGGCCGCGTCGTATTGAGCCGACGCGGTGTCGACGCTCGCCTGGCTGACGAAACCCTGTCGGCGCAGGTTGCGCGCCCGCTCCAGCGCACTCGTCGCGTTCGCGAGGTTCGCCTGCGCCGAGGCGACCTGCGCCTCGGCCCGCGCGATGGCGAGGTTCGTTTCCCGATCGTCGATCTCGGCGAGCTTCTGGCCGGTCTTGATCGCGTCGCCGGCCTGCACCAGGCGGCGGGTGATCCGTCCGGCGGTCTGGGCACTGATGGTGCTGGCGCGGACCGCCTGCAGGACAGCATCCCACTGGACCGCGCTGCCCACGGGGCCGGCGACCGCCGTGACCAGCGCGACGGCCGGTGCACCGGTGGCCTGTCCGGGGGTCGGGCCCTCGTCGGCCCGGAGCGCAGGTGCCGTGTTGACGGTGGCAGCAAGGCTGATGACCGCGGCGGCGCGGATCAGCACCCGGCGGGGGGCTGCCGGACGGGAGAGACGATTCGGTTCCATATACCCCCGGGAGTATACAGATACTCCCCGGGGTAATCAAGCGCGTGCGGCCGTCACGCGACGGCCGGTCGACTAGCGTCGCGAGGTGAGCTGGCCCGGCAGGCTGGCGTAATACGCCGCCAGGTTCTGGATGTCGGCCTTGGACAGGCCTTTGGCCTGTGCCCCCATGATCGCGTTCTTGCGGGTCTCGTTCTGGTAGTCCAGCAAGGCCCGCTCGAGGAAATCGCGGTGCTGACCGGCCAGCTTCGGGTACGACGGATCGATCGGGGTGTTGCCGTCCTTGCCGTGACAGGCGGCGCACACCTGCTCGGCCTTGGCCTGGCCGGCGGCGACGTCGGCGGCCGATGCGGCGAAGGGGACCATCGGAAGAGCGAGCAGGGCGACATACGTCAACGAACGGAGATTCATGGTCGGCCTACCTCACTTCGCACCGTAGAAGGCGGCCAGGTCGGCCATGTCCTGCTCCGACAGGCTGCCGGCGATCGCCCGCATCGTCGGATGACTGCGCTCCCCCTTCTTGTAGGCCTGCAGCGCGTTTTCGATGTACTTGGGCGACTGGCCGGTGATCATCGGCACCGAGTAGACGATCGGGAACGACGCCTTGTAGCCCGGGATGTTGTGGCACCCGATGCACATCGAATTCTTCTTCTCGCCGGCCTTGGCGTCGCCGTTGGCCATCGCAGCCGGCACGCCGGCCACGAGACCGGCGGCAAGCGCCGCCAACGGCAGGATACGTCGCATCATCAGATCGTCTTCCTCGTCGATCGCACACGGGCGGCGCCCGCGCGTGGGTTGAATCCGGCGGCACGCCCCGAGGGCGGACCCACACCGTTGTTTTGCAATGAGAAACGTCATTCTAGCAAGGCACCGGTTGCCCGCAAAGGCGCCCGGACCGGGTCGCCTCGTTGCGAATGAGGGGAATCCGCAACGAATCCTTATACTTCCCGTTTGAGCGTCCGTCGGCAGCCGCCCTTCCGGCCCGGCCCGTCACGCCGTGACCCGAGAGGATCCATGCGCTTCACCGGCACCGACACCTACGTCGCCACCGACGACTTGAAGCTCGCCGTCAACGCGGCGATCACCCTGCAGCGCCCCCTGCTGATCAAGGGCGAACCCGGCACCGGCAAGACGATGCTGGCCGAGGAGATCGCCAAGGGACTGCAGATGCCGCTGCTGCAGTGGCACATCAAATCCACCACCAAGGCCCAGCAGGGCCTGTACGAGTACGACGCGGTCTCCCGTCTGCGCGACTCGCAGCTCGGCGACGCGCGCGTGCAGGCGATCGAGAACTACATCATCCGCGGCGTGTTGTGGCAGGCGTTCACCGCCGAGACGCCGGTGGTGCTGCTGATCGACGAGATCGACAAGGCCGACATCGAGTTTCCCAACGACCTGCTGCGCGAGCTCGACCGGATGGAGTTCCACGTCTACGAGACCCGCGAGACGGTCAAGGCGGTGCACCGCCCGGTGGTCGTGATCACGTCGAACAACGAGAAGGAGCTGCCGGACGCGTTCCTGCGCCGCTGCTTTTTCCACTACATCAAGTTCCCGGACAAGGAGACGATGCAGCGGATCGTCGACGTGCACTACCCGGGGATCAAGAAGACGCTCGTGCGCGAGGCGATGGAATCGTTCTACCAGGTGCGGGAACTCCCGGGCCTGAAGAAGAAGCCGTCGACGTCGGAACTGCTCGACTGGCTCAAACTGCTGATGGCCGAGGACATCCCGCCGGAGGCGCTGCGATCGAAGGACGACAAGACGGTGATTCCTCCCCTGCACGGCGCGTTGCTCAAGAACGAACAGGACGTGCACCTGTTCGAACGGCTGATCTTCATGGCGAGGCACAACCGATGACAGCGATCGGGATGGCCTGGGCGTTCCTGTCGCTGGCGATCGTGTTCGAGGTCGCGGGCAGCACGTCGATGAAGATGTCGCGCGGCCTGTCGGATCCGCTGCCGTCGCTGGCGATGTTCGGTTTCTTCGGCATCGCGTTCGTGTTCAACGCGCTGGCGCTGCGGCACCTGCCGCTGTCGGTCACCTATCCGATCTGGTGCGGCATCGGCTCGGTGCTGGTTGCGCTGGTCGGATTCTTCCTGTTCCGTGAACCGATGACCCCGATGCGGGTCGGCAGCATGCTGCTGATCGTGCTCGGCGTCTGGGGACTGGCCGCGTCGGCGCAGTCCGGTTGATGTCCTGCCGCCGGCCCGTTCGTCCGGCGGCGCGTGGAGGTCCGGGATGCTGATCGATTTCTTCCTGCATCTGCGCTCGGCGAAGCTGCCGGTGTCGATCAAGGAGTACCTGATGCTGCTCGAGGCGATGCAGCAGCGGGTGATCGGGCCGTCGCTCGACGATTTCTACGTGCTGTCGCGTGCGTCGCTGGTCAAGGACGAGCGCCACTTCGACAAGTTCGACCGCGCGTTCGCCGCCTACTTCAAGGGCCTGGACGCGCTGCCGGGCTTCGACCTCGACCTGCCGCTGGCGTGGCTCAAGCGCCAGTTCCAGCGCGAGTTCACCGCCGAGGAGAAGGCGGCGATCGAGGCGATGGGCGGACTCGACAAGCTGATCGAGCGGCTCAGGCAGCTGCTCGACGAGCAGAAGGACCGTCACGAAGGCGGGAAGAAGTGGGTCGGCACCAACGGCACCTCGCCGTTCGGCAACGGCGGCTACAACCCGGAAGGCAT
>CADEEH010000182.1 GCA_902826305.1 uncultured Burkholderiales bacterium
CGCATCGTGCTCGCCACCAACGTCGCCGAGACATCGCTGACGGTGCCCGGCATCCGCTACGTGATCGACAGCGGACTGGCGCGGGTCAAGCGCTACCGCTATCGCAGCAAGGTCGAGCAGCTGCAGATCGAACCGATCTCGCAGGCGGCCGCCAACCAGCGCGCCGGCCGTTGCGGTCGCGTCGCCGACGGCATCTGCATCCGGCTCTACGACGAAGCCGATTTCGCCAAACGGCCCCGGTTCACCGACCCGGAGGTGCTGCGCTCGTCGCTGGCGGCGGTGATCCTGCGCATGAAGGCGTTGCGGCTGGCCGACGTCGATGCGTTCCCGTTCCTCGATCCGCCGCCGAGGAAGGCGGTCGTCGACGGTTATGCGCTGCTGCGCGAGCTCGGTGCGATCGATGACGACACCGGGCTGACCGAGGTCGGCCGGCAGCTGTCGCGGCTGCCGGTCGACCCGCGCATCGGGCGCATGCTGCTTGCCGCCCACGAGCTCGGCTGCCTGCGCGAGATGCTGGTGATCGCCGCCGCGCTGTCGGCGCAGGACGTGCGCGAACGGCCGATGGAGGCGCAGCAGGCGGCCGATCAGGCGCACAAGTGGTTCGTGGTCGAGGGCTCGGATTTCCTCGGCATCCTGAAGATCTGGGAATACTGGAGCACCGCGCAGGCGGGCGGCGAGTCGAATCGCAAGCTCGCCAGCCGGCTCGAACGCGAGTTCCTGTCGCCGCGCCGGCTGCGTGAATGGAGCGACCTGCACAAGCAGCTCGGCGAGGCGGTCGCGCAGATGCACTGGCGTGTCAACGCGTCGGCCGCGACGCCCGAGGTGATCCACCAGGCGCTGCTGGCCGGACTGCTCGGCAACCTGGGTTCCAGGCCGCCGGACGAGCCGCAATACGCGGGCACCCACGGCATCCGGTTCGCGATCCATCCGGGCTCGACGGTCGCCCGCAAGGCGCCGCGCTGGCTGATGGCCGCCGAACTGGTCGACACCGGACGGCTGTATGCCCGCACCGTCGCACGCATCGAACCGGCCTGGATCGAACGCGCCGCCGCGCACCTGATCGTGCGCAGCTGGTCCGAGCCGGCCTGGTCGAAGAACGCCGGCCAGGTGATGGCCTTCGAGCGCGGCACGCTCTACGGGCTCACGATCTACGCGCAGCGCAAGGTCGAGTACGGATCGCGTGACCCGGCACTCGCCCGCGAGATCCTGATCCGCGAGGCACTGGTCGCCGGTGACTGGGACAGCGACATGCAGTTCTTCGTTCACAACCGAAAGCTGATCGCCGAGATCCAGAAGCTCGAGCACAAGATCCGGCGCCCGGACCTGCTGGTCGACGAGGTGTTCCTGCACGACTGGTTCGACGCGCGGATCCCGGACCACGTGACCTCCGGGCACACACTCGAGCAGTGGTACCGCAAGGCGCGCGGCGGCGATCCGACGCTGCTGTTGCTGTCCCGCGACGAGCTGCTGAAGAAGGACAGTGCCGGTGTGACCAGCGACGCGTTCCCGCGGCAGCTGGTGATGCGCGGCATGTCGTTTGCGCTCGATTATCACTTCGACCCGGGTGCGGCCGACGATGGCGTCACGATGCAAGTGCCACTGTACGCGCTGAACCAGGTCGACGCGGCGCGCACCGACTGGCTGGTGCCGGGGATGCTGCGCGACAAGGTCGGGGCGCTGATCAAGTCGCTGCCGCAGAAACTCAGGCGCGGCATCGTGCCGGTGCCGCAGTACGCCGAGGAGTTCTGCGAGCGGTGGCGCGAACGCGTCGGCGAGCGTGCGCTGGTGGACGCGCTGATCGAGGATCTGCGCGAACACCGCTCGGCGCGCACCGCCGCCTCGGACTTCCGGCTCGAAACGTTGCCCGTGCACCTGACGATGCATTACAAGGTGGTCGACGAACACGGCGGGTATGTCGCTGCCGGCCGCAGCCTGCCGCAGTTGCGCGCGGACCTGGCGCCGCGCACCCACAATGCCTTCCAGGCCGCCCTGGCAGGATTTTCGGCCCATGCCTCCCGGCCCGATGCCGATCACACCGCAGCCGGCGGCGCGCCGGCGATCCCCGGTGTCCGTCGTGACGGGCCGGTGACCGGCATGCCGCCGGATACGGTGCATCACGGATCCGATGCGGCCGTCGCCGGCGCCGGCGGACAGGCGCCGGTCAGCGACGCGGCCAGCACCGCGATGCAGGCCGGCCGCCGCTTCAGGGACTGGTCGTTCGGTGAACTGCCGGAACTGATGGAACTGCGGGATCCGTCCGCGCCGCGCGGACGAACGCTGATCGGCTACCCGGCGTTGGTCGACCGGGGCGACGAGGTCGAGGTGTGCGTGTTCGACGAGCCGCGCAAGGCCGCGTTCGAGCAACGTCGCGGCCTGCGGCGGCTGTTCGCGATCGCGTTGAAGGACCCGTTGCGCTTCTTCGAGAAGAACCTGCCGGATGCCCAACGGCTCGGTGTCGGTTACGCACCGTTCGGCGGTATCGAGGATCTGCGCGAGGACCTGCGCGCCGCGCTGCTCGAGCGCGCCTGCCTGACCGAGCCGTTGCCCAGTGATGCCGGGCAGTTCGAGGCCCGCGTCGAGCAGGCGCGCGGCCGGCTGAATCTGATCGGGCAGGAGCTGGCGCGCACGCTGCTCGAGGTGCTCACCGAACACACGAGCGCCGCGCGCAAGCTCGCGTCGATCCGTGCGTTCGATGCTGCCCACGCGGATATCACCTCTCAGCTCGCGGCGCTGTTGCCCCGCCGGTTCGTCTCGTCGACACCGCCGGACGCCTGGCGTCACCTGCCGCGTTACCTGAAGGCGGTCTCGATGCGGGTCGACAAGCTGCGCGCCGATCCGCAGCGTGATGCGCGGATCATGGCCGAGATGGCGCCGCTGCTGGCCGCCTGGCGCCGCTTCTCCGCCGACCGGCGCGGCGAAAGCGACCCGCGCCTGGACGAGGTGCGCTGGCTGCTGGAGGAGCTGCGGGTGTCGCTGTTCGCGCAGGAGCTGCGCACGCCGATGCCGGTGTCGGTCAAGCGCCTGCGCAAGATCCTCGAGAACCTGTCGTAAAGCTGCTGCGCGTCCCGATCTGCGCGTTGCGACGCTCAGCGTACTGGTCGTACGCTTGCGCTCCTCGCGCGCACCTCGGGCCTGCTCGCGACGCTTTCCGACCGGTTCTGCGAAGCTGCTGCGAGGGCGGGTGTCAGCCGGGCATCGCGACCAGGCCGAGTGCCCAGATGACACCCGACACCGTCAGCAGCGCGACGAAGGTGCCGACCAGGATCGATGCGCTGATGTCGCGCACCTCCTGACCGTATCGCTGCGCGATGATGAAGTTGTTGCTGGCGCCCGGCAATGCCGCGCACACGGTGCAGACGGCGGCGATGCGCGGCTCGACACGGAACAGGCCGAACAGGATCAGCGCCGCCAGCAGCGGATGCAGCAGCAGCTTGATCGCGGTCAGGCCGACCACCGTCCGGTCGACGGCCAGCGGTTGCGTGCCCAGCGAGGCGCCGATCGCGAACAGCGCACACGGACCGGCCGCATTGCCGAGCATCCGGCTGAAGTTGTCGATCATCGTCGGCAGTTCCAGCCCGCTCAACGCGAAGGCCAGCCCGATCCCGATCGACGACACCAGGGGACTGCGGATCAGGCCGCCGACGATCGTGCCGGCGACATGACGTTCGCCGCCGGCGCCGCGGCGCCATTCGAGCAGCCCGAGTGCGACGGTGATCAGTACGAAGATGTCGCAGATGATGACCAGCGCGACGGTCGGCAACGTGTCCTTGCCGAGTTCGGCGCCGAGCGCCAGGCCGAGGTAGCCGACATTGCCGTGGGCAGCCGTCAGGCCGAATGCGACCGCCTGCGACGCGGTCGTGCGGGTCCCGGTCAGCCAGGCCGAGCGCGAGGCGAGGATCGTGAGCCCGAACACCGTCAGCGTGCCCGTCAGGTAGGCGAGGGCGACCCGGGGTTCGAACAGTTCGGTGACCGGGCGCAGGCCGATGACCCGGAACAGCAGTGCCGGCAGCGCGAACCAGTAGACGAACGCATTGATCCCGTCGACCGCGCGCTCGGGCAGCATCCGCCGCGCCGCGCCCGCGTAACCGCAGAAGACCAGCGCGAACACCGGGAAGGTCACTTCGAAGACGGACCACATCGCCGACGAATGCTATCCGGATTCCGTCCCGGCCGGCGGCACCCGGCCACCGACCCGGTCACTCCATGACGAGCAGTGAACGCACCCGGGTCACCTGTCGCGTGCCGTTGGCCGCCTGCGGCTTGAAACGGCGCGCGAACACGGGCACCGTCAGTTCGATCGTCGACAGCAGGCGGGACGTGATCGCGATCTGGTTTCGTCCGGCGGCCGCGGCGATCTCGACCAGCGTCTCCATCGTCCGCTCGGTGATGCCGCCCGGGGCGACGCCGAGCTCACCACGCGTCTGCACCGGCTGCACGAGCCCGCCGAAGATGCCGAAACCGGAACGGCGCGCACCGTCCAGCGTCCGCGACAACAGTTCGAAGCCGGCGTGTGGATCATCGAGCACCGCCAGCACCTGATCCGGGCCGTGATCCAGAAGCCGGCCGCCGGCCGGCGGCAGCCGCTCGGCGAAGCCGGCGATCGCGGGGGTGATCGCGGCGGGGTCGTGGTCGGGGGGTTCGAACCGGAGCAGGGCCAGCAGTTGCATCGAGAACGGGTCGGCGGAGCGGCGAAGGAGCAATCGTCGTGGCGACGATGTCTCGCCGGCGCATCAAAGGCTGCGCATTTTCGCACGGTGCCGGGTTCGCGATGCGGCAGAATTCACGATGTGCATCCGGTCTGGGCGGCATCCGACCGCAAACCGGGAGCCGGGGATCGGAATCATGATCGTTTCGTGGGCCTGCCGCCTTCGGCAGGCTGGCGTGGCCACGCTGTTGCTCCTGGCCAGCCACGCCGCCGTCGCGGCATCACCGTTGTTCATCCTCAATTCAAGGGACGCCAGCGTGTCGCTGGTCGATCCGGTCGCACGCGCCGAGGCCGGGCGCATCGACGTCGGCAAGGAACCGCACCACCTGTACCTGACGCCGGATGGCCAGTCGCTGATCGTCGCCAACGCGTTGGGCAACGACCTGGTCTTCCTCGATCCGGTCAGCGGCGTGCTGCAGCGACGGATCCGCGGCATCGACGATCCGTACCAGATCGCGATCTCGCCGGACCACAAGTGGTTCGTGACCGCGGCGTTGCGGCTCGACCGGGTCGATCTATACACCTACGAAGGCGGCGAGCCGAAGATCGCGCGTCGGCTGATGCTGCCGAAGATGCCGAGCCATCTGGCGTTCTCGGCCGACAGCCGCTTCGTGTTCGTCACGCTGCAGGGCAGTGACGAGATCGCGGCGATCGACCTCGCGGCAGGCGAGATCGCCTGGAAGCTTCCGGTCGGCAAGTTGCCAGCGGGCATCATCATGACACCGGACGATCGGCATCTGCTGGTCGGGGTGATGGGCGAGGATCACGTCGCCGTCGTCGACTGGCGCAGGCGCGAGGTGATGACACGGATCATCACCGGCCGCGGCGCACACAACTTCCGCGCGCTCGGCGACCGGCGTCACGTGTTCGTCTCCAACCGGGTCGACAATACGATCAGCAGGATCGACATGTTGCAGCTGAAGGTGGTCGACCGGATCGACGTGCCCGGCGGCCCGGACTGCATGGAAGTGTCCGCCGACGGTCGCACGATGTGGGCGACGTCGCGTTTTGCCAACCAGGTGCAGGTGATCGATCTCGAACAGCGTCGGCTGGTGGGGTCGATCCGCGTCGGCCGCTCGCCGCACGGCATCTTCACGCGACAGCGGGCGGCGGATCTCTGAAGGTTGCCACCGCTTCGATGAAGGCCGGGTGCGTGACGCGCGGGAGGTGGCGGCCGTGGCTGATGGCCGCGGCGATGGGAGTGTCAGCCGGCACGAGCCCGGCGCAGGCCGAACGTTGCGAGCGGCCGGTGTACCTGACGCTCGATACCGGCGACATGCGCGCGGCCGAGCAGATCGCCGGCATCCTCGCCCGGCATCGGGTGCGGGCGACGTTTTTCCTCGCCAACGAGAAGACGATCCGAGGTGATCATGCACTCGACGACGGCTGGGCGTCGTACTGGCGGGCTCGAGTGGCCGAAGGCCATGCGTTCGGATCACACACGTTCGACCACGTCTACCTGTTGCGTGCCCGCGGCGGACGACTCGACGTGCGGCCGCAGTTCGGTGCCGACGCGGGCCGTGTGCTGCACTGGGACGAGGCCGCGTTGTGCCGCGAACTGCGGCGCGTCGACGAGCGGTTCCGCGCGCTGACCGGCAAGGCACTCGACCCGCTGTGGCGCGCGCCGGGTGGGCGGGCACCGGTCGAGGCGATGCAGGCGGCCGGGCGCTGCGGATACCGTCACGTGCACTGGGCCGCGGCGGGATTCCTCGGTGACGAACTGCCGTCGGACCGCTTTCCCAACGTGCGGCTGCTCGAGCAGGCGCTGGCCGGCATCCGTCCGGGTGACGTGCTGATGATGCACCTGGGCATCCGCTCGCGTGCCGATCCGTTCGCGCCGATGCTCGAGCCGCTGATCAGCGGGCTCGAGGCCCGCGGGTTCTGCTTCGAGACGCTGCACCGGTCGCCGCGCGTGGCCTCGGGTGTGCGCCCGAGCCCGCTTCGAAGCTGAGCATCGGCGATGTTCGATTGGGTTCATGCGCCGGTGGCAACGCTGCAATCGATGGTGTTCGAGGCGATCGTGCAGCCGCTGCTCTTCCGGCTGGGCGCAATGGATCTCGCCGAACAGGCCTACGATGCGGTCGAGTGGGTGCTGATCGGTGCGCTCGAGGTGGTCGTGCTGGCGGTGGTGCTCGGCTGGGCCGAGCGGCGCTGGCCGGTCGAACCGGTCGTCGACCGGCAGGCGGTTCGCGTCGACATCGTCTACACGCTGCTGCATCGGCTCGGCGCGTTCCCGCTGCTTGCGTTCGCCCTGCTGGTGCCGCTGTTCGACCACCTCGAGTCGCAATGGCGGTGGCTCGGCGGCTCACGATTCGAACTCGACCAGGTCTGGCCGGGTGTGACCGACCGTCCGCTCGTGGGTTTCCTGATCTACCTGGTCGTGCTGGATGCGGTCGACTATGTGCTGCACCGGTTGCAGCATCGCTGGCGCATCTGGTGGGAACTGCATGCGCTTCATCACAGCCAGCGCCAGATGACGTTCTGGAGCGACCAGCGCAACCATCTGCTCGACGACCTGATCCGCGACGCCGTAATGGCGCTGGTGGCGATGCTGATCGGGGTCGCACCGGGCCAGTTCATCGTGCTGGTGGTCGCCGCGCGGGTGATCCAGAGTGTGCAGCACGCGAACCTGCGCCTGGAATTCGGCACGATCGGCGAGCGGCTGCTGGTCAGCCCGTCGTTCCATCGCCGGCACCATGCGATCGGTGACGGCCACGAGGGGCCGGCGCTGGGCTGCAATTTCGGTGTGTTGTTCCCGTGGTGGGACATGCTGCTGGGCACCGCCGATTTCCGCCACGATCCGGTCGCCACCGGCATTCGCGACCAGCTCGACGGCTGCGACTACGGCCGCGGTTTCTGGGCCCAGCAGTGGCTCGCGCTGCGTCGGATCTTCCGGGCGCCGGACACCAGCGGGCCGCACTGACGGTTCACTGAGCACGTACCGACTGCGCAGTGACCCGACGCAGGGACGCGCGCAGTTGAGCGGTCAGCTGCGGCCGCTGGCGAGCCAGCCGGCCCAGTCCGGTCGGCCGTTGGCTGCGGCCTGGCGGCTGGCGCTCGCCCAGTCGTAGGCGACCGCGACGATCGCCGCGTCGATCCGATCGGTGCCGACGTCGATCAACGCATAACGCGCGTGCGGACTGCCCGCCTCGTGGCGATGAAAGCCGCCGTCGTCGTCGGTGTAGGCCTGCAGCCCGACGCTGCCGGCGTTGACGACGACCCGCCCGTCTTCGAGGCCGACGACCCGGGCGACGTGGCTGTGACCGCAGACCATCAGCGGCGCGGCGATCCCGTGCAGCCGGTGTTCGATCCAGGCCGGCGGCCGCAGCTGCGCATACCCGGTGGACGGATCCTCGAGCAGGTAGACGTCATCGGCCTGGGGGGTGGCATGGAACAGCATCGTGCCGTCGGCCAGCCGATGCTGGAACGGCAGGCCCGCCAGCCAGCTCAGGTGGCGATCACCGAGCCGCTCGCGCGCGAAGGCGTCGCCGGCTCCCATCGCCGATCGTTCGCCGAGCAGGATGCGGTCGTGATTGCCCCGCACCCCGGGCAGGTCGAGTGCGATCAACGCGTCCGCGGTCTCGGCCGGCCACAACGGGCCGGACAACGCGTCGCCGAGCTGCACGACCCGATCGACGCCCCGGCCCCCGATGTCGGCCAGCACGGCCTGCAGCGCAGGCAGGTTGCCGTGGATGTCTGTGATCGCGGCCAGGCGCATCCCGTCAAGATATCATCGCGCCGATGGAATTCGGGCTGATCATCGTCGGTGACGAGATCCTGTCGGGCAAGCGACAGGACAAACACTTCCCGCGGGTCGTCGAGATGTTGTCGGCGCGCGGGCTCGCGCTCGCCTGGGTGCGGTACGTCGGCGACGACCGGGCCCGGCTGACCGCGCTGCTGGCCGGGACTTTCGGCGGCGACGAGTTCGTCTTCTGTTGCGGCGGCATTGGCGCGACACCCGACGATCACACCCGCCAGGCAGCGGCTGCGGCGCTCGGTGTCGCCCTCGAACTGCATCCCGACGCCGCCCGACTGATCACCGAGCGTTGTGCCGAGATGGCCCTCGAGGGCCGCGGTTCGGCCGACATGGGCACGCCGGAGAACCGCCAGCGATTGAAGATGGGCGAGTTCCCGGCCGGCAGCCGGATCGTGCCGAATCCGTTCAACCGCATCCCCGGCTTTGCGATCACCAATCACGTGTTCGTGCCCGGTTTCCCGGTGATGGCCCACCCGATGATCGAAGCGGTGCTCGACGGGGAACTCGCGCACCTGCATCACGCCGAGCCGCGTGCCGAGCGATCGTTCAGGGTCTTCGAGATGCCGGAGTCGCTGGCGACACCGGTGATGGAGGCGGTCGAGGCCGAGTTCCCGCAGGTGCGGGTGTTCAGCCTGCCGTCGGTGGGCGAGGGCGG
>CADEEH010000183.1 GCA_902826305.1 uncultured Burkholderiales bacterium
CAGATCCTTCAGCGTCGCCTTCTCCAGCGTGAGGCCGACTTCCTCGGCGATGACCTTGCCGCCGGTGAGGATCGCGATGTCCTCCAGCATGGCCTTGCGGCGGTCACCGAAGCCCGGCGCCTTCACCGCGCAGGTCTTCAGGATGCCACGCAGGTTGTTCACCACCAGGGTGGCGAGCGCCTCGCCTTCCACTTCCTCGGCGATGATGAGGAGCGGCTTGCCGGCCTTGGCGACCTGCTCGAGCAGCGGCAGCAGTTCGCGGATGTTCGACACCTTCTTGTCGTGCAGGAGCACGAAGGGGTCGTCGAGCACGGTGATCTGCTTGTCGGGGTTGTTGATGAAGTAAGGCGACAGGTAGCCACGATCGAACTGCATGCCTTCCACGACATCGAGTTCGTTGTTGAGCGACTTGCCGTCCTCGACCGTGATCACGCCTTCCTTGCCGACCTTGTCCATGGCATCGGCGATGATCTTGCCGATGTCGGCGTCGGCGTTCGCGGAGATGGTGCCGACCTGGGCGATTTCCTTCGACGTCGTGCAGGGCTTGGAGATCTTCTTCAGCTCGGCCACGATGGCGGTGACCGACTTGTCGATGCCGCGCTTCAGGTCCATCGGGTTCATGCCGGCGGCCACGTACTTCATGCCTTCGCGCACGATGGCCTGGGCCAGCACGGTGGCGGTGGTGGTGCCGTCACCGGCGACGTCCGAGGTCTTGGAAGCGACTTCCTTGACCATCTGGGCGCCCATGTTCTGGAACTTGTCCTTCAGCTCGATTTCCTTGGCGACCGACACGCCGTCCTTGGTGACGGTGGGGGCGCCGAAGGAGCGCTCCAGCACCACGTTGCGGCCCTTGGGGCCCAGGGTCACCTTGACCGCGTTGGCCAGGATGTTGACACCTTCCACCATGCGGTGACGGGCGTCGTCGTGAAAGAAGACTTGCTTGGAAGCCATGGAAACAACTCCGGAATGGTTCGGTTCGTAGGGATGGGTCGGTGGCCCGCGAGGGGTGGACCGGCCGGTCGTCGGTCTGGCGTCGCGTTACAGCGAAGGGCCGGACTTGGCGGTGCCTTCGATCACGGCCATCAGGTCTTCCTCGCGCATCACCAGCAGTTCGTCGCCCTCGACCTTGACGGTCTGGCCGCTGTACTTGCCGAACAGCACGCGATCACCGACCTTGACGGCCAGCGGACGGACCTTGCCGTCATCACCGACCTTCCCGGTGCCGATGGCGACGATCTCGCCCTGATCAGGCTTCTCGGCAGCGGCCTCGGGGATGACGATGCCCGATGCAGTCTTGCGTTCGTTGTCCAGGCGCTTGACGATCACGCGATCGTGCAAAGGACGAAGTTTCATGAGCATTGGCTCCTAAGGGTTTGTTTCAAAACATTTATCAGCCGGACTCTGAGTTCCGACAGCCGCCAGCCCGGACGGGGGCGGCTTCTCCTCGGAAGAGGCAGGTGCGAGATTGGCCGGTCAGACCCGGTCATTGTTAGCACTCGCCTTTCGCGAGTGCTAATGATACGAATCAATTCCGGGATTTCAAGCCCCGGATGCAAAGATTTTTCGATTCGAATCGATGGCGCGTGTGTCCCGACGACGGGCGCTCGCGCCCCGCGGCGGACGAGGCCACGCCGCGGGCCGACGGTCTTCCGGTCGGGCCTGCCGGTCTTCCGGTCGGGGCTGGATGGTACCGGGTCTCGGGTCAGTGGTCGGAACGGGCCGAAGCGGCCGCGGAGTCGATGCCGCAGGGCCGGGCGGTTCTGATCGGCAGGCTGTTCTGCCGGCTGAGGGCACACAACACGAAGCCGGAACCGTCGCGACCATGGCCGGCTGCGCGGTCGAACCAATGGGTGGCCGCCCGCAGGTCGCGTGGCACCCCGGGGTACACCGACGGACCCAGCAGGTACATGAATCCGAGCACTTCCTGGGCCCGCGCGTCGCCCTCGCGCGCGGCCTCGTGCAGTCCGATCAGCGCCTGCGGGTAGCGGCCGGTTTCGTAGTGGTCCATCGCGCGGTCGAACGGCGAGGCCGCCTGGGCGGCCCCGATCGTGGCCAGCGCCTGCACGATGACCGTCGATGCGACGGCGATCAGTCTGCGGATTCGATGACTTGCCATGGCTGTCTCCCGCGACGGGAATCGGGTGACGACAGCGTAGGACGGGGCTGCGGCGCGGACTATCCCGCGAACCCGGCAAGGCCGAGCGGGCGTGCCGCGGTCAGCGTGTCGGTCGTGCCATGGCGTCGAGCGCCTGCTCGACCGCCGGGCGCAGTTCGACGACGCGCGCCTTGCCCTCTTCGAGCATCCGGTTCAGTTCCTTGCGCGGCAGCGGCCACTGCTCGCCGGGTCGACGCGCCAGGATGAACAGCGTCCGGCCCGGGCTCACCCAGGCCAGCCGGTACCGTCGCGGCGGTCCGTTCGGATCGATGACTTCGACCTGGTCGTTGCGTTGGAAACGAACCTGCAGCAGTTCCTCGAGGCTCGGCATCGCCGGCGCTGGATCGGCGGGCATCGTCGTGGCCGCAACCGGCGCGGCCGTCCCCGCCGCCGGCGTGCCGGCGGACGCGTCGGGACTGCCGATCACGGTCGGCGCGAATGCGGTGACACCGAAGAGGGTGGTCGCACCGGAGGCCGCGGCCGCGCGGCGCGCGGCCCGACGTCGCTCGCGTTGCAGCTCGATGTCCTTGGCCTCGGCGATCCGGCTCGTGTGCACCGCCATCAGCTCGCGCAGGAAGCCGTCCCGCGCTTCCGGCTCGATCTCGTCGGACTCCAGTCCGCGACGCAAATCCCCGACGAGTCCGGCCAGTGCGGCGGCCAGCTCCGGGATCTCCTCCGGTTTGCGGGGTGCGATGCTCCACAGCAGCCGCTCGGCGATCGCCATCGATCGCACGGCGCGCTCGGGGTCGTCGCCGGACACGCGGGCCCGGGCGATGACCGCCGACCAGGTGTCGTCGAAGAACGCACGGACGAATGCCGGGCACTCCGCCGGCACGCGGGCGCGCAGTTCATTGCGCGCGGCCTCGCAAGCCAATGCCAGCGCCTCGGTGCGCTCGGCATGTGCGGCACATTCGGCGAGTTTCTTTTCGCGGCGCAACGACTCGTCGGCGACCGCGCGTTCCAGCTCGTCCGCGGCCTGCGCGAAGATCGTCAGGTCGCGTTCGAATCCGGCATTGACCCGATCGATCAGGCGTGCGATCGCCACCAGCAACGGTGCCTGTTCGGTGCTGTCGAACTCAGGATCCTCGCCGATTTCGCAGACGCGGTCGATCAGCTGCCGCATCGGGTGATCGCGGCGAGCGAAGAAACCGCGGTCGATCAGCGCGGCCTTGATGCCGGCGATCTTCAGCCGCTTCAGTTCCTTCTTCAGTGTTTCCGGCAGGCGCAGGTTGTCCTCGATGAACGCGAACACCAGCGCCACCGTCTCGGCGGTGATCTGGTCCAGCGAGGTGCCGAACGCACGGGTCGCCGCACCGAGGCCCTGCTGCCGTGCGGCCTCGCGCGACGGATCGGCCGGTGCGGCCACCTGCAGACGGTGCAGCGCGTCCAGCAGCTGCGGCACCGGCGCCGACATCGCGGGAGCCTCCTGGCCGAATCGTGCCGGATCGCAGAGGAAACGGGCGACTTCCTGCTGGGCCTGCGGTTGTCGCTGCGACAACTGCTGGACGAAGCGCGACAACTCGGCCAGCAGCACGGACTCCTGCTCGACGGTCAGGCGATGACCGCCGGCGGCCGTGCCGGCTCCGGCAGCCGCAGCCGACGCGCCTGGCACCGCGGTCGCCGTCGCGGCACGCGAGGCCGGCACCGAGGCGACCTTCGGCCTGACCACCGGCAGCACACCTTCGCGCTTGAGGAATTCGTTGGCGTCGTTGTAGGCCTTCTCGAGCGCCGGGGTCAGGTGCGGTTCGAGCACCTCGAGCAGCACGCGATTGACGATCCGTCCAGCATGTTCGGACAATGCCGCGCGCAGTGCCTCGAACAGCGTATTGGGCGCGGCGGGATGGTCGGATTCGCCGAACCATTCGCGACCGAGCAGCGCCGCGAGCCGGGCCCGCATGCCGAGCACCGATTCCGAGCCGAGCCGGTTGCGGCTGCGGGTCGCAATCCGGTCGACCGCGAGCTGGTCGAGCAACAGGCTGTCGTCGACCAGCGACAGCGCGGACAGGTCGATCTCGGTCAGCTGGGTGCGCGGCGGCTCCTTGTCGAGCAACCGGATCGAGAACAGCTCGGCGAACACACCGGCGAAGCGGCTGGGCAGGATCGCGCGGTTGCTGCGCAGGATGGACATCGCCTCGATGACCTTCTGTCGCTCCTCGCGATCGGTGATGTCGAGCGCAAGCCGGCCGAGTTCCTGCTCGGCGACACCCGACACCAGCGTGGCTTCCAGCGCAACCGACATCGCCCGCACCAGGTGATCGCGGACGTAGGTGAGCAATTCGCGCCGACGCCGGGCATCGGGTCCGGCGGGGACGACGGGGCTCGGGCGGGCCGCGGTCCGGGCTGCGGCTTCGAACGGTTCGGTTGGGGCGACGCTGGACATGGTGGGCGGCTGGGCGAGACGTGACTGTAGCCCTCGGCACCGGCACCCCGATGTGTCGGATCCCCGGACTTGAGGGGGTGGCCGATGAGCGGCGGCGGCAAGCCTCCGGCCGGTGCCCTTCCTCGCCGCGCACGCAACGCGGACCGGCACCCGCTCCCGGCGACGACCCGATCAGCCGCCCGGGCCGGTCAGCGCCGCGAAGCGGTCGAGATCGACGTTGCCCCCGGAGACGATGACACCGACGCGCCGTCCCCTGAGCGGCAGATCGCCCCAGAGAACGGCAGCGGCCGCGAGGCACCCGGTCGGTTCGACGATCATCTTCATCCGTTCGGCGAAGAATCGCATCGTGCGCACCAGCTTCGCGTCATCGACGGTGACGATGCGGCGCACGTGCCGACGGACGATCGGGAAGGTCAGCTCACCCGGTCGTGTCGTCATCGCGCCGTCGGCGATCGTCTGCGGCACCGGGATCTCGACGATCTCGCCGCGGTCGAACGACTGGCGCATGTCGTCGCCGGCCGCGGGTTCGACCCCGATCACATCGCACCGCGGCGCGATCGCCGCCGCGGCCAGTGCGCAGCCGCCGATCAGTCCGCCGCCGCCGACGCAGACCACGAGTGCATCGAGTGCCCCGGTCTCGTCGAGCAGTTCCTTGGCCGCGGTGCCCTGGCCGGCGATCACCATCGGGTGATCGAACGGCGGGATCAGCGTCAGCCCTCGTTCGTCGGCGATGCGTCGGGCGAGCGCCGCGCGATCCTCGCGGAAGCGATCGTAGGTGATGACCTCGCCGCCGTAGTCGCGGGTCGCCGCGAGCTTGGCGGCCGGTGCGTCGGCCGGCATCACGATCGTCGCCTTCACGCCGAGCAGCCGCGCCGAGAGTGCGATCGCCTGGGCATGATTGCCCGACGAGAACGCGAGCACGCCGGCGCGGCGCTGTGTCGGATCGAGTGAACGGATCGCGTTGTACGCGCCGCGAAACTTGAACGCGCCCATGCGCTGGAAGTTCTCGCACTTGAAGAACAGCGTCGCCCCGGTCATTGCATCGGCGGTCGACGAGGTCAGCACCGGCGTGTGGTGTGCGACACCCGCGATCGCCTGTTCGGCGCGAAGGACGTCCTCGTAGGTCGGCGGCATCGTATCGGCGCAAGCGTGGGTCACGGTCGATTGTGCTGCACGATCCGCATCGCGGTCCACCCCCGTCGACAGCGTGCAGCGCTGCGTGTGCACCGCGGCGGCTGGACGTATCATCGGATCATCGCCTGCCGGCGCGTGTTGGCCGGCAGGCAATACGTTCGGCGGGGAGGCAGATCCGATGGCAACGACCGCAGTCGAGACGATCCGCAACGTGGCGCTGGCCGGGCAGACCGGAAGCGGCAAGACCACCCTGGCCGAGGCACTGTTCGCCGCGGCGACCCCGGGCAGGGGCGAACGACGCACCGGCCTGTGCGACCACGATCCGATCGAGAAGGACTTCGGCCACTCGCTGAAGACCGCGCTGCTGAACTTCGAGTGGGAGGACACGCGCATCTATCTCGCCGACACACCCGGGATGCCCGATTTCAGCGGCCAGGCGATCGCCGGGCTCGAGGCGGCCGACACCGCGCTGATCGTGATCGATGCGCAGTCGGGTGTGCAGATGATGACCGAACGGATGATGGAACTCGCCGGTCGGCGCGGCCTGTGCCGGATCCTCGTCATCAACAAGATCGATGCCGACAACGTCGACCTGCCGGCGCTGGTGCGCGACCTGCGGGATCGCTTCGGCCGGCAGTGCCTGCTGCTCGACCTGCCGGCGCACCACGGCGCCGACGTGATCGAGGTGCTGGAACACGCAAGCGGCGAAGCGGATTTCGATTCGGTCGCCGAAGCCCATCGCGCGCTGATCGACCAGGTCGTCGAGGAGGACGAGACACTGCTCGCGCGGTATCTCGAGGAGGGCGCCGAACCCAGCGTGAGTGAACTGCACGCGCCCTTCGAACGGGCGCTGCGTGAGGGACGCCTGGTGCCGATCGTCTTCGTGTCGGCTCGCACCGGCGGCGGCCTGCGCGAGCTGTTGCACATCCTGGCTGCGCTCGCTCCGAATCCGGCCGAAGGCAATCCGCCGCCGTTCTACCGCGGCGATCCCGGCATGCCGGACGTCGAACCGTTCCAGGCCCGTGCCGATGCGTCCGCACATGTGGTCGCCCACGTGTTCCGGGTCAACATCGATCCCTACATGGGTCGGGTCGGCATGTTCCGCGTCTACCAGGGCACCGTGCGCCGCGACGCACAGCTGTTCGTCGGTGATGCCAAGCGCGCGTTCCGGGTCGCTCACCTGTATCGCGTCAACGGCCCCGAGCTGCAGGAGACCGACGCGCTGATCCCGGGTGAGATCGGTGCGGTCGCCAAGGTCGAGGAGATCGTCTTCGACGCGGTGCTGCACGATTCACACGAGGAGGACCACATCCATCTGAAAGCGGCCGAGTTCCCGCCGCCGATGCACGGGCTGGCGATCCAGCCCAAGCGCAAGGGTGATGAACAGAAGCTGTCGGAAGTTCTCGGCCGCCTGGTCGCCGAGGATCCGAGTTTTGTCGTCGAGCGCGACGCCGAGGGCCACGAGTGGGTGATCCGGGGCCTGGGTGAACTGCACCTGAAGGCCAAGCTGGACACAATGGCCCGACAGTACAAGGTCGAGGTCGAGACGCGCCCGCCGCGCATTCCGTACCGGGAAACGATCACCCGTCCGGCCGAAGGCCATCACCGGCACAAGAAACAGTCGGGCGGAGCCGGGCAATTCGGCGAGGTGCACCTGCGCATCGAGCCGCGCGAGCGCGGGGCCGGCTTCGAGTTCATCGACTCGGTCAAGGGTGGCGCGATCCCGGGCGTGTTCATGCCGGCGGTCCAGAAAGGTGTGCTGCAGGCGCTCGGCGACGGCGTGGCCGCCGGGTTTCCGGTCGTGGATCTGAAGGTCACCGTATACGACGGCAAGACCCATCCGGTCGACGGCAAGGAGGTCGCGTTCATCGCTGCCGGCCGCAAGGCGGTGATGGCGGCGATCGAGGCGGCCGCACCGATCGTGCTCGAGCCGATCGTGGAACTCGAGGCGCTGATTCCGGAGTCGGCGATCGGCGAGGTGACCGGCGACCTGTCCTCGCGGCGCGGTCACGTCACGGCGACCCAGCCGCGCGGCCCGGGCCTCGCCGGTGTCAAGGCGATCGTGCCGCTGGGCGAGATCACCGGCTATTCGTCCCGGATCAAGGCGATGACGGGCGGTGCCGGCAGCTTTACGTTCGCCTTCGCGCACTACTCGCCGGTGCCGCCCACGCTGCAGCGTGAACTGGTCGCCTCGCATCGGCCGAAGGCCGACGAGGACTAGGGCTGTCGACCGCGCCCACGTTCGGCGCGCGGGTGTGCCTGGTCGTGCCGCGTTCCGGCAAGACTTGTAGAAGACCCAAGACCTCGTGCGGTCTGTCATCCGCGCGCCGTTTTTCGCCCCCCGGATTCAGGAGTAAGGTTCGGGTTTCGCGCGCATGAGTCGCGATCCAACGAACAGCAGGAGATATCCATGACCAGGGAAGTTGTCGTCGTCAGCGGTGCCCGTACCGCGATCGGAACGTTCGGCGGAAGCCTGAAGGACCACCCGCCCACCGCGCTGGCGGCCGCCGTGCTTCGCGAGGCCACGCAGCGGGCCAAGGTGGGACCGGAGGAGGTCCATCACGTCGTCTTCGGGCACGTGATCAACACCGAGCCGCGCGACATGTACCTGGCTCGGGTCGCCACCATCGAGGGCGGCTTGTCGAAACACGTGCCGGCGCTGACCCTGAACCGCCTGTGCGGCTCTGGCCTGCAGGCGATCATCTCGGCGTCGCAGTCGATCCTGCTCGGTGACGCCGACATCGCGGTCGGTGGCGGCGCGGAGGTGATGAGTCGCGGCGCGTTCAACATGCAGTCGGCGCGCTGGGGGCAGCGGATGGGTGACGGCAAACTGACCGACATGATGGTCGGCGCGCTGCACGACCCGTTCCAGAACATCCACATGGGTGTCACCGCCGAGAACGTCGCGAAGAAATGGGGCATCACCCGCGAACAGCAGGACGCACTCGCGGTCGAGAGCCATCGCCGCGCGTCGGCCGCGACCAAGGCCGGCCTTTTCAAGAGCCAGATCCTGGGCGTCGAGCTGAAGTCCAAGAAAGGTGTCGTGATGTTCGACGCCGACGAGCACATCCGCCACGGTGCCACGCTCGAGGACATGGCAAAGCTCAAGCCGGTGTTCGCCAAGGAGAACGGCACCGTGACCGCGGGCAACGCCTCCGGTGTCAATGACGGGGCCGCCGCGGTCGTGCTGATGGAACGCAAGACCGCCGAAGCCCGCGGCCTGACGCCGTTGGCCCGGCTGGTCTCGTACGCACATGCCGGCGTCGAACCCGAGTACATGGGCATCGGTCCGGTGCCTGCCTCGCGCAAGGCGCTCGACAGGGCGGGCCTGAAGGCCAGCCAGATGGACGTGATCGAGGCCAACGAAGCGTTCGCCGCGCAGGCGCT
>CADEEH010000184.1:0-6467 GCA_902826305.1 uncultured Burkholderiales bacterium
AGATCAACGCGCAGAACTGCGTGCACTGCAAGACCTGCGACATCAAGGACCCGACACAGAACATCGTCTGGGTCACGCCCGAAGGCGGCGGCGGGCCGAACTACTCAGGCATGTGAACCGCGCGGCTGTCACGGCGAGCCTGCTGCCGCTGCTTGTGTGCCACAGCTTGACGATGGCGCAGAACGGTCCGCCCGAGGCCTTGCTCGGCGGTGTCGAGGCGGTGTTGTTCGTCTGCGGGCCGATCGATGCAAAGACCGCCAAGGACGGCGCCGAGATGGCGGCGCGCCTGGTGCAGCAGCACAAGTTCGATCTCAACACCGTGCGCAAGCTGCCGGCCTACAGCAGCACTTACAACGCCGAAGTCAACCGCTTGCTGGCGTTGCCGCCGGCCAAGAAGGCCGAGGCTTGCAAGAACGTCTTCTGACGCGTCGCTGCTGAAACAGCGGACAACCAAGTGGCCGCCGCGGATCCGGCTCTGCAGGGCCGCAGGCGGCGCCCCCTCGGGGGGAGGCGCCGAAGGCGCTTCGGGGGGGTCTTGTCAACCGTTGCGCCAGCGCCGCATCCGCTCCAACGTCACGCGATACTTCGGCCGCGCCGCCGGATCGTCGTCGTGGTGTTCGAGCAGTCCCCAGTTGCCCCAGCGGCTCGGCGCCGAAACCGAAGCGAAGTGGCAGAACAGATCGCCGTCGGCGTCTTGCCAGCGGTCGAACAGGCGGCGGTACATCACGCCCATGCGCTCGTCACGGTTGGCCTGCGTGAACAGCCGTTCGAGCGCCGGGTCGCCCCCGGCCTCACCGAGGCCCACCACATGCTGCCCGCCCTCATACGCGGCCAGCAACAGGCCGTGGCGGGCACACCAACGGCGCTGTTCGGCCTGCCACTGCTCGAGCTGTTCCAGCTCTTTTTCGAGATGATCGAACACCTGCTCCAACGACCAGCGCGCCACGGCCGACGCGCTCGGTGTGGTGTTGGCGCCCGGCGTCAGCGGCAGGTAGGCGGCCACGCCGAGCATGTCGGTGACCTCGATCACCGGATCGCGCAACAGCTGCTGCGAGCCCCAGCTGTTGCCGCTCTGCGTGCCGAGCACGCGCTTCAGGCGCTTGCTGCCCGCAAATGGTTGCGACCAGATGGCGAAGATGTCGCGCGAGCGCTTGGCGTGCCAGCGCCAGCGCGCGGTGTTGGCATCGGGCGCGAGACCCTGCGCCATGCCCTGCTGCGAGGCGTAGGCCGATTGCTCGAAGTCCGGGTTCCAGACTTCGTTCGAATGCTCCACCCACAACGGCAGGCGCCCGTCGAGCCGCTCGCTGACGAGCGACGCCGCACGGCGCAGGTAGTCGTCGTCGGCACGGTGCGGCATGCACAGCCACGGCCCAACGCCGCAGCGGTTGGCTAGGTCGATCAAGGTCTCGAGCGCGATGCCTTGCGGCGAGAACGTGCGGTCATCGGGCAACGGCCGATCGCTCCAGCGCACCTGCTTCGAGTTGTTGGTGCTCATGATGTTCATCGCGCGCAAGGCGCCCCAGCCGCTCCAGCGGGCGATGAAGCCAGGGTCCCAGACGTTGACCGCCGGTTGACTCTCGGCGCCCGGCTTCAAGACGCGGATGCTGCGCAGCGGATCGTCGGCGTCGATGCGCGTGATGCGCAACCACAGCGACGGATCGGGCAGCGGGTTCTGGGCCACGAGTTCGCACTCGATGCGACCCGGCGCGCTGCGCACGGCGCGCAGCGCGCCATCGAATTCGATGTTGCCGCGGCCCTCGTAGCGCACCACCCACGGCGCCCGCTTCGAGTCCGGCAGGTGCGACTTCGCGGCCAGCGGCAGCATCGCCACCAGGCCCTCGGGCAAGGCGCGCAGCCAGCCGCGCGCGTCGAGGCTCGGCGCGACGTCCTTGACCTGCACGCCCGGCATGTCGCGGCGCCAGAAACTCCAGTTGCCCGAGGTGCGCATCAGATCGACAAACGGCAGCTCGGTGTCCCAGTAGTCGACGCCCGCCAGATTGATGCCCATGCGCGGCCGCGCCTTGATGACATCGCGCGGATGGCGCTGCGCCGCGGCGGGCGACGCACCGAACGCCGATGCGGCAGCCGCCAGGGTGGCCAGCCACTGCCGTCTGCTGCCTGCGCCCTTCATCATGCCGTTTCGCTTTCACGCAACGCCGCCAAGCGTGCCTCGATGGCGCGCGCCTGCACGGCGTGCGGCGGCAAGGTTTTCAATCGGTGGTCGCTCCACACCTGGCGCCAGCGGCGCGCGCCCGGCACGCCGTTGTACAAGCCCATCATGTGTCGCGCGACATTGGACCACGGCGTGCCATGCACCGCAGCCTCGCGCGCCATGTACGCCACCATCGCCGCTTCGACCGCTTCGCGCGTCAGCGGCGTCGTCGCCGTCGCGCCGAGAAAGTCTGTGTCCCACGACGCCATCGACCACGGGTGGTGATAGGCCTCGCGGCCGACCATCACGCCATCGACCGTACCGAGCTGCGCGCCGATCTGCGCCGCAGTCGTGATGCCACCGTTGACGACAAAGGTCAGCGCCGGAAAGTCGCACTTCAATTGCGCGACGACGCCGTGGCGCAGCGGCGGCACCTCGCGGTTCTCCTTCGGCGACAGGCCCTTCAACCACGCATTGCGTGCATGCACGATGAACACCGTGCAGCCGCTCTCGGCCACCGTGCCGACGAAGTCGCGCACGAAGGCGTAGCTCTCGCCGCGGTCGATACCGATGCGGTGCTTCACCGTCACCGGCAGGTCCACCGCGTCGCGCATCGCCGCGATGCAGTCACGCACCAACGCGGGCTCGGACATCAGGCACGCACCGAAGGAGCCGCGCTGCACGCGCTCGCTCGGGCAGCCGCAGTTCAGGTTGACCTCGTCGTAGCCCCAGCGGGCGGCGAGTCGGGCGCAGGCCGCGAGCTCCGCCGGTTCGCTGCCGCCGAGCTGCAACGCGACCGGATGTTCGCTGCGGTCGAAGTCGAGATGCCGCGCGACGTCGCCGTGGATCAGCGCGCCGGTGGTGACCATCTCGGTGTACAGCCGCGCGTGCGGCGACAACAGGCGATGGAACACGCGGCAATGCCGGTCGGTCCAGTCCATCATCGGCGCCACGCACAAGCGCCAGGGGGTCGGTTCGTCGGGTCGCTTCATCCGCGGATCGGCGGGTTGCCCGAGGAGAGCATCCGCCAGCCGTCATGGTAGCCGGCCGGGCCGGGCGACGCCGGCTCCCGGGCCGCGACGCTCGCCAACCCGCCTCTGCCGGCGCATCCCGTGTCAGGACTTGTCCTGCACCGGACCGGGCGCCCCGGACGGCGTCGATTCGTTCACGTCGGCGCCACCCGGCCGATGCAATCATCGATTCGAGGAATCCGCGCGGACGACCTGGCGGATCAGACGTTCGGTCGATTTACGCCACAAGGATCACACGGTTACCGTACCTCCACGAACGAAGCGCAGGGCAGACACCGGAACGGCAGCAACGATCGGCTCGTCCGATCCACCGGTGAAGAACGGGCAGGGCCTATGGACCGCAGGTATCTCGTCGTCGACGATCACCCGCTGATGCGGGAAGCGGTCCGGTTCACGCTGGAGCTGCTCGAACAGGACTGCGGCATCGACACGGCCGTCTCGCTGGCCGAAGCGCAGCGGCGGCTCGGCGAGGGCACGGCGTACGAGCTGGTGCTGCTGGACCTGCAGCTGCCGGACAGCCGGGCGTACGAAGGGCTGCAGACGCTCAAGACGCTGCGACCGGACTGTGCGATCGTCGTGATGTCCGCCGACACCGACCGGACGACGATCCTGCGCTGCCTGGAGCTGGGCGCGGCCGGCTACATTCCCAAGACGCTGCAGACCGACGCGGTGATGAACGCCCTGCGGCTGGTGGTGTCCGGCTGTGTCTACGTGCCGGCCGAGGCGGTCACCGGCGCCATGCCGCAGGACACGCTGATCCGCCTGAAGGCCGGCGGAGAGATCACCGATCCCGCGGTGCTCGGCCTCACGGACCGCCAGATCGACGTGTTGCGGCTGATCCTGCGTGGCCTGCCCAACAAGCTGATCTGCCGCCAGCTGAAGCTGGCCGAAGGCACGGTGAAGGTCCACGTCAGCGCCGTGCTGCGGGCGCTGGGTGTGCGCAATCGCACGCAGGCGGTGGTCGCCGCCGGTCGGCTCGGCCTTCGGATCAACTGATTCGGTCGGCCGGCAGACTTCCATCACGCGCCCTGTCGCGCGGCGATGGTAGGGTATGCAATCGTTCCACCGACCGCGACACCCGCATGCGCATGACCGCCCGCTCCGTGCTGCCGATCCTGGCCACCCTGCTGGCCGCCGGCTGCAGTTCGACCCCGGTGTCGCCCACGACCGAACGGCTGGCCTACGAATGTGTCGACGGCGCGCGCTTCAACGCCACCTACGAGGCGGATCGTGCGACGCTGGAACTGACCGGCCGGACCGAACGCCTCGACCGGATGCCCTCGAGCGTCGGCGCCCGGTACTCGAACAAGACCGTCGAACTGTGGGCCCGCGACGACGAAGCCTCGGTGCAGATCGACGGCGAGTTCGTCCATCGGGGCTGCCTCGCCGTCCGCTGACGCCATGAGGGCCTGAGCCGCGCGCCCCGTCGATCAGGCACAATCCGTCCACTGTCCGGACGGAGATCGGCGATGATCGTGACCACCACCCCTTCGGTCGAAGGCAAGCGGATCACCCGCTACTGCGGCGTCATCGCCGGCGAGGCGATCCTGGGCGCCAACCTGTTCAAGGACCTGTTCGCCGGTATCCGCGACCTGGTCGGCGGCCGTTCCGCCACCTACGAACGCGAGCTGCAACGCGCGCGCGACATCGCCTTGCAGGAACTCGAGGAACGCGCACAGGCGCTCGGCGCCAATGCGGTCGTTGCCGTCGACCTCGACTACGAGGTGCTCGGTCAGGGCAACGGCATGCTGATGGTCTCCGCCAGCGGCACCGCGGTCGTCATCGAGTGACCGGCGGCTCGGCGGCGGATGCCGGGCGGCAGCGGAATCGGCTGCTGGTCGGTGGGGCCGCGCTGGTCGCCCTGCTGATCCTCTCGGGCTGGCGGCCGTTCGACCGCGCCACCTGGCTGATGGAGGTCGCCCCGGTGATGATCGCGTTGCCGATCCTCGCGGGCACCTGGCGGCGCTTCCCGCTGACCACGCTGCTGTACGTCTGCATCTTCGTGCATGCGATGGTCCTGATGCTGGGCGGTGCGTACACGTATGCCCGCGTGCCGCTCGGTTTCCAGCTCGCGCAGTGGCTCGGCCTGGAGCGTAATCCGTACGACCGGATCGGCCACTTCTTCCAGGGGTTCGTGCCGGCGATCGCCGCGCGCGAGATCCTGCTGCGCGGCGGCTTCGTCCGCGGCCGGCGGATGCTCGCGTTCCTGGTCGTCTGCGTCGTGCTGGCGATCAGTGCCACCTACGAGCTGATCGAGTGGGCAGCCGCGCTGGCGCTCGGCCAGGGCGCCGACGAGTTCCTCGGCACCCAGGGTGATCCGTGGGACACCCAGTCGGACATGGCCATGGCGCTCGTCGGCGCCGTCACCGCGCTGCTGCTGCTCTCCCGCGAGCATGACCGGCAGATCGCCGCGATCGAGGCGACGCCTTCGCGGTCGTCTTCCGGCCCAGGCTCTGCTTGAGCAGTTCGGTCAGGTCGATCACCTCGGCCCCCGCCGGCCTGCCGGGTGCGTCCTCCAACGCACCCACCGTCTCGACGTCACCCGCGTCGGACTTCGCGTCGACCAAGGCCATGATCCGTTCCTTGAACGAATCCCGGTAGTCGTCCGGGTTCCAGCGCGCCGTCATGTCCTCGATCACCCGTCGGGCCATCGCCAGTTCCGCGGGTTTCAGGCCCGCGGCCTTCGTGCCGGCCGGCGGCAACTCGAGTCGGTCGACCGGGCGGATCTCCTCGCCCCAGCGCAGCAGATTGAGCACCAGCGCGCGGCCGGACGGCACGACGACCGCCAGGTGCTGCTTGGCGTGGATCACCACGCGGCCGACGGCCACGCGGCGGGTCGCGAGAAGCGCCTCGCGCAGCAGCGCGTAGACCTTCGGCGCGCTGCGGCCGTCGGGAGCCAGGTAGTAGGGCCGCTCGTACTGGACGAACGGGATCTCGCCGGCATCGACGAAGGCCTCGATCTCGACCGTGCGTGTCGTCTTCGGGAACGCGGCCTCGATCTCCTCGGGGCCGAGCACGACGTATCGGCCCCGATCGATTGCGATGCCGCGCACGATGTCCTCGGTGTCGACCTCCTTGCCCGTCGACTTGTCGATCCGCTTGTAGCCGACCGGCGCCATCGTCTTGTGATGGATCCAATCGAAATCGATGTCGCTCGATCGGGTCGCGGTATGTAATGCGACCGGCACGTGGACCAGGCCGAAACTGATCGCACCTTTCCAGAGTGCACGACTGCCGCCCCGGCGATTCGACCCGCGAGCCGATGATCCACCCGCGGACGATCC
>CADEEH010000184.1:6567-8962 GCA_902826305.1 uncultured Burkholderiales bacterium
TTTGCGCGCCTCGTGCGCGGCGGCGCGACCGCGAGGACGCCGGCTTGCCATCAGGACCGCGTCGGCGGCAGGTTCACGTCGTGCCGGCCGAGCGACGACGGCTCGACATCCGCGCCCATCGCCGCCGCGGCGATCTTCATCACCTGGCCGATGCGCGTGCCTTCGGGCTGCCACGACTCGATGCGGTCGACATCGACCTCGATCACCCGGACATCCGGGCCGTCCGGCCCCTCCTTGAGAAAGACCTCGGCGGCCTTGGACCACAACGCACGGGCCAGACCCGCATCCTGCCGAACGTTCGCGCGGCCGTGCACGCCGTGATACAGGCCCGAACCCGGATCCGAGTACACGAGCAGCACGTCACCCGGCTGCGCCAGGTCGTCGACGATCTCCGTGCCCGCCGCGCCGAGGAACCATAGCCGCCCGTCCGGGTCCGCGCGCTGTGTCGTCATCGGACACGCACGCAGGCGTCCGGCCGACGTCACGAACATCGCGAAGCGGATGCGCTCGACCTGTCGAAGCACGTCGTGGAAGGTGGTCTCGGGCATCAAGATCTCTCCTGCATCGGGTGTGATCTCGACGATACGCGGCACGTGTGGGCCCCGCTGTAGGGTCAGGACGTCCATGCCGGTAGTCCGCGCCCTACACCGGCGAGTGACACGCGGCCGCACACGCGACGCCGACCCGCGCGCCGGAGGGACACTCTCGACGAGGGGCGTGCCTGCGATACAATAGGGACTCAATACAGGTGTCCCCATGTTGGCTACAGCTTCTCGCCGAGGGCTCAACGCAAGGCGCAACGGTCTGCTCCGCAGTACCGCTTTCCCCTTCCTGACCTTCAACGATCACCTGCTCGCGAGCACGTTCAACCCGCTCGAGCCCGAGCCCTCCGTTCCGGATCGGTGACTCGCGCGCATCCGCGCGCCCACCACCCTCCACCGTCGCGCGCCGCGCGCGCGTCGAGTGCATCGTCCGTTGTCATCGCGTGCAGCGAAGGCCGGGCCCGTCACATCCGGAGATTCTCATGAGCATCGACAAGACGATCGGCTTCGCCGATCCCAACCCGAGTTCCACTCGCCACGACGGCTGGCTGCCGGTCGACCGCGCGCAGTGGCTGCTGGTCGCCGCCCGTCTCGGACTGCCGTATCTCGTCGTCGCGGCCGCGCTTCTCGTCGCCTGACGCGGGCCATCGAGGCGGCCGCCCCCGACCGCCCGACATGCCGGGCGGTGGTCCGATCGCTACAGCTTCGGATGGCGCCGGTGCCAGTCGGTCGCGCGCTGGAACGCGCGACCGGCGCGCACCAGCCGCTGCTCGTCGAAGCGGCCCGCGACCAGCTGGAACGCCACCGGCGTGCCGTGTGTCGTGAAGCCGCCGGGCATCGTGATCGTCGGATGGCCGCTCATGTCGAACGGCGCGGTGTAGCGCGTCAGTGCCGTCAGCTCGTCCGGCACGCTGCCCAGCGTCTTCATCCGTTCGATCGTCGGTGACGCCGAGGGTTGCGCCGGGATCAGCAGCAGGTCGATCGAATGGAACAACGCGTCGACGCGGCCGGTGAAGCGTCGACGGCGCAACAGGATCTTCTGGTACTCCATCGCGGTCAGCGCCCGCCCGACATCGATGAAGCCGGCAAGCGCCGGACCGTACTCGTCGCGACGCGACGGGTACGTCAGTTCGTGGGCGACCGCGGTCTCGATCGCGCAGTTCGCTCCCCAGTCGGCGAGCATCGGTTCGACATCCGGGAACGACACGGCGCGGAACGCCACGCCGAGCCGCTGCAGCACCTCGCGGGCCTCCGCCATGCAGCGCGCGGTCGGTTCGTCCAGGCCGTCGCCCGCATACCGCTCGTCCAGGCCGACCCGGATACCGCGCAGGTCGGTGTCGACGCCGTCCAGGTAGTTGGGCACCGGACGCCGGCTGGCGGACGGATCGTTCGGATCCGCGCCGGCGATCGCGCCGAGCATCGCGCCGCAGTCGGCGGCACTGCGACACATCGGACCGAGGTGATCGAGCGACGCGGCCAGCTCGAATGCGCCGTACACGGACACACGGCTCCACGTCGGCTTCAGGCCGGTGACCCCGTTGGCCGCCGACGGGAAGCGGATCGACCCGCCCGTATCCGAGCCGATCGAACCGAAACACAGACCCGCCGCGGTCGCGACCCCCGAACCGCTCGACGACGCGCCGGACCACGCGTCGCGGTGCCACGGATTGACCGGCGGCGGGATCGCCGGATGATGATCGGTGAACGCCCCTTCGGTGAGTTGCAGCTTGCCCAGCAGCACGGCACCGGCGCGGCGCAGTCGTTCGGTCACGGTCCCGTCGTAGCTCGGCACGAAATCGCGATGGATCGGCATGCCGGCGGCGGTCGGCACGCCCTTCGTGTAGCAGAGGTCC
>CADEEH010000185.1 GCA_902826305.1 uncultured Burkholderiales bacterium
TCCCGATACCGGCGCTGGGAGCGGCGGCCGGCTACAAGGCACCGTACCTGAACGGCAACACGTCGATCGCGGCGATGGAGCACGCGAAGAAGGGCGGCAAGCGGTTCGCCCACGTCTTCAACATCGATCCGCCGGAGACGTACTACGGCGCGGGGTTTCCGATCTTCTGCGAGCAGCTCCAGGCCAGCGGCGCCTGGAAGCCGATCAACAACAAGGTGCACATCGTCGCCGAGCAGCTCGCCTACACGCAGACGATCACGAAACACGCCGAGGAGAACTTCAGGAAGCGCGGCAAGTTCGAGGTCGTCAGGACCACGCAGATCCAGTTTCCCGTCCAGGACTGGGGCCCGGTGATCCAGGACCTGAAGAAGACCGGCGCCGGCATCCTGATGATCAACCATTGGGTCGCGGCGGAACTGGCGGCCTTCACGAAGGCGTTCGCGGCCAATCCGGTGCCCGGCGCCCTGGTGTACCTGCAGTACGGCCCGTCGCAGCCCGAGTTCCTGACGCTGGCGGGGCCGGCCGCCGAAGGCTTCGTCTGGGGCACCGTGTACGGTGTGTACGCGGACAAGCAGGGCCAGGCGTTCCGCGATGCCTACAAGGCCGAATACCTGGCCAAGGGCGGCGTGATGGGCATGGTCTACACCGGCGGCGGCTACGACACGATCCGGATCCTGTCGGAGGCCTGGAAGAAGGCCGAGCCGGAGAAGTTCGACGAGGTCAACGACACGCTGCGCAAGCTGACATACCGCGGCGTCAACGGTTTCTACCGTTTCGATACGCCGTATCAGGCGCCGTTGCATTATCCGCTGGAGACGCAGAAGCTCGAGGAAGGGGTCGCGCACCTGTTCTTCCAGGTGCAAGGCGGGCAGCACAGGATCGTCTCGCCCGACACACTCAAGGAGGTGGCGTTCAAGGCCCCGCCCTGGATGAAGTGAGCCGGCCGGATCACGCCTCGATCATCGCCGCGCGGCCGAAACGCAGGCACGACAGGTGATGCGGCCCCTGTTGAGTTGTGAAGGGGTCGGCATGCGCTTCGGCGGACGCAGCGTGCTGGCCGGCGTGTCGCTGGCGGCACGGGCGGGCGAGGTGCTCGGCGTGGTCGGTCCCAACGGCGCCGGCAAGACGACACTGTTCGAGATCCTGTCCGGTCGCATCCGGCCGGTCGCCGGACGGGTGTTCGTCGATGGCGACGATGTCACCGCGTTGCCCTTGCACGCGCGCGCTCGCCGCGGCCTCGCTCGCACCTACCAGTCCCCGGTCGTGCCCGAGGGGCTGACGGTGGGGGAGGTATTCAAGGTCGCCCGTCAGGCGTATCCGCCGTACCTGACCGCGCATCAGGCGGAGTGGGCCGCGCACCAGGTCGGATTGGATGCGCGGGCCTCGACGCCGGCGGGGTCGCTCGGCGCGCTCGACCGTCGCCGGCTGCTGCTCGCCTGCCTGCTGATGCGCCGGCCGCGTGTGCTGCTGATGGACGAACCGGCCGCCGGACTGATCAATGCCGAGGTCGACGAGATCGACGCGATCGTGCGTTTCATGTCGCAGGAACTCGGGGTCGCCGTCCTGCTGGTCGAGCACCGGCTGGAACTGCTCGCCGCGATCGCCGAGCGCGTGATCGTGCTCGATGCCGGCGAGGTGATCGCCGAGGGGCCGCCGCACACGGTGTTCGATCATCCGGACGTGCGGGCCGCGTACTTCGAAATCGGGACGCCGCAGCATCCATGAGCGCCGCACGATCGAGTCGGAGGCGTCCGCGCGCCTTCGGGGGACAGGGCCGCGGGCCCTGGGCGGTTCGATGAACGACGTCGTGCTCCGCGTGACGGACCTGTCGGCCGGCTACGGGCCGCTGACGGTGCTGCACGACCTGGACTTCGAGGTGCGCCGCGGCGAGCGGGTGGCGATCGTCGGCCTCAACGGGCACGGCAAGAGCACGTTCTTCCGGGCGGTCAGCGGGCTCACGGGCTGGCAGCGCGGGTCGGTGAATCTGCTCGGCCACGAGGTGGGCGGGACCCGCAATACCGGTCCCGGACGGTACACACACCGCATCGTCCGGCTCGGCATGGCGCACATGCCGCAGGGCGACGCGATCTTTCCCGGGCTGACGGTCGCGCAGCACCTCGACTGCGGCGCGTTCACTCCCGCCGCCTGGCGACGGCGGCACCAGCGGCGCGCGCAACTGCTCCGGGTGTTCGAGCCGCTTGCGCGGCTGCTCGACGCGCCGGTGGGCAGGCTCTCCGGCGGCGAACGCCGGATGGTGAGCCTGGCGCGCGGCTTGATGGCCGATGCGCAGCTCTACCTGGTCGACGAGCCATCGCTCGGGCTCGCGCCGATCGTCAGCCGCGCAGTGATGGATGCGCTGCTCGAGATCGACCTGAAGGACGGCGCGATGGTGATCGCCGAGCAGAACCTCGCGCTGCTCACCGGACACTGCAACCGTACCCTCGGCATGCACGCCGGGCAGCTCAAGGGCAACGACTGAAGCCATGGACATCGCGTTCGTCGCCGTCAGCGCCCTCACGCTCGCCTGCATCTACGCGCTGCTGGCACTCGGGGTGTCGATCGTGTTCTCCAGCCTGGGCCTGGTGAACATGGCGCACGGACTGACGTTCGCGGTCGCCGGCTACGGCGCATGGCTCGCGTCGCAGCACGTGGGCGAGTCGGCCTGGATCGTACTCGGCGCCGGCGTGCTGACCGGGGCTGCGGTGGGCACGCTGATCTGCGCGATCGCGTTCATCCCGCTGCACGACAAACCGAACTTTGTCGTGCGCAGCCTCGTGGCCACGCTGGCGTTGAGCCTGCTCGGCTCGCAGGGCCTGCTATGGCTGTTCGGACCCAACGCGAAGAGCCTGCCGGCGCTGTTCGGCACCGCGAACGTCGAATGGGCCGGGTTGTCGCTGCCGCCGGACAAGCTCGGGTCGACCGCGTGTGCCCTGGTGCTGATGGGGTTGACGCTGGCCTGGATGACCCGCAGCCGGTCGGGCCTGGCGATCCGGGCGATGATGCAGAACCCCGAGGGTGCGGCCCTGGTCGGCATCGGCATCCGGTCGACCGCGCTCGGTGTGATGGCGATGACCGGGGCACTCGCCGGGCTGGCCGCGGTGCTGCTGTCGCAGACCTATTTCGTCAGCCCGTTCGCCGGCACGACGCCATTGGTCAAGGGACTGATCGTCGCGTTGTGCGGCGGCCTGGGTTCGGTGCCGGGTGCGCTGATCGCCGCGGCGATAGTGGGGCTCGTCGAGGCGCTGACCGGTGCGCTGATCGGCGGACAGTACGTGCTGATGACCCAATTCGGCTTCATCATCGCGGTGCTGCTGGTCCGGCCCCGCGGTATCGGCGGCCTGCTCGACCACACGCGGGAATGACGATGGCGCGCCCGGGTCCGCGGATGTATCGGGTGGGGCGCCGGCGATGGTGGCCGCGGCTCGCCGGCCACGGCGATGCGTTGTGGAACCGGTGGCGGTATCCGTTCACCCGTCGCACGCCGCTGCTGGTGAGCGGCCGGTTCAACCCGAAGGACCTGGCGAGCGAGAAGACGATCATCGACAAGCGCCCGATCTGGTGGGCGCTGGGATTGATCCTGCTGGTGATCGTGCCGCCGCTGGCCGGCGTGGCGATGGAAAGCTCGAGCCTGCTGACGGCGGCCTCGATCTTCGCGCTGTACGCGGCGATCAACCTGATGTGGATGCTGATCATCGGCACGGCCGGCATCTTCAGCCTGGCGACACTGGCGGTCGTCGGCGCTTCCGCCTACACCGGCGCGTGGCTGTCGATCGAATACGGATTGCCGTGGTGGGGCATGGTCGGCGTCGGCACCGTCGTCGGCCTGGTCTTCGGCGTCGTGATAGCGATCCCGGCGACCCGGCTCGAGGGCTTCTACTACGCGCTGCTCACCATGGGCCTGGTCGAACTGTGCCGGGTCTACGTCGTGCAGAGCCGGGCGCTGGGATCGGCCACCGGCGGGCTGTTCGGTGCCGACGGCTACCTGCCGGACACCCTCGACGAGACGCCCGCGCTGGTGCTGGGCTACTGGAGCTGCCTGGCGGTGATGCTGCTTGCGCTGGCGCTGTACCGGCTGGTCGACGGGCAGCGCCTCGGACGGCTGCTCAAGAGCGCGCCCGAGAAGCGCGAGGCGTTCGCCGAAGCCTGCGGCGTCGACTGGCGACGCGCGCGCATCCAGGTGTTCCTGATCTCGTCGGCCGCGCTCGGTGCGATCGGCGGGTTCTACGCAGCGCACTTCAAGGGCGCGTCGCCGTCGCTGTTCGGCATCGACAACCTGCTGCTGCTGCTGGCGATGATCGTCATCGGCGGGCTCGGCACCGCCGAAGGCGCGGTCGCCGGCACGCTGCTGGTGGTGTCGATCGACAAACTGCTGATCGACCTGGGTCCGATGCGGCTGGTGCTGATCGGCGCGCTGATGCTGGGGACGGTGCTGTTCACGCGCAACGGGCTGTTCGGCATCCGCGCACAGTTCCGCGCCTGGCGCGACCGTAAGAAGAGCCAGGCGCGTGCCGAGCGCACGGAAAGCGGAGGGGAAGTGATGCCCGAGGAAGCCACCGAGATCGCCGACAAGAACCTGATCGCGCTGCGCCGCTACGACAAGCGCAGCCGGGATCACCTGAAGACGCTGGTGACACCGGCGGTCATCGAGGAACATCGCGTGAAACCGTACGGCCAGCACAGCGAGCCGCTGATGCGGCTGCTGGCCTACTTCCGGTTCGCATCCATCGTCGACAAGTACGCGCTCAAGACCGAGGTGCCGTTCCGGCGCTATCGACTCATCGCGCTGTCCGGGGTGCGCGGCGTGCCGCCGCGGCTGGTCGACGACAAGGTCTACGAGTCGCTGCCGGAGGCCTACCACGCGGTCTTCGTCAAACGCTGCCAGGACCTGCTGGATTCCTGACCATGGCCCAGATCCGCATCCACGGGTACACCGATCGCCTGTCGGTGAAGGCCGGCGACACGTTGATCGCGCACGTCAGCGCCGAAGGCACCGCAACCGTCCGCGCGCAGTTCGTGCGACTGATCCACGGCGACGAGAACCCGATCGGCCCCGGGTTCATCGAGCGCGAAGTCGACTCCCCGGTCAATCGCGACTGGCCGGCGAAGCGCCAGTACACGCAGAAGGGCAACTACCTGACGATCGACGATCCCGCGGGCCGCCTGGCCCTGGGCGGCCGGGCGTTCACGCTGTTCGCGTTCTTCTGGCCGACGCTGCCCGGCGGCGGACGCCAGGTGATCCTCGGCCGCTGGAACCTGACCAGCCAGCACGGCGCCGCCCTCGGCATCGATGCGCAGGGACGCCTCACCTTCTGGTGCGGCGACGGGTCGCGTGTCGACGAAGTGGCGGCCGAGGTTCCCCTGATCGCGCACCTGTGGTACTTCGTCGCGGCCACCTACGATCCGGCCTCCGGTCACGCGACGATCCACCAGGTGCCGGTGATCAACCGCTACAACTCGCTGCTCGGCCGGGTGGTCCCCCTCGATGGCAGGTCACACGTGCGGATGGCGCTGCGGGTGAAGCCGGTCGACGGCGACGGTGGATTCCTGGTCGGCGGCGCGCACGAACACAACCCGGCACGCGGCGGCTTCGTCTCGCAACGGGTCAACGGCAAGATCGACCGACCCGGTGTGATCGCGGCCGCCGCGTCACGCGAGCTGATCGACGCGCTGGCCCGCGGCGAGTCCGCACCCGGCGATGCGCTGCTCGCGTTCTGGGACACCACCGAGGGCTACACCGACCACGGCATCACCGATCGCGTCGTCGACACCGGCCCTCACGGCCTGCATGCGCACGGCGTCAACCGCCCGGTCCGGGGCCAGACCGGCTGGAACTGGAACGGTCGCGACGACTGCTTCCGGCTCAATCCGCGGGTCTACGGTGGCATCGAGTTCCACGACGATGCGCTCACCGACTGCCGCTGGGCGCCGACGTTCGAGATCCCGGTGCCCGCCGATCTGAAGAGCGGCTGCCACGCGATCCGTCTGTCCGCGGGCGAGGGCGAGCAACGGGCCGAGGAGTACCTGCCGTTCTTCGTCCGGCCGCGCGAGCCGCGGGCAGCGATCTGCATGCTGATGCCCACCGCCAGCTACCTCGCGTACGCAAACGCGCAATTGGCGATGGAGACCAACGCGACGCAGTCGATCACCGCAGTCGTGCCGGCGTTCACCGAGGACGACATCGACTACCAGCGCAACGGCCTCGAGTTCGGCCTGTCCACCTATGATCACCATCGCGACGGCGCAGGCGTCTGCTACACGAGTGCCCGCCGACCGATCCTGAACATGCGGCCGAAGAACCGGATGCCCGGTGTCGCCTGGCCGTGGCAGTTCCCGGCCGACCTGTCGATCGTCGCCTGGCTCGAGCACCTGGGCTACGAATACGACAAGCTGACCGACGACGACCTGCATGCCGAGGGGCTGGCCGCGCTCAAGCCGTATCGCGTCGTCATCAACGGCACCCACGCCGAGTACTACAGCGAACGGATGCTCGACGCCACCGAGGACTACCTGGCCGAAGGCGGCCGCGTGATGTACCTGAGCGGCAACGGCTATTACTGGGTGGTCGGCTGGCGTGCCGACGAGCCGTGGCTGATGGAGGTGCGCAAGTTGGAGGCCGGCAGCCGGGCCTGGCAGGCGCGGCCCGGCGAACACTACCTGGCGAGCACCGGTGAACGCAGCGGCCTGTGGCGGCATCGCAACCGAGCGCCGCAGAAGATCGTCGGCACCGGCTTCGCCAGCGAAGGCATGGACGAGTCGGTGCCGTACCGTCGGATGCCGGACTCCTGGCACAAGGGGGTCGCGTGGATCTTCGACGGCGTGCCGGGTGACGTGTTCGGCGACTTCGGCCTCGCGGGCAACGGCGCGGCTGGTGTCGAGATCGACCGCTACGACCTGACGCTGGGCACGCCGCCACACGCCCGCATCCTCGCCACCAGCGAGCAGTTCAGCGACAACTATCCGCTCGTGCAGGAGGAGATCATGTACAACCATCCGGGGATGGGAGGCACGCAGCATCCGCACGTGCGCTGCGACATGGTCTACTTCAGCACGCCTAACCACGGCGCGGTCTTCGCGCCGAGTTCGATCGCCTGGGGGCAGGCGCTGCCGTGCATGCAGTTCGACAACGACGTGTCGCGGATCATGAAGAACGTTCTCGATGCGTTCGCCCGGCCGGGACCGCTGCCGGGCGGCGAGTACATCGGCGACGAAAAGCTCTGGCGTTGAACACGCGACGTACCCGCTCCGGTGCCGGTGCACCGGGTTCGGTGACGGGCGCCGGGGAATGCGGTGCCGGCGGGTCCTCGATCTCGGGGGGCGGCACGTTGGGACGCGGCGGCATCGACGGTGATCCCGGCGGCGGGACGGGTGGCACCGGTTCGGGCGCCGAGGCCGGTGCGACGACGATGGTCGCGTCGTCCCGGAAGATCGCCCGACCCGGACCGTGGCCCCGGGTCACTGCTGTGCGGGCGTCACCCGCCACAGCGTGTTCGACAGGTCGTCGGCGACGAGCAGGGCGCCGCGCGGATCCACGGTCACACCCACCGGTCGGCCCATCGTCCGGCCGTCGGCCTGGAATCCGGTGACGAAGTCGATGGGCTCGCCCGCCGGTCGGCCGTCGCGAAACGGAACGAAGACGACCTTGTAGCCCGAGGCCTCCTCGCGGTTCCAGCTGCCGTGCAGTCCGACGAAGGCGCCTTCGGCGAACTGCGGAATGGTGATGCGCCCGCCGGAGAAAGCCACCCCCAGGGGCGCGGAGTGCGTCGGCAGCGCGAAGTCGGGTCGCACCGTCGTCTTGACCTTGTCCATGTCGAGCGGACGCACCCGGGGATCGACGTTCTGACCCCAGTACGCGTGCGGCCAGCCGTAGTGCGCACCCTCGCGAACCGAGGTCAGGTAATCGGGCACCAGGTCCGGACCGAGTTCGTCGCGCTCATTGACCACCGCCCACAACTGCTTGAGATTCGGCTCGATCGCAAGCGCCGTCGGATTGCGAAGGCCGGTCGCGAAGGGCCGGGTCGCGCCGCTTCGCGCGTCCACCTGCCAGACCATCGCGCGACTTTCCTCGACGGCCAGTCCCCGTTCTCCGATGTTGCTGTTCGAGCCGATGCCGACGTAGAGGAAACGTCCGTCGGGCCCCGCCACGAGTGCCTTCGTCCAGTGGTGGTTCACTTCCGACGGCAGTTTGGCCACCGTCACCGGCGGCGCGCCCGCGCGTGTCTGGCCCGTCTCGTAGTCGAAGCGGACCAGTTCGTCCTGGTTCGCCACGTACAGCCGGTTGTCGATCAGCGCCAGGCCGTAGGGTGCGTTCAGGTTCTCCGCGTACACCCAGCGACCCTCGAAGACGCCGTCGCCGTCGGTGTCACGCAGCAGCGTGAGCCGATCACCGCCCTTGACCGAGGTCGTGCCCCGGGCCTTGATGATGCCCGCGACATAGTCCTTGGGGGTCAGTACCGGCGCGCCGCCTCCCTTGCCCTCGGCAACGAGGATGTCGCCGTTGGGCAGCACCAGCGTCTGACGCGGGATCCGCAGATCACTGGCGATCGCGGTGATCGTGAACCCCTGAGGCACGCTGGGCCGGCGTTCTCCCCAGGGCGCCGGCTCCGCGATCGTCATCTTGGGCAGCAGGCCGCGTTGCGGGGGCGGCAGGTCGGGGTCGGATCCCTGCGCCTGGCCGGCGGGGCCGTGGACGAAGATCACGAGTGCCGCCGCTGCGGCCGTGAGCAGTGTGATGCGAATCGCGCTCATGCCGCAGCCCCCATCGCCAGCGCGCGATCACGCCGACGCACACCCGACAGTCCGACGCTGCTCGCCGCCACTGCGAGGAGCAGCACGACGATGGAAAGAATCGGCCCGGCCGGCATCGCCGCCCACGCGTCCTTCGCGTGAACGAGCGCGTTGATGAACCCGAACACGAAGGTCGCCAG
>CADEEH010000186.1 GCA_902826305.1 uncultured Burkholderiales bacterium
GCGAGGCGCCTTTCGGCGTGTGCATGATCACCAAGGGCAACGAGGTCGGCACCGCGGCCAGCCACGAAGCGGTCGGCTGCCTGGCGCGGATCGTCGACTTCGACACCGAGGAGGCGGGCCTGCTGCACCTGCGCACGATCGGCGGGCAACGATTCCACATCCGCGCCCGGGCGATCGAGAAGAACGGGCTGGTCCGCGCCGACCTCGAACTGCTGGACGCGGATCCCGAGGTCGAGGTCCCCGACGAACATGCGCCGTGTGCCGCGCTGATCCGGCGCGTCGTCGACGACCTGGTCACACGCGAGCCGGATGCGGCGCAACGGATGATCGCCGAGCCGTACCAGTACGAATCGGCGGCCTGGGTCGGCAACCGGCTGTGCGAGTTCCTGCCGATCCCGCTCAAGGCCCGGCAGAAACTGATGGAACTGCCCGATCCGGTGGTCCGGCTGCAGATCGTGCACCGCTTCCTGCAGCAGCAGCAGGTGCTCTGAGATCCGGGCCGGCGCCCAAGCCGCCGATCAGCGGACCGCCATCAGCGACGCCGGGTCATCGGCCAGCGCGCACAACAGCGTCTTGATCGGCCGCGGCAGCGCGGCGTCGGCCGCGTCGGCCACCGGCAACCACAACAGCGGCCCCGGTTCGGCGACACCGGCCGCGCACACGTCGGCGAGCCAGGGTTCGATGCGCAGCCTGAAGTGTGTGAACGCGTGGTCGATCGGCGCCAGGGCGACGATCCGGTCGATGGACACGCCGAACCGGCGCGCCGCGGCGGCCAGCGGCGCGGCGAGCTCGGGCACGCCGGGGCCGGCGTGTGAGTCGATCTCCGGCAGGCTCCACAGTCCGCCCCAGATGCCCGGCGCCGGCCTGCGCTCGAGCAGCACCTCGTCGCCCCGCCTGAGCACCAGAAGGCGCGTGTGCCGCAGCGGCGCCGGCTTTCGCACACGTCGGGTCGGCAGCTGGTCCTGGGCCCCGGCGGCCAGTGCCGCACAGGTCGCCTGCACCGGACAGCGCCCGCATTCGGGGCGTCGGCGCACACAGAGAGTCGCGCCGAGGTCCATCAGCGCCTGGGTGTAGATCTCGATGTCGGCCGCCGGCAGTTCACGCTCGGCGATCGCCCACAGACGGTTGACGGTGGCCGCCAAAGCCGGATCGCCTTCGACCAGGAAATGCCGCGAGAGCACCCGCTTGACGTTGCCGTCGAGGATCGCGGCCCGCTGCCCGTGCGCGAAGACCGCGATCGCCGCCGCGGTCGAGCGACCGATGCCGGGCAGGTGCTCCAGCTGCTCCGCACTTGCCGGAAAACGCCCGCCATGTGCGGCCACCACGTGCTGCGCGCAGCGGTGCAGGTTGCGTGCGCGGCTGTAGTAGCCGAGCCCGCTCCACAGGCGCATCACCCGGTCCTCGTCGGCGGCGGCCAGCGCCCCGACCTCCGGGAACTCGGCGAGGAATCGCTCGTAGTACGGGCGCACGGTCGCGACCTGGGTCTGCTGCAGCATGACTTCGGACAGCCAGATCCGGTACGGGTCGCGGGTCATCGACCACGGCAGGTCGTGTCGTCCGTGCAGCCGCTGCCAGCGGATCAGGGAGTTGGCGAACGAAACCATCGGCGCCGAGTGTACCCGGCGCCGCGGAGGGTGGACCCGAGGTGGACCCGAGGTGGACCCTCAGGCGGGCTGCAGTTCCTCGCCGCGGACCTCGCGGCCGAGCGCGCTGCGCAACTGGTCGGAGAGCTCGTTCATCTGGCCGATCTTGCGCTCGATGGTGTCGCGTGCGCCGTCGATCTCGCTGATCCGCGACTCGAGTGTGTCGGTCGCCTCCAGCACACGTTTGACCGAGTCGAGCCGGCGCTTGAGCTGGGCCTGGTGCTCGCGCACCTGGCCCTCGACCGGCGCCATGATGGCGCGCAGCCAGCCCTCGATCTCGCGCGTGGCCAGTTCGTACAGCTCGCGGATGCGCGCGGCGACCGATTCGAAGAAGCGGCGCATCAGCGCCCACTTCTCGGTGGTCATCATCGTGATCGCGCCGAACTGCTTGCGGTACAGGGCCTCGATGCGCTCGATCTCGCCCAGGTAGCGGCGGGTCGAGAACAGGATCGGGGCACCCAGCGACATCCCGTATTCGGCATTGAACTGCTTGTACATCGCCGTCATCAGCGTCGTGATCTCGTCGATCAGCTTGGAGATGTCGACGAAGTCGCCGCGCACCGACGTCATCAGGCTGTCCATGCCGTCGCGCAGGCCCACCGTCAGCTGGCTCGACTTCATCGATTCGCGCGCGCCGCGCACGTGCCGCTTGAGCGCATCGATGCTGATCGACGTGAAGATCGCCTGCGAATGGCGCGAGAACACCGCACGCAGCGCCTGGAGGTGACGAAGGCTCTTCTCGAACTCGGCGCGCTCGGCACGGATGCGGGCACCCATGTGATCGACGACGTTGCGGTTCTTGCCGCGCAGGCCGTTGAGCTCGAACAGCTGCTCGACGGTCGCCCGCCGGCGCGCCGCCAGCACCGAGTGCGCGACGCCGTAGAGTTCGTCGAACTCGCGACGCACGTGTTCGCGCACCAGCTCCTGCTGCTGCGGCACCAGCTCGCGCGACAGCGCCCGCTCCAGGTCGAGCAGGCGGCTGCGCTTGAGCAGCGCGGGATCGTTGTGCACCCGGCCGACCAGGCCCTTTTGCGCCGAGACCGGGAACACCCGGTCCGGCGGTATGCCCAGCGTCTGCGACACCGAGCTCACCTGGCGGCTGATCTCGAGTTCGATCTGCGCCTCGTCGCGCAGGTCGTCCCAGAGCCCGTCGATCTTGTTGAGCACGACCAGGCGGCCCGACTGGTGCGAGGCGCTGATGTGCTCGCGCCACACCTCGATGTCGGTCCGGGTCACGCCGGCGTCGGCCGCGAGCATGAACAGCACCGCGTCCGCGTTCGGGATCAGGTTCAGCGTCAGCTCGGGCTCGCTGCCGATCGCGTTCAGTCCCGGGGTGTCGATGATCTGCAGGCCGAGTTCGAGCAGCGGGTGCGGGATGTTGACGATCGCGTGGCGCCAGCGCGGCACCTCGATCATCCCTTCGCCGTCCGGTCGCACCGGCGATTCCTCGTCGGCCGCGTCGTACAGGCCGAGCATGGTCGCGTCCTCGACCGTCACGCGCTTGACCTCGCGCACCGACTCGAAGGCCTTGCGCACGCTCTCGGCGTCGTCGGCGTCGATCCCGATCTCGTTCCACTCGCCGGCCGCGTTGCGAAGCTCCGCCAGCGAAGTCTCGCGCAGCCGGGTCTCGATCGGCAGCAGCCGGATCGACGGCTTGTGCCTGGCGTCGTACATCAGCTCGGTCGGGCACATGGTCGTGCGACCGGCCGACGACGGCAGGATCCGCTGGCCGTAGCTGCCGAAGAAGATCGCGTTGATCAGCTCGGACTTGCCGCGCGAGAACTCGGCGATGAACGCCAGCGACATCCGGTCCTGGCCAAGCCGGTCGAGGATGCGCTCGAGCCGCGCCTGGGTCTGGGGATCCGACAGTTCGGCGTCGGCCAGCCACAAGCCGAAGCGGCGTACCGACTCGGCGAGTTCTCCTCGCCAGGCCCCGTACGCGGCTACCCGCTCACCAAACCCGCCTGATGCACCCATGGCAAACACAATTCGATCCGTTGTTGGATGTCAATCTAGCAGCCGCTCCCGGGAGGCCTTGGCCGAGCCCGCCGGGTGGCCGTTTGCACGGGCTCGGCGGCGGGCGGCGCGTCGGCTTGACGCCGCACCCGGACCGTTGACCTCGCGACCTGGATCGATCCCGGGGCCCGGCATCGACCCCGTGCCGAGGTCGCGCCGCCTCGGGCCGGATCAGCGCTGGCAGACCGCGCAGTAGTAGGTCGATCGCTGCTGCTGGCGCAACACCCGCACGGGGCTCGCGCAACCGCGGCACGGCTCGCCGGCCCGGTCGTAGACCAGGCACTCGAGCTGGAAGCCGCCGGCCTCGCCGTGGCTGGAGACGAAATCGCGCAGCGAACTGCCGCCGCGGTCGATCGCCTCGACCAGCGTGGCCCGGATCTCGGTCACCAGCCGCCGGTAGCGATCGATCGCGATCCGGTTGGCCGCCCGCGTCGGCCGGATGCCGGCGCGGTGCAACGACTCCGATGCGTAGATGTTGCCGACCCCGACCACGACCGTGCCCCCGAGCAGCAGGGTCTTGATCGCGGTGCGCCGGTGGCGCGTGGCCCGATACAGGAAGTCCGCGTCGAAGCGTTCGTCGAACGGCTCGATGCCGAGTCCCGCGAGCAGCACGTGTCCCTCGATCGGTCCGTCGCGCCGGTCGTGCCACAGCACCGCGCCGAAGCGGCGCGGATCACGCATGCGCAACGTCCCGTGTTCGAACTCGAGATCGAGATGATCATGCCGCTGAGCCGGCGCGGGGGTGGCCGTGAACAGCAGCGTGCCGGACATGCCGAGATGGACGATCAGCCAGCCGTCGTCGAAGCCCATCAGCAGGTACTTGCCGCGGCGCCCGACGTCACGGACCTCGCGGCCGGCCAGCAGCCGGTCGAGCGCCGGTATCGGCCAGCGCAACCGCGGCGCGCGGACCACGGCGCGTGTCAGACGTCGTCCGGTCAGCTGGGGCGCCAGCCCGCGCCGGACCACTTCGACTTCGGGCAGTTCCGGCATCCGACGAGGGTTCCTTGCCCGGCAGTGTAATTCAACCTACCATCGGCCAATGAAGACACGACTGCCGGGAAGCGCGTTGCGATCGCTGGCCCGACCCCTGCTGGCCGCGACGCTCGCGATCACATTCGTCGTTTCGCAGGTCGGCTGCGCCGGACCGCAGCAGCGAGCCGTCGAGGACCAGGACGACGAGGCCGACGCGCAGAATCCCTCGATCGAGGTGCCGCGGGTTAGCCGCGGCCCCGCGCCGCTGTCCGACGGCAACGACCCGCTGCCCCAGGTCAACCTGACCGCGCCGATCCTGTTCCAGCTGCTTGCTGCAGAGATCGCCGTGCAGCGCGGACAGACCGGCAGCGCCGCCTCCACCTACCTGACACTCGCCCAGCAGACGCGGGATCCGCGACTCGCCCGCCGCGCCACCGAACTCGCACTCGCCGAACGTTCACTCGAACGCGCGCAGCAGTCGGCCGCGCTGTGGAAGGACCTGGCGCCGACCTCGGCGCTCGCCTCGCAGACGGTCGAGACATTGTGGCTGTCGACCGGACGTCTCGCCGATGCCGAACCGCTGCTGGCCAGGCGGCTCGCGCAGGCGCGTGACGAAGGCAAGGTCGACGAGGCCTACAGGCACCTGCAGCGGGTGCTGCCCCGTGCCCCGGACAAGTCCGCCGCACTGACGATGCTGGAACGGCTCGCCAAGCCCGACGACAAGGTCGCCTCGGCGCGCAGCGCGCTGGCCGCGGTCGCACACGCCGCGCAGATGTACGATCGTGCCGCCGAGGAAGGTGTCGCCGCGTCGCGACTCCAGCCGGACGATGAACAGCTCGCGGTGACCGCCGCGCGCTACACGCAGCAGTCCGCCGGCGGACCGCTGGCCGCGGGAGCATTCCTCGACCAGTACCTGAAGCGCCATCCGAAGGCGACCGAAGCGCGCCATACCTACGCGCAGATGCTCGCGGCCGGTGGCAACGTCGACGGCGCACGGGCCCAGATGGAACTCGGGCTCAGGCAGGATCCGGACAACCCGACACTGCTGTTCGCGCTCGCGCAGATCGCCTACCAGACCCAGCAGTCGGCACTCGCCGAGGACTACCTGCAACGCTACGTGAAGCTGCCGCCGGGGATCCAGCGCGACAACGATCCGGCGTTCCTGTTCCTGGCCCAGATCGCCGAGGACAACAAACGACCGGCCGAGGCGATCACCTGGCTCGAACAGGTGCGCCGGGGTGAACAGTACCTGACCGCGGTCGTGCGACGCGCGCTGCTGATGGGCCGCATCGGCAAGGTCGACGAGGCGCGGGACCTGTTGCGCAACACCAGCGTGACCAGCAACCGCGACCGGGTGCAGTTGACCTCGGCCGAAGCGGCGGTGCTGCGCGAGGCGCAGCGCAACCAGGAGGCGTTCGACGTGCTCAGCGCCGCGCTGGAGCGCCTGCCCAACAATCCGGAACTGCTGTACGACCACGGGATGGCCGCCGAGCGGATCGACAAGCTGCCGGTGATGGAAGCCAGCCTGCGCAAGCTGATCCAGCTCCGACCGGATCACGCGCATGCGTACAACGCACTCGGCTACACGTTCGCCGATCGCAACATCCGCCTCGAGGAGGCCCAGGGCCTGATCGAGAAGGCGCTGCAGCTCTCGCCGGAAGACCCGCACATCGTCGACAGCCTGGGCTGGGTCCAGTACCGGCGCGGTCGCAACGAGGAGGCGATCGCGACGCTTCGCCGGGCGTATGCGATCCGGCCCGAGGCCGACATCGCCGCCCATCTGGGCGAGGTGCTCTGGCACACCGGTCGCGCCGAGGAAGCGCGCAAGCTGTGGCGCGAAGCGCGGGGCCGGGAGCCGAACAACGAGACCCTGAAGCAGACGCTCGCGCGGCTGAACGTCTCGCTCTGAATCCGTGATCCGTCGACTTGCATCGGCGCTGGCGACCCGCGCCGCGCCGCACGTGCGTGTCACCAGCGCCGTGCTCGTGCTGGCGCTCGCGGCCTGCGCCAGCACACCACCCGACACACCGGTCGCAGCCGGTGTCGAACGCTGGAGCGGACGTTTCTCGGCCACCGTGAACTACGACCCGGCCGCCCTGCGCCCGCAGTCGCCCGAAGGTGGGCCACCGCCGAGCGTCGAACGGCTCGCCGGCCGCTTCCTGCTGTCGAATGCCGCCGGCACCAGCGAACTCGAACTGGCCACGCCGCTGGGCCAGACACTGGCCCGCGCCCGCGCCGATGCCTCGGGTGCCACGGCGACGACCAGTGACGGGCGCAGCTACTCCGCCGACAGTGCCGAAGCATTGACCGAACAGGTGTTCAGGATCCGCCTGCCGGTCGGCCGCCTGGCGCGGTGGCTCGGCGGCCGGCTCGCCGTCGCCCCTGTCGAGACCGCCGTCGTCGACGGCGTCACCCGACCGGTGCGGGCGATCGACGAGGACTGGAACCTGCAATTCGACGACTGGCGGGTGACCCACCCCGGGCGGCTGACGATCGACTGGCCGGCCGGTGATCGGCCGCGGACCCTGTCAGCGACGATCCGCCGACTGAACGTGCGCCTGGTCGTCGACAGCCATGAGACCGCCCGCTGAGGCACGCGCCGGGTCTGACCGCGTGCCTGCCCACGGGTCGGCCTGTGATCCCGGATCCGAACCGGTCGAACTTCGCGGCCTGCCCGCGCCGGCGAAGCTGAACCTGTTCCTGCACGTGACTGGCCGGCGCGCCGACGGATACCACCTGCTGGAGACGGTGTTCGAACTGATCGATTTTGGCGACACCCTCGATTTCCGGCGTCGCGACGACGGCGAGATCGTCCGCATCGACCCGGTGCCCGGCATCGATCCGGCCAGCGACCTGACCGTGCGGGCCGCGAAGCTGCTGGCCGGTCACCGCCGGCACAACACCGGTGTCGAGATCTCGCTGGTCAAACGCACACCGATCGGTGGGGGCATGGGTGGCGGCAGCAGCGACGCGGCGACCACGTTGCTGGCGTTGAATCGCCTGTGGCAACTGCATCTGCCGCGTCGGACTCTGGCCAGCCTCGCACTCGAACTCGGCGCCGACGTCCCGGTCTTCATCGGCGGCACACCGGCGTATGCCACCGGCGTCGGCGAGGCGCTGCGGCCGCTGAAGATCCCGCCGCTGTGGTACGTGGTGCTCGCCCCGCCGGTTGCCGTGCCGACCGCCGCCGCGTTCGCTGCGCCCGAATTGACACGAAATTCGAAACCGCTCAGAATTTCGGGTCTTTCGCGAAGCCCCTGGGTTTTTCGCGGTCGGAACGATCTTCAGCCAGTGGTATGCCGACGCTATCCGGAGGTCGCCCGAGCCCTGGCCCGGCTGGTCACCGCCGCACGCCAGGCAGGCGCCGATCCGGGCGCGGCACGGATGACCGGAACCGGGTCGTGTGTGTTCCTGCCGGTGCCGGATCGGGAAATCGCGAGCGCCGTCGCGCAACGGCTTGCGGAAAGATGGGACTACGAATGGAACGCCGACCCTCCGTCGGTCGGCCCGTCGCGCGCGGCGCAACGAACGGCCACGGTGATCGTGGCACGATCGCTGTCACGCCACCCGCTCGCGGATTGGGCCTTCGCCGGGACGCCCTGGAAAGCGCCTCGAGGCGGGCTCCGCGACCGGTGACGAGGGCGGGCACGAGGGCGGCAAGAGTTGCGGCGCTGCCGGCCGGTGGATCGGTCGGGCGGCGCCTGAAGGTTGCAGTCGGGTTTCACCGCTGGGGAGTCGCCAAGCTGGTTAAGGCACCGGATTTTGATTCCGGCATTCGAGGGTTCGAATCCTTCCTCCCCAGCCACTTTCCGCTTCGGGAAACGGCACCTGCAGGTTGCACGAGATGCTGACGCCCGACGGATTGATGATCTTCACCGGCAACGCCAACCCGAAGCTGGCGGCCGAGGTGGCGTACCACCTGCACATCAATCTCGGGCGCGCGACCGTCGGCCGCTTCTCCGACGGCGAGGTGCTGGTCGAGATCCTGGAGAACGTTCGCGGCAAGGACTGCTACGTGCTGCAGTCCACCTGTGCGCCGACCAACGATCACCTGATGGAGATCATGATCATCGTCGACGCGCTCAAGCGCGCGTCGGCCGGCAGGATCACCGCGGCGATCCCGTACTTCGGATATGCCCGGCAGGATCGCCGCGTGCGTTCGTCGCGGGTCGCGATCAGCGCCAAGGTCGTCGCCAACATGCTCGAGGTCGCCGGCGTCGACCG
>CADEEH010000187.1 GCA_902826305.1 uncultured Burkholderiales bacterium
AGGATGCGGACGTTGGCCTGGTGCGGGATCAGCCAGTCCAGGTCGGCGACCGTCATCGACGCCATCTCCAGCACCTCGCGACCGACGCTGTCGAGGACACCGACGGCGAGCTTGAACACCGCCTGGCCGTCCATCGTCAGGAACGGATGTCCGACGACCGCGCCGCCACAGACGTTGCCGGCGGTGCGAAGGATCGTCTCGTGGCGTCCGTCGGCATGCAACCGGGAGGCGAGGATGCCGGGCCGGTCGTCGGCGGCGAGCACCACCGCGCCGGCACCGTCGCCGAACAGCACGCAGGTGGTGCGGTCGCTCCAGTCGAGGATGCGCGAGAAGACCTCGGCGCCGATCACCAGCGCACGGCGTGCCGATCCGGCCTTCATCATCGCGTCGGCGACGCCGAGCGCGTAGACGAAGCCGCTGCACACGGCCTGCACGTCGAACGCGGCCGCGCCGACGTTGCCGAGCGCCTTCTGCAGCAGGCAGGCGGTGCTCGGGAAGACGTAGTCGGGTGTCGAGGTGGCGACGATGATCAGGTCGAGGTCGGTCGCGGTGACACCGGCGGCATCCAGCGCCCGGCGCGCGGCGCGTTCGGCGAGCTGGCTGCTGGTGGTGTCGGCCGGCGCCAGGAACCGCTGCCGGATGCCGGTTCGTTCGACGATCCACGCATCGGACGTCTCGACGCCGCGTTCGGCGAGCCGGCGCGCGAGCGCCTCGTTGGAGACGGGTTCACCCGGGAGTTCGGCCCCGGTTCCGACGATTCGTGCGTACGTCATCGACTCAGGCGGCCGGCTGCGCCGGTGCGACACCGGCGTCCGAGCGGATCCGCGGCAATTGCGCCTCGATGCGGGCGAGCAGGCCGTTGCGGGCCGCGTCACGCGCGCGCTGCAGCGCGAACTCGAACGCATAGGCGTCCGCCGAGCCATGGCTCTTGATGACGACGCCGCGCAGGCCGACCAGGCTGGCGCCGTTGTAGCGCCGGTGATCGAGCCGCCGCTTGAAGCGCTTGAGCACCGGCATCGACAGCAGCGCCATCATCCGGGTGAAGATGTGGCGCTCGTATTCCTCGCGGATGAATCCGCCGAGCATCTGCGCCAGGCCCTCGGAGGTCTTCAGCGCGACGTTGCCGACGAAGCCGTCGCAGACGACGACGTCGGTGGTGCCGCTGTAGATGTCGTCGCCCTCGACATTGCCGTGGAAGTTCAGCGTGCTCGCGCGCAACAGCTCGGCGGCCTGCTTGACGGTCTCGTTGCCCTTGATCAGCTCCTCGCCGACGTTGAGCAGACCGACCGACGGACGTTCGACGTTCTCGAGCACGCTGGCGAGCGCGCTGCCCATCACCGCGAACTGCAGCAGGTGCTGCGGTTCGCAGTCGACGTTGGCACCGAGATCGAGCAGGATCGTGCGCCCGTCGCGCTGGTTCGGCAGCTGCGAGGCCATCGCCGGGCGGTCGATGCCATCGAGCATCTTGAGCACGAAACGCGAGATCGCCATCAGCGCGCCGCTGTTGCCGGCGCTGACGCAGGCATCCGCCTCGCCGTCCCTGACCAGTTCGATCGCGATGCGCATCGACGACTCACGCTTGCCGCGCAGCGCACTGGCCGGCGGCTCGTCCATCTCGACGACCTGGGTCGCATTGCGCACCGAGATGCGCGCCGACACGTTGCCGCCGCCCGCGCCGATCGCCTGGGCCAGCGCGCTGCCGACCTCGGCCTCGCGGCCGACCAGCACCAGGTCGACGTCGTCGTGTGCACGCACGAACGCGACCGCGGCGGGGACGGTGACCGGCAACCCGTGGTCACCCCCCATGGCATCGACCGCGATCCGGACCCGGCCTGCGGTCACGTCGGTGCGCATCCGCTCATTCGTCGGATTTTGTCTTGATCACTTTCTTGCCGCGGTAGAACCCGTTGGGGCTGACGTGGTGCCGCAGGTGGACTTCGCCGGTGGTCGGCTCGATCGCCAGCGGCGGCTGGTTGACGCCGTCGTGTGATCGGTGCATGCCGCGCTTGGACGGCGACTTCTTGTTTTGCTGAACGGCCATGAGTGGCCCTCCGGAACATGGGCAATCTGCAATTATAACAAGCAGCTAGCGTGGTGTCCCGCGGATAACTCGCATTCGGCGGCCCTGCCACGACCGAGGTGGCCCGGCTCAACCCGATGAGCCTTCATCCGTGCGTCCCTTGAGCGCGGCGAGTGCGGCGAACGGGTTCGGCCGCTTGCCGTCCTCGCCCGCCCCGGCCTGCGACGCCGGACGGCCATCGGGCAGCCGGCAGTCGTCGTGGCGGGCCGCGAACGGCAGCGCCAGGATCGTCTCGTCCTCGACCAGTTCGCCGATCGCAAAACGCCGGCTGCCGGCGATCACATCGACTTCGTCGTCGTCCGGGTCCTCGCGCTCGGCCTCGGCCTCGGATCCGGCCAGCCGCAGCGCCCTGGTCGCCGCGATCGGCACGTCGACCGGCTGCAGGCAGCGCACACACTGCATGCGCACCGTGCCGTCGAGTGTCAGTTCGAGTCGCAGTTCCTCGCCGCCGTCGGCGCGGCGGATGTGATGCCCACGCAGGCGCCAGGCGACCTCGCCATGGCCGTCGGCCGACAGCGACGCGACACGCGGGAACGACGACACGGGTTCCCGGCCGACCGACTCGGCGCCACGGCGGACGAATTCGAAGAGGTCGACCACCGGCGCGGCGGTCGCGGAGCTGATTTCGGTCATGCCGGTATCATAGGCGACGACATGGCCGACGTTGTCCCCGATCCGTCGTCGGCGCGCCTGATCCTGGCATCGACCTCCATGTACCGCCGGGATCTGCTGGCCCGCCTGCGTCTTCCCTTCTCCGTGTGTGCTCCGCGCGTCGACGAATCCGCCGCCGCGGGCGAAGCGCCGGGTGCCCTCGCACGCCGACTGGCACTGGCCAAGGCCGACGCGGTCGCGGCGCGGTATCCGCACGCGCTGGTGATCGGCTCGGACCAGACCGCGACGCTGGACGGCCGCGCGATCATCGGCAAGCCGGGCGACTTCGAGCGCGCTCGCGAACAACTGCGTGCGAGCGCCGGCCGGACCTTGCACTTCGTGACCGCGTTGGCACTCCGGCGCGCGGCCGACGGATTCGAGCGGCTCGACGACGTGGTCACCGAGGTCCGGATGCGGGCGCTCGACGAGGCCACCATCGACGCGTACCTGCACGCCGAGCAACCCTTCGATTGCGCCGGCGCGGCCAAGTCCGAGGGCCTGGGCATCGCGGTCATCGAACGGATCGACGGACCGGACCCGACCGCGCTGATCGGTCTGCCGCTGATCCGGCTGTGCGAGCTGCTCGAGGAGGCCGGCCTGCCGGTGCTCGGGACAGCCGCGGCGGGTGGCCCCCTGCGATGACCGGCCGCCTCTACCTGCTGCCGGTCCCGCTCGGCGAGGACAGTCCGGCGCCGTCGATCCTGCCGCCCCACACCGTCGATGCGATCAAGGACATCGACTATTTCATCGTCGAGAATGCCAAGTCGGCACGGGCGGTCCTGCGCCAGCTGCCGATGTCACGGCCGCTGCAGAAGCTGGAGATGCACGAGTTCGACGAACACACGCCGCCCGAACGCGTGCCGGAACTGCTCGCGCCGCTGGCCGCCGGACGCCAGGGTGCCCTGATGTCGGAGGCCGGTTGCCCGGCGATCGCCGATCCGGGCGCGGAACTGATCGCGGCGGCCCACGCGCGCGGGATCCGTGTCGTGCCGCTGGTGGGGCCGAGCGCGCCGCTGCTGACGCTGATGGGCAGCGGCTTGAACGGCCAGCAATTCTCGTTCGTCGGCTACGTGCCGGCGGCCGAGCCCGCACGGACCGAGCGGCTGCGTGAATTGGAACGGCGCTCGGCGCAGGCAGGCGAGACGATCGCCTTCATCGAAACGCCCTACCGGGCGGTGAAGCTGTTCGATTCACTGCTCGCGGCGCTCAAGCCGGAAACCCGGCTCGCGGTCGCGGCGGAACTGACGCTGCCCGGCGAACGGGTCGAGATGCGCACGGTCGCCGACTGGCGGCACACCGACCGGCGCATCGCCGAGGCGCGCACCGTCTTCGCGATCTATGCCCGGCAGACGATCAGCGCAGTCGCGGCCCGTCCGTCCAAGCGCGCACAGCCCGGGACGCCGCCGCGCCGGCGCTAGCACCCAGCTTGCGGGCGAGCCGCTCGGCGAGGTTCTCGCGGGTCGAGAAATCGACCACGTCCTCGGCCTTGATCACGTCGCGTGCGACCGAGTCGACCGTGCCGAAATCGTCGGCCAGTCCGAGATCGACACTCCTCGCGCCGGTCCAGAACAGCCCCGAGAACAGATCGGGTGATTCCTTCAGGCGGTCGCCGCGGCCGCTGCGGACCGCGACGATGAACTGCTGGTGGATGTCGTCGAGCATCTTCAACGCGAACTCGCGCTGGTCGTCGGGCAGCGGCGAGAACATGTCGAGAATGCCTTTGTTGCTGCCCGCAGTCAGCAGCCGGCGCTCGACGCCGAGCTTTTCCATCGTCCCGGTGAAACCGAAGCCGTCCATCAGCACGCCGATCGATCCGACCAGGCTCGCCTTGTCGACGAAGATCCGGTCGGCCGCCGCCGCGACGTAGTAGCCGCCCGACGCGCAGATCTCCTCGACCACCGCGTACAACGGCGTGTCCGGATGTTTGCCGCGCAGCCGCTTGATCTCGTCGAAGATGATGCCGGCCTGCACCGGGCTGCCGCCCGGGCTGTTGATCCGCAGCACGACACCGGCGGTGTTCTTGTCCTCGAAGGCGGACTTCAGCGCGCTGTTGACCGTGTCGGCCGACGCCTCCGCCTCGGCGTCGATGACGCCGGTCAGCTCGACCAGCGCGGTGTGCCTGCCGGCGGCCACCTGGCGCTCGGCGCCGTGCCACAGGCCGCTCAAGCCGACCGCGACCAGCCCGATCAGCGCCAGGCCGACGAAGCGGAAGAAGATGCTCCAGCGGCGCGCGCGACGCCGCTCCTCGATGGTGCTCATCACCAGGCGCTCGAGCACGTCGCGTTCCCACGGCTGCGTGGCCTGGGTGGGTGCAGGCATCGCGTCGCCCAACGTCGGTTCGGCCGCGGAACGTCCGTCCGGGGACTGTGAAGATTCCATTCGATCAACTCTCGGAGGCTGAACTCACCCAGATCCAGCCATCGGCTTCGATGCAGGTGATGCGCTGCAGTCCGCGGCCGCGACACGGGCCACCTTGACAGCGTCCATCGGCGGGATCGTAGACCGCACCGTGGGTCGCGCACACCAAGTATAGGCCGCTGTCGTCGAAAAAACGGCCCGCTTGCCAATCGAGTTCGACCGGGATGTGGCCACATTCGTTGACGAACGCGCGCGCGATGCCGTCGAAGCGCACGACGAACCCGGCGCGGGCCGATGACGGTGCACGCGGGTCGCGCCAGCCGAACCGCACGCCGTCTCCACCCTCGAGCAGCGATGGTGATGCACAGACCGGATGCCACGAGCTGCCGGGCTCGCCGACCTCCCCGGCAACCTCCACCTGCGTTGCGGGCACGCTGCTCATCGGTTCGCGTCGAGCCACGCCACCAGCTCCGGTACCCCGCGCAGGCAGGCGAGCGGGCGCGCGGCCTCGAGGATGTCGCGCGAATGGGCGCCCTGGCAGAGTGCGACCGCCGCGGCGCCCGCGCGCTCGGCCATCTCGATGTCATGGCTGGTGTCGCCGATCATCAGCGTCCGGGCCGGCGGAACGCCGGTTTCGCTGCAGATGTCGAGCAGCATCCACGGGTCGGGCTTGGGGGCGCCCTCGTCGGCGCAGCGGGTGGTCAGGAAGCGGCTTTGCCAGCCGATGTGCCGAAGCGCCCGGTCCAGGCCTGCTCGCGACTTGCCGGTCGCGATCGCCAGCGGGGTGCCACGCGCGGCGAGCGTGTCCAGCAATTCCGTAATGCCCGCGAACGGGATCAGGTCGCCGTCGCGCGCGAAATAGTGGACCCGATAGCGCTCGACGAAAGCGGGCAGCCGCTCGTGCGGCAGCGACGGAACGACCCGGCGCAGCGCATCGTGCAAGCCGAGGCCGATGACAAAACTCGCCTGCTCGGGCGTCGGCACCGGCAGCCCCAGGTCGGCGGCGGCAAGCCGGATCGCCTCGGTGATCGCGGCGGTCGAGTCGATCAGCGTGCCGTCCCAGTCGAACACGACCAAGTCGAATCGTGCCGGGGAGCCGGCCGTGGTCACCGCGTCGTGCTCAGGCCGCATCAGCGCCATCAGACTCTCCACGATCGATCAGGCGCGCGAATTCTGGCGGTGCGGGCGCGTCGATCACCAATCGGCGCCCAACCTCGAGTGGATGATGAAGTTCGAGATGAAAAGCATGTAAAAACATGCGTTTGAATCCGATCTTATCAAGTTTCTTGTTAAGTTCGAAGTCGCCATAGCGATCATCGCCGGCGATCGGATGTCCGGCATGGGCGAGATGGACACGGATCTGATGCGTGCGCCCGGTTTCCAGGCGGGCTTCGACCAGCGAGAAGTGCGCCAGGCCGCCCAGTGCCAGGCTCTGGCGACCGAGAATCCGGGTCACCGCTTCCTGGCCGCCGGCACGGACCGAGACCACCCGCTCGCCGTTCGGTCCGATCGCCTTGTGCAGCGGGAAGTCGAGCACACGGACCTGGCGCGGCCAGCGGCCCGCAACGATCGCCAGGTAGCGCTTGTCGCTGCGTCGTTCGCGCCACTGCGCCTGCAGTCCGACCAGCGCCGCCCGTTTCTTGGCGATCACCAGCACACCCGATGTCTCGCGATCGAGCCGGTGCACGAGTTCGAGGAAACGCTGCGCCGGCCGGGCGGCGCGCAGTCGCTCGATGACCCCGCTGGCCACCCCGCTGCCACCGTGCACCGCGACCCCTGCCGGTTTGTCGATCGCCAGCAACGCGTCGTCCTCGAACAGGACCGGGAACTCGCGGCCCACCGGTGGCAGCGGGGTGTCGGCCGGAGCGGCGACGCGGATCGGCGGGATGCGCACGATGTCGCCGGCCTGGAGCCGGTAGTCGGGCCGGACCCGGCCCCGGTTGACCCGGACTTCACCGCTGCGCACGATCCGGTACAGGTGGCTCTTGGGCACCCCCTTGCAGATCCGGATCAGGAAATTGTCGAGCCGCTGGCCGGCGTCTTCCGGATCGATCCGGCGATGGACGGTCGAGCCGGGACCGACGAACGGTCGATGAACGGACGCAGACGGCGCTTCAGGTTTTCCGGCTAAGGCGTTCAATTTGCTATACTTTGAGAGTCGCTCCCGAGGTGTGGCCATGGCGCGGTCGTGTCCGTGGCCCTCTGCGGTGCGTGCGAAGCCCGGCATTGTATCGACGGGCCCTTCGGCGCAGCGACAAAAGAACACGAATCGCGGCTCCGCGGCACCTGGTGCCCGGAGTGCGGAATCGGACGAACAACGAAGTTCGAGACTCGACAACCAGTCGGAGGCAGCCCGCGACATGAAACCCGGATGCGAAGCACCGGATCCCGCGAGGCCATTCCCGTGACCAGTCGCCTTACCCACCAGTGAACAAACCCGCCTGCGCCGCGAGCAGCGGCGATGCGAACCTGCGGACGCGCATGATGCCGTCCGTGCAGGCGCGCGCGCCCCGCGTGCACGAGGGCGGACGCGCGACCGCGCGCCCAACCGGCCGAAGCGGCCGGGTTCACGACCAGGCTGATCCCGAGCATCCTTTGCTGAGTTAGACGGCGCCCTCGACGCCGCAACGGATGCGGCGCGCTTCGACGTTCACTCTCGTTCCGCTGGCCCCCAAGCGTGCAGGCCACCACCGACGCGCGCCGGAGTGAACAATGAAACGCATGCTGTTCAATGCGACCCATGCAGAGGAACTGCGGGTCGCGATCGTCGACGGCCAGAAGCTGATCGACATCGACATCGAGTCGGCCGGACACGAATCCCGCAAGAGCAACATCTACAAGGGCACGGTCACCCGGGTCGAGCCGAGCCTGGAGGCCTGCTTCGTCAACTACGGCGAAGAACGCCACGGCTTCCTGCCGTTCAAGGAGATCTCCAAGGCCTTCTTCAAGCCGGGCGTCGAAGTCAATCGCGCACGCATCCAGGACGCGATCGAGGAAGGCCAGGAGCTGATCGTCCAGGTCGACAAGGAAGAGCGCGGCACCAAGGGCGCCGCGCTGACGACGTTCGTCTCGCTGGCCGGCCGGTACCTGGTGCTGATGCCGAACAACCCGCGCGGCGGCGGCGTCTCGCGCCGGGTCGAGGGCGAGGACCGGCAGGAACTGCGCGAGACGATGGACAAGCTCGACTACCCGCAGGGGATGAGCCTGATCGCGCGCACGGCGGGCATCGGCCGCGCGGCCGAGGAACTGCAGTGGGACCTGAACTACCTGCTGCAGCTGTGGCGCGCGATCGACTCGGCGGCCACGTCGGCGAGCGGCCCGTTCCTGATCTACCAGGAGTCGAGCCTGGTGATCCGCGCGATCCGCGACTACTTCACGCCGGACATCGGCGAGATCCTGATCGACACCGAGGACATCTACG
>CADEEH010000188.1 GCA_902826305.1 uncultured Burkholderiales bacterium
CGGTCCAGGCGGGCAGGTAGCGGTAGATCTTGATCATCGTGGTCTCCTGGTTCTTTGGACTGACACGATCGGGCACGAGAGGCAAACAACGGTATCCTTCGACGGCGCCGGTGCGACTGCCCGGACCGCCCGGCGGCTGCGCCCCCTCACCAAGGCAGCAGCTGGCCGTTCGCGTGCCGGAACTCCCCTGAGTTCTCCAGCGTCAGTTCGTCGATCCGCGCGATCAGTCCCTCGGCGGCCTGCGCCGGCGTGATGAACGTCGCGCCTTCCAGCCCCGGGAAGCCGTCGAGCAGGTTCGTCCGGACCATGCCGGGATGCAGCATCCGCACGGCGATGCCACGTTGCTTCAGGTCGTGATGCAGGTTCAGTCCGGCCATGTTCGCGGCGGCCTTCGACATCCGGTACGCGTAGCCCATCCCGCCGGAGGTGTTGTCGCCGAGTGAACCGACGCGGCTGGTGACGATGCCGACGCGGCTGCCGGCGGACAGGCAGGGCAGCAGCGCCTGCACGGTGCGCAGCGGGCCGAACGCGTTGATCTCCATCTGGCGCCGGCACTCGTCGAAGCCGATCGCGCCGAGTTCGTCGTACCGGAGCACGCCGGCGATGTGGTACAGCGCGGTGATCTTCGTGCCGCCGCGCACGAGTCGCGCGGCCAACGCCGCGATCGACGGATCCGAGGCGACATCGACTTCCGGTTCGACCCGGATGCCGGCTTCCTTCAGCGCCCGTCCGTCGAACAGGCAGGCCGCGATCACCGGCTCGCCGCGGGTGTGCAGCTGTCGGGCGATCGCCTCGCCGATGCCGCGGTCGGCGCCGATGACGACATGGTGGGACATGAGGGTGGTCTCCTGGTGTTCGTTCAGGCTGCGCGGCTACGGTCCGCGGGCGTCGTCGCCCCCGCGGCCGCCGCCTCGGTCGAGGAAGGAACCTGGGGTGGTGGCCCGATCACCCCGTCGCGACCGAGCGTGGCGATCGCCAGGTCGTCGAAGCCGGCCTCGGCCAGCACCTCGCGGCTGTGTTCCCCGAGCAGCGGCGCGCCGCGACGGACCGCCGAGGGTGTGCGCTCGAAACGTGCCGCCGGTCGGGCCTGGCGCAACGGGCCGGCCGCGTGATGCGGATAGATCGCGACCGAATCCATCGCGGCCACCTGCGGATGGTGATAGACCTCGCCGCGTTTGAGCGCCGGCGCACACGGCACGTCGTAGGCCTCGAGCCGCTCGAGCCACTCGGCGGTGGTCCGGGTCCTGAGCACTTCCTGCGTCAGTTTCAGCCGGGCATCGACGTTGGCATCGCGGGCCGACGGGCTGGCGAAACGCGGGTCCTGCAGCCAGTCCGGCCGCTCGAACGCGGTGCACAGGCCGCGCCATTCCTTGTCGCTCATCACCGAGACGGTCATGAAACCGTCGCGGGTCTCGTAGATCAGGTCGATGAAACTCGCGGCGGCCTCCTCGGCCACGGTCGCATCCGGGTACGTATGGGCATTCATGTCCGAAGCCCACAGGAACTGCAGCACCGAATCGAGCATCGAGATCCGGACGTGCTGGCCGCGGCCGCTGCGTTCGCGCTCGAACAGCGCCGCGGTGATCGCCTGCGAGATCGTCACTGCCGACAGCTTGTCCGGCACGATCGTGCGCACCAGCCGGGGCCGCTCGCGATCGGAACCGGCCTGGATCGTCGTCAGACCGGACACCGCCTGGATCACCGGGTCGTAGACCGGCTTGTCGCGCCACGGTCCACGCTCGCCGAAACCGCTGATCGACACGTAGATCAGCCTCGGGTTGAGCGCACACAGCCGCTCGGCGCCGATGCCGAGCCGGTCGACGACACCGGGACGGAAGTTCTGGGCGATGACGTCGGCATCCGCGGCCAGCTTCTCCAGCACCGCGACCCCTTCGGTCCGCTTCAGGTCCAGCGTCAGCGAACGCTTGTTGCGGTTGATGTTCAGGAACATCGCCGACATCCCGGCGCGGCGATGGCCGAGCGAGCGGGTGAAGTCGCCCTGCCCGATCGGCTCGATCTTGATCACGTCGGCACCCTGGTCGGCCAGGATGCCGGTGGCCCAGGGGCCGGACAACATCGCCGTCAGGTCGAGGACACGTACACCTTGCAGTGGACCACTCATCCGTTGCTCGCCTCCTTGTGTCGCGGATCATAGGAGTTCCCAGTCGATCGGAAAATCCACATAATTCGGAAACAGAATCCGGCCGTACCGGACAATCGTGGACGAGGCCGTCGATGCTCAAGGACCTGCACCGGATGGCGGTGTTCGAGCGGGTGGTCGAGGCCGGCTCGTTCTCGCAGGCCGCGCTCGCCCTCGGCCTCGGCAAGTCGGTGGTCAGCGCCCACGTCGCCGCGCTCGAGAAGAGCCTGGGTGTGACGCTGCTGATCCGCAGCACCCGATCGCTGTCGCTGACCGACGAAGGCCGGGCGTTCTACGATCGCTGCCACCAGATGCTGGAGATCGCACGCGCCGCCCGCGAGGACCTGGCGCAGGACGAACATCCGCGCGGCACGATCCGCCTCACCTGTTCACACAACCTCGCCGTGACCTTCCTGATCCGGATGCTCGCCGAGTTCCACGAGCGTCACCCGCAGGTGGTGGTCGACATGGTGCTCGAGGACGCGCTGGTCAACATGATCGAGCAGGGATTCGATCTGGCGATCCGGGTCGGCGTGTTGTCGGACACGCGGATGCACGCGGTGCCGCTGGGCGAGACCTCGCTGGTGCTGTGCGCCTCGCGCGACTGGCTCAGGCGGCATCCGCCGGTGAACCGGCCCGAGGACCTGAACGAGGCGAACTGGATCTCGATCTCGGTGCTGCCGCATCCCGATCGGATCCATCTGATCCATCGCGACGGGCGCCAGCAGTCGCTTCGTTTCCGGGCCGCGGCCAGGACCAGCTCGGCGCTCGCGGCCCGGGAGTTCGTCCGCGAGGGCATCGGCATCAGCGTGTTGCCCGACTACTCGGTGCGCGATGACTTCGCCACCGGCACGCTGGTGCGATTGCTGCCCGAGTGGCGCGAGCCGACGATGCGGCCGGTGTCCGTCGTCTACCCGCGGGCGACGCAGATGCCGGGGCGCACACGGCTGCTGATCGATTTCCTGAAGACCGCGTTCGCCGCCCAGTGGCCGCGCTCGCTCGCCGCGCGCGACTAGGGCCTGCAGGCGCGCGCCGCTGCCTGCCGGGCCACCGGGATCGCCGGGCCCCGTCGCCCGGCGCCCGCCGGCCTCAGCCGCCGGCGTGCAGCGCCGCCGCGTCGGCCACCGCGAGCGCGGTCATGTTGACGATCCGGCGAGTGGTCGCATACGGCGTCAGCACGTGCACCGGTGCGTTGCCGCCGAGCAGGATCGGGCCGATGGTGACCCCGTGCCCGGCCGTCGTCTTGAGCACGTTGAACAGGATGTTGGCGGCATCCAGGTTCGGCATGATCAGGATGTTCGCCGAACCGGTCAGGCCTCCGTCCTCCATCCACGCCCGGCGCAGGTCCTCGCTGAGCGCCGCGTCGCCCTGCAGTTCACCGTCGGCGGGCACCTGCGGCATCCGGGCGACGAACAGATCGCGCGCCGCACGCATCTTCAGCGCACTCGGCCGCTTGCTGCTGCCGTACATCGAATGCGAGACGAAGGCGACCTTCGGCTGCAGACCGAACCGGCTCACCGTCTCGGCGGCCATGGTCGCGATGTCGGCGAGCATCTGCGCGTCCGGGTCGTCGTTGACGAACGTGTCGGCGATGAACAGCGTGTGCTGCTCGAGCATCACCGCGTTCATCGTCGCCCAGCCGCGTGCACCGCGGCGCAGGCCGATCACGTCGTCGACGTGTTCCAGGTGGGCATCGAAACGACCGACCAGGCCACACAACATCGCGTCCGCGTCGTTCAGGTGGACCATCAGCGAGGCGATCGTCGTGTTGGACCGGCGCACCGTCGACTTCGCGAGCTCCGCGGTGACGCCGTCGCGGATGTTCAGCCGGTGGTAGGCCTCCCAGTAGGTGCGAAAGCGTGCGTCGTCCTCCGGATTGACACCTTCGTAGTCGCGACCGAGCTGCAGGCGCAGGCCCGCGCGTTCGATCCGGGCGGCGATCACCTGCGGCCGGCCGATCAGGATCGGCTTGACCAGATGCTCGTCGACCGCGATCTGAACCGCCCGCAGCACGCGCTCGTCCTCGCCCTCGGCATAGGCGACCCGTTTCGGCGCGCGCCGGGCGGCGGCGAACAGCGGCCGCATGAACATGCTGGTCTGGTAGACGAAGCGGGTCAGCGATTGGCGATACGCCTCGAGATCCGCGATCGGCCGGGTGGCGACCCCCGACTCGGCGGCGGCCTGCGCGACCGCGGGTGCGATGCGCAGGATCAGCCGCGCATCGAACGGCGTCGGGATGATGTAGTCGGGTCCGAACTTCAGCTCGCGTCCCGGATACGCGGCGGCGACCTCGTCGCTGGTCTCGGCCTTGGCGAGCGCGGCGATCTCGCGCACGCAGGCGAGTTTCATCGCCTCGGTGATGCGCGTCGCGCCGCAGTCGAGGGCACCACGGAAGATGTACGGGAAACACAGCACGTTGTTGACCTGGTTCGGATAATCCGAACGACCGGTGGCGACGATGCAGTCGGGCCGCACCTCGCGCGCGATCTCGGGCCGGATCTCGGGCTCCGGATTGGCCAGCGCGAGGATGATCGGCCGTTCACCCATCGTCGCCACCATCGCGGCCGTCAGCACACCCGCGGCCGAGCAGCCGAGGAACACGTCCGCACCGCGGACGGCATCGGCGAGTGTTCGCAACCCGGTGCGCTGGCAGTATCTGCGCTTGCTCTCGTCGAGCCGCCCGGAGCGCGCATCGGCGCGTTCGTCGTGGATCACACCCTGGCTGTCGACGACGAACACGTTCTTCGGGTCGACGCCCAGGCCGACCATCACGTCCAGGCAGGCGATCGCGGCCGCGCCGGCACCCGAGGCGACGAGCCGGATGGCACCGATCGACTTGCCGACCAGTTCCAGTCCGTTGATCAGCGCGGCACTGGAGATGATCGCGGTGCCGTGCTGGTCGTCGTGGAAGACCGGGATCTTCATCCGCTCGCGCAGCACCCGTTCGATCTTGAAGCACTCGGGCGCCTTGATGTCCTCCAGGTTCACCCCGCCCAACGTCGGCTCGAGCGCGGCGATGATCTCGATCAGCCGGTCCGGATCCTTCTCGGCAAGCTCGATGTCGAACACGTCGATGCCGGCGAACTTCTTGAACAGGCAGCCCTTGCCTTCCATCACCGGCTTGGCAGCGAGCGGGCCGATGTCACCGAGACCGAGCACCGCGGTGCCGTTGGTGATCACGCCGACCAGGTTCGCCCGCGAGGTGAACTCGGCGGCCAGGCTCGGATCCTCTTCGATCGCCAGGCACGGATAGGCCACTCCCGGCGAATACGCGAGCGACAGGTCGCGCTGGTTGGACAGCGGCTTGGTCGGGGTGACGGCGATCTTGCCGCGCGTCGGTGCCCGGTGGAACTCGAACGCCGCCTCACGCAAAGCCTGTTCCGCCGGGGCGAGCGGAGCACCTTTCGAGCCGTTCATCGCGTTGTCTCCTTGCGACCGGACCGCTGCGCGGCGGCCTCGTCGTCGACGGGCCGAGGATGTCGTCCGGTTCCGTTTTCCGTGCCCGTCCAGTCTACCCGCGCCCATGTCGCACCGGCACATCCGCACGCGCCGCGGAAGTTGTCGCGCCATGCCACAATGCGATAACTGGTATAAGTAGCCATGCCTATGCGGTTTCGTTCGGCCCGACGACAATTCGGCGTCCCGGGCCGCATCGGCGGCCTTCCCTGCCTCCTTCGGCGAGCCACCGCGTGCCTTCATTCTTCGACGATCCCGAGATGCTGGCACCGGCGCAGGTGGTCCGCACCGATCGTGGCGGCGGCATCTTCACATTGCAGTCACCCGAGCCGCTCGGGCCCTATCCCCGCTGCGTCGGTGAATGGATCGAGCGCTGGGCGCGCGAGACCCCGGCCGCACCGGCCTTCGCCGAGGCCGGTGCGGCCGGCGGATGGACCGTGCTCGACTGGCGCGAACTGCGCCGGCGCGTGGGTGCGGTCGCCCAGGCGCTGATCGACCTGGACCTCGACCCGGCCGGGCCGATCGTTGTCCTGTCGGACAACTCGCTGGACCACCTGGTGCTGCTGCTCGCCGGCATGCACATCGGCCGCCCGGTGTGCAGCGTCAGCAGCGGCTACTGCCGGCTCGCCCATGGCGACTTCACCAAGATCCACGCGATCCTGGATGCACTCGGTCCGGCGCTGCTCTACGCGGCCGACGCCGCGAGCTACGCGCCGGCGATCCAGGGCGTGGCCACCGGTGCCAGGCGGGTGTTCAGCGAAGGCGCCGGCAGCGTCACCGGGGCGCTCCCGTTCGATGCGCTGCTCGCCACCGCCGAGACCCCCGCGGTCGCGCGTGCGTTCACATCGATCACGCCGGACACCCACGCCAAGTACCTGCTGACGTCCGGCTCGACCGGACATCCGAAGGTGGTGATCAACACCCACCGGATGATGTGCGCGAACCAGCAGATGCTCGCGCAGGCATGGCGCTTCCTGGACAAGGTCAGGCCGGTGCTGCTCGACTGGCTGCCCTGGAGCCACACGTTCGGCGGCTGCCACAACATCAACCTGGTGCTGCGTGCCGGCGGCACGATGTACATCGACGACGGCAAGCCGCTGCCCGGCAAGATCGAACGCACACTCGCCCATCTGCGCACGATCCAGCCGACCGTGCACTTCAACGTGCCGCGCGGCTACGAGATGATGCTGCCGGCGCTGGAGGCGGACGAGGCGCTCGCCCGCAACTTCTTCGAGCGGCTGCAGATGGTGTTCTACGCCGGCGCGGGCATGCCGCCGGCGACCTGGCAGCGCCTGGAGAAGGTATCGGCGCGTGTGCGCGGCGAGCCGGTCTGGCTGACCACCTCCTGGGGTGCGACCGAGACCGCGCCGGCGATCACCGTGCCGAGCTGGCGCATGGATCGCCCGGGCGTGATCGGTCTGCCGCTGCCCGGTGTCACCATCAAGTTCGTGCCCAATGCCGGCAAGCTCGAGATGCGGGTGCGCGGGGACAACCTGTTTCCCGGTTATCGCGGCAACGAGGACGCCACCCGCAAGGCGTTCGACGACGAAGGGTTCTATTGCATCGGGGATGCCGGCTACCTGGCCGATCCCGACGATCCTGTCCGTGGCATCGTCTTCAATGGCCGCGTCGCCGAGGACTTCAAGCTGACCACCGGCACCTGGGTGTCGGTCGGCATGCTGCGGCTGAAAGTGGTGTCGGCGCTGGCGCCCCACGTGCAGGATGTGGTGATCACCGGGCACGATCGCACCGAGGTCGGGCTGCTGGTGTTCCCGAGTGAATCCGGACGACGACTCGCGCCGGCCGAACTCGCCGAACACCTGCGCCGCGAACTGCGCGACCTGCGCCGCGAAGGTTCCGGGTCGTCGCAGACCCCGACCCGCGCACTGGTCCTCGCGGAAGCGCCGGATGCGGCCAGCGGCGAGATCACCGACAAGGGCTACATCAACCAGCGGCTGGTGCTGGCGCGGCGGGCCGCCGATGTCGATGTACTCTACGCGTCGCCGCGCGACCCGCGCGTGATCACCGTCGATCCGGAGAAGTGATGAGTCTCACCCTGCAGCCGTTGCCCGACCCGCAGGGCGTGCTCGGCCAGCTGTCGATGCTGACGATCGAGAAGGCGGACGCGGTGCTGCATGTGCGGCTGAACCGGCCGGACCGCCGCAACGCGATCAGCGACACGTTCCTGGCCCAGATCCATACCGTCTTCGTCAATCTTCCGGCCGACGTCCGGGCGGTCGTCCTGAGTGGTGCCGGCGAACACTTCTGTGCCGGGCTGGACCTGTCGGAGATGGGCGAGCGGACCGTGCCCGAAGGTGTCGTCCACTCGCGCAACTGGCACGCGGCGTTCGACCGGATCCAGTTCGGATCGGTGCCGGTGATCGCGGTGCTGCACGGCGCGGTGGTCGGTGGCGGCCTCGAACTCGCCTCCTCGGCGCATCTGCGCGTTGCCGAGGCGAGCACGTTCTACGGCCTGCCCGAAGGCACCCGGGGCATCTTCGTCGGTGGCGGCGGCTCGGTCAGGATCCCGCGGCTGCTCGGCGTCGCCCGGATGACCGACATGATGCTGACCGGCCGGGTGTTCGACGCGACCGAAGGCCAGGCGCTCGGCCTGTCGAACTACCTGGTCGAGCCCGGGCAGGGACTGGCCAAGGCGCTTGCTCTCGCCGAAAAGATCGCCGCCAATGCACCGTTGTCCAACTTCGCGATCATCCAGGCGCTGCCCCGGATCGCGGAACTCCAGCCGGCCGACGGCCTGTTCATGGAGGCATTGACCTCGGCGATCGTCCAGGGCGACCCGGCGGCCAAGGACCGGATGCGGGCGTT
>CADEEH010000189.1 GCA_902826305.1 uncultured Burkholderiales bacterium
GTCGCCCCACTGCTTCATCGCCAGCTCGACGATCGGCTCGACCGCCTGCGCCGGCGTGGTGCCGGTGCAGACGATGTTGCGATCGCAGACGCCGCCTTCGTATAGCACGTTGTAGAAGTAGAGCACGTTGGCGCGCTTGAAGGTCTGCCGGATCGCCTCGCGCGACGCCGAGGTGATGCCGCCGTGCACGACGTCGACCTTGTCGTCGCGGGCGAGCTGCTGCGCGAACTTCGTGTACAGCGCGATGTCCGACTGCGTGTCGTACTGGAAGAGCTGCAGCTTGCGGCCGAGCAGCCCGCCGGCCGCGTTCAGCTCCTCGACCGCGAGCTGGGTCGCCTGCACCATCGGCTTGCCGTAGATGTCGAGGTTGCCGGAGTTGTCGAGCACGGAACCGAGCTTGATCGGTCCGGACTGGGCACGGACGATGGCCGGCATCATCAGCGTGGTGGCTGCGGCGCCACCGGTGGCGAGGACGTTGCGACGGGTCGGATTCAAGGAAGCCTCCTAGATCTTGATTTCGTACTGCTTGTTTTCGTTCGGGTTCTTGATCAGGTCGCAGACCGCCGCCGTGTCCGAAGGCGGCCGCCCCTTGGCGGTCTGGCGGATCGCGAGCTTCTGGTCCTTGACCTCGCAGACGTGGACGTCGAGCGTCGCATGCTGGGTCTTGGGATCGATCGCGATGTTGCCGGCGGGCCCGCCCACCGCGACGCCGGCGCCGAAGGCCTTGACGACCGCGTCGCGTTCGACCGACCCCGCCTTCTTCACCGCCTCGGCCCAGACCATGATCCCCTGGTACTGCGAGACGGCGATCTCGTGGATCGGCTTGATGTCGCCGAACTTCTTCTGCCAGCGGGCCAGGAACTCCTTGTTGCCCGGCGCCGGATCCTCCTGCGAGTAGTTGGTGCCGCACAGGATGCCGTCGCCCTCGCCGGCCGACAGCGCGAGCTGCTCGTTGCCGGCGCCGAAGGTCGTCGAGATCATCGGGATGCGTTTGTTCATCCCCGAGGCCGCCCACTGCCGGTAGAACGACATGTGCGCGCCGCCGACCAGCGCGGTTGCGATGAACGCGGGCTTCTCCTGCTGGATCTTGGCGATCGTCGAGCCGAAATCCGCGACGTCCAGCGGGAAGAAGTTGGTCTGGGCTACCGACCCGCCGCGCTTGGCCACGTAGTGGGCGATCCACTTCGCGGTGATCTGGCCGTAGTTGTAGTCGGCCGCCAGGATGTAGACCTTGTTGCCCCACTGCTTCGTCGCGATATCGATCAGCGGCTCGACCGCCTGGTCCGGCGTCGTCCCGGTGCACACCGTGTTCCGGTCGCAGACACCACCCTCGTAGCGGGTGTTGTAGAAGTACAGGGTCCTGGCGCGGGTGAACGTCGGGCGGATCGCCTCGCGGGACGCGGAGGTGATGCCGCCGTGGACGACGTCGACCTTGTCGTCGCGCACCAGCTGCTGCGCGAACTTCGTGTACAGCGCGATGTCGGACTGGGTGTCGTACTGGACCAGCTGCAGCTTGCGACCCAGCAGTCCGCCGGCGGCGTTGATCTCGTCGACCGCCATCTGCGACGCCTGCGTCATCGGCTTGCCGTACAGGTCGAGGTTGCCCGAGTTGTCGAGCACGGTGCCGATCTTGATCGGCCCCCCTTGTGCGCGGACGATCGCCGGGAACCCTCCGGCGAGGGCGATGGTGCCGGAGGCGGCAAGGAAGTCGCGTCGAGTCTGGGTCATGCTCGTGTTCCCGGAGGAATGCGGATGGAGGACTGCCGTCCGCCCCGAAGCGCGGTCCGGCACTGGAGGGCGACGCTCACGCCTCGTCGCCGTCGTCGGCGCGACCGGACTTGCGGTCGGACCGCCGCGGCAACGCGGACGAGAAATCGTGGCCGATCGAATCACCGATGCTCTTGAGCGCCGGCAGCTGCAGCGCCATGCCCAGGATGCTGTCGAGCACCTGGTTCACCGGCGGCCGGTTGCCCGCGTCGCCGCCGCCGGGCCCGCCCGCACCCGCGGCGCTGCCCGGCACGCCGGACAGCCCGTTGATCTGGTGGATCCGGATGCTGTCGATCTTCTCGACCGGCTTCATCACCTGGGCGACGATCTCCGGCAGGCGGTCGATCTTGTGCCGCTCGAGCAGCATGTCGATCAGCGCGCCGCTGCGGGAATTCTCGGCGGCGATCATCGCGGTCATCCCTTCGGATTCGGCGACCAGCCGCAGCCGCTCGCCTTCGCCACGCGCCCGCGCGGCCTGCGAATCGGCCTGGGCCTTGCGGATCAGCACCTGGGCCTCGGTCTCGGCGTTGGCGGACTGCACCTCGCCCTGCTCCTGCACCTTCTTCAGCGCGATCTGGCGCGACCGGTCGGCCATCGCCTGCTCGCGTTCGGTCTGGACCTTCTCCTGCGCGAGCACGACATCGACCCGCGCGAGCTCGGCCAGGGCCTGCGCCCGCGCCTCCTCGGCGTGGCGCGCCGCGAGCGTGATCGCGCTGTCGCTCTTGGCCATCTCGGAGTTCAGCTGCGCCTCGATCTCGAGCCTGCGGATCTCGCGCTGGCGCACGATTTCCTGTGTCCGCGTCTCGCGCTCGCGGGCGATGCGGGCGTTCTCCGACTCGACCATCGCCGCCTCGCGGGCCTTGGCCGCCTCGGCGTCACTCGACGCCTTGACCCGTTCGATCTCCAGCCGCTGCTCGATCTGCGCCTGCTCCTCCTGCTGACCCAGGTTCAGCCGGCGCTTGGTCGCCTCGAGCTGGGTCTGGCGCACGGCGATCTCGGCCTCGGCCTCGATCTCGGTGCGCTTCTTCTTGTTGCTGGCGATGATCTCGGCGAGCTTGCGCATGCCGACCGCATTGAACGCGTTGTTCTCGTCGAGCGTCGCGAACGGTGCCTGATCCAGGCGCGTCAGCGACACCGATTCGAGCTGCACGCCGCTCTGGGCGAGATTCTCGCGCACCAGTTCCGCGACCCGGCGCACGAAGTCGCCACGCCGCTCGTGCAGGCTGTCCATCGTCTCGGCGGCGGCGATCGACTGCAGCGCGTCGATGAAACGGCCCTCCATCAGGGTCCGCACGCCATCGGGGGTCAGCATGCGGGCGCCCAGCGACTGGGCGGCGGTGGCCACGCCCTCGATGCTCGGCATCACCCGCAGGTAGAAGTCCAGCTCGACGTCGACCCGGATGCGGTCGGACGTGATCATCGACTTCTCGCCGATGCGCTTGACGTCGACCCGGATCGTGCGCATGTTGATCTCTTCGACCTTGTGCAGGAACGGCAGCGCGAGGCAGCCGCCGGACAGCACGATGCGCTGGCCGCCGAAGCCGGTGCGCACCAGCGCGAGGTCGCGGGTCGACTTGCGGTAGAAGCGATTGAGGAAGTAGACCGCCAGCGCGATGACGACGATCGCGACGATCAGACCGAACAGCCAGGCCAGCACCAGCATCGAGCTTTCCCCCGTTGATCGCCGCGCGCGCCGCGCGCGCACCGCTCGTCTTGTCGTCGTTCGATGAGGTGGCGAGGCCCACGGACCAGGCCCGCCCGAAGGGTGTCAGTATCTGAACGATTTATTTTCTGTGTCAAGTATTTCCGGCGAACGCCGCGATGTCGGTGCGTCAACACACAGGGCACCCGGCGCCGCGACGTGCCTCGGAAGGTCGGGTGAGGTGGATCGGCTGGTTTCCGGGGCACCCCAATGGGGCCGGAAAAAAGCAGTCAGGTGCGCTGTTCGCGGATGAATGCTTCGAGCAGGCGGCGCAACTCGCGGCCTTCGCGTGCGCCGAGTGTCGCCTCCAGCGAATGGCGCTGCTGCTCGACCGAACCCCGCAGCGACGCGACTTTCGCCAGCCCCAGGTCCGAGATGTAGACCAGCACCCGACGATTGTCGCCCGGGTCAGGCGCGCGCTGCACGAGTGCCGCGGCGACCATCCGGTCGACCAGCTTGGAGAGCGACGGCAGCTTCATCGACAGCGCGTCGGCGAGTGTCGTCATCGAGCGGCCGTTCTCGTCGGCCAGCACCTCGAGCACGCGCCAGTTCTCGACCGGCATGCCCTCGGGTCCGAGAACCCGCGCGAGATCGGCGGTCGCCCGACGACTGGCCTCGTTCAGCAGGCTTTGCAGCGAGGGGCGCGACGGGTTCGAAGCGGGGCGTGTGGCCATGGTCAGGCGATTTTACGGTGCGCCGGCGCACCTTGCCAGCGCGGAACGCAACACTTCGGCCCATTTGACTGGGGGTTGGAGAGGGCACGATTTGGTGCCACACTGCGGATGCTGGATTGCCCGGTTGCCCGCAGCGGCGGTCGTTCGTCGCCGGGTGGTCGCTCCAGGTCGACGTGCGATCGCCGTCGATGTTCTTCGGTCCCGTAGCGGGACGGGCGCACGAAGCAACGACGATGCTCAAGCCAGCACCCCACAAGGCGCGATTACGCGCCGGTCGATGCTTTCCTTCGTCGGGTGCGGCTGCGCCCTTCTCGGCGTGGCCCGGTGACGCACTCGATGCGTTGCGCATCGCCACGCTGATCCCGATGTCGGGTGCGGCCGGGCTCTGGGGTCCGTCGTCACTCGCCTGTGCGACGCTTGCGGCCGAGGCCTGGAACCAGGCCGGCGGGCACCGCGGCCGTGAGGTTCGCCTGACCGTCATCGACGCAAGCGACGAATCGCCGACGGTCGAGGACGAGGTCGAACAGCTGTGCGCGGCCGGCGAGATCGACGCGATCGTCGGCATGCACACCAGCTCGGTCCGCGAGCGGGTGACCTCGCGTCTGCAGGCCAGCGGCGGAGTGCCGCTGCCGTTCGTCTACACGCCGCTGTACGAAGGCGGCGCGTTGCCGGCGGGGGTCGAAGCGATCGGCGAGACGCCGCGGCAGCAGCTGCTGCCGGCTGTCGAGTGGCTGACGCAACGCTACAAGCTGCGGCGCTGGTTCCTGGTCGGCAACGATTACTGCTGGCCGCGGCGCACCCACTCGATGGCGATGCGGCGCCTGGCTGAAGCCGGCTGCGAGGTCGTCGGCAACCGCTTCGTGCCCCTGGGTGGCTGCGATCCGGAACGCCTGGTGGCCGAGATCCGCGCCAGCCGTGCCGACGCGGTGCTGATGTCGCTGATCGGTCAGGACGCGATCGATTTCAGCCGTGCGTTCGGGGCGAGCGGCCTGGGACGACGCGTCGTGCGGCTGTCGTGTGCGATCGAGGAGAACGGGCTGCTGGCGATCGGTGCCGATGCCACCGAGGGTCTGTTCGTTGCGTCGGGTTACTTCGCGTCGTTGCCGACCGACGCGAACGCGGCGTTCCGGGAGCGCTACTGGCGCCGGTTCGGCGAGCGCGGCGCGGTCCTCAACTCGCTGGGGCAGTCACTGTACGAGGGCATCGGATTCCTGCGCGGACGGCTCGAGCGACATCGGCTGCCGGGCGACGGGTCGATCGACTTCGACAGCATCCGGGGCACCCGCTGGCGCGGCAATACCGCCTCGCGAATGCCGATCTACCTCGCGCAGGCCGACGGGCTGCGCTTCGACGTGGTCCAGACGCTGTCGCGCTGACCCACACGGCATCGACGCCGTTCTCCGATCGGGGCAGGCCCCGCGGATCGTGATGTGATCGCCTCAGACCGACGCCAGCGCGCTGCGGAAACGCGAGATCACGCCGCGATAGCCGCCGTCCGCGTCCGGTGAACCGAACACCGCCGAACCGGCGACGAACGTGTCGGCACCAGCCTCGGCGATCGCGGCCACGTTGTCGACCTTGATGCCACCATCGACCTCGAGCAGGATCGATCGACCGCCGCCCTGCCGGTGTGCGTCGATGCGCGCGCGCACCGCGCGGATCTTCGGCAGGACCGCGGTGATGAACTGCTGACCCCCGAATCCCGGGTTGACCGACATCAGCAACACGATGTCGAGCCGGTCCATCACGTGGTCGAGCACCGACAGCGGTGTCGCCGGATTCAGCACCAGCCCGGCCCGGCATCCCTGGTCGCGGATCAGCTGCAGCGTGCGATCGACGTGTTCGGAGGCCTCCGGGTGAAAGGTGATCAGGTCGGCGCCGGCCTTCGCGAAATCCGGTATCAGCCGATCGACCGGTCGCACCATCAGGTGCACGTCGATCGGGATCTTCACGTGTGGTCGCACGGCCTGGCAGACCAGCGGTCCGATGGTCAGGTTCGGCACGTAGTGGTTGTCCATCACGTCGAAGTGGATCAGGTCGGCGCCCGCGGCCTCGACCGCGGCCACTTCGGCGCCAAGCCGTGCAAAATCCGCCGACAACAGACTCGGTGCGATGCGGTAGATGTTCGTGCCGTCTTCGGGGCCGGTCTGCATGCGGGTTCGATCGCTGGACTAGAATGCCGTCGTCATTGTCACCCGGTGGATTCGTGTCGGCCAAGACCTATCGTCTCGTGGTCACGGTGGAAAGCCGCTACCTGCCCGAACAGTCGGAGCCGGATGCCAGTCGCTACGCCTTCGCGTACACCGTCAAGATCACCAACGGCGGCAACGTCGCCGCGCAACTGATCAGCCGGCACTGGGTGATCACCGACGGCAACGACAAGGTGATCGAGGTCAAGGGTCTCGGCGTCGTGGGCCACCAGCCGTTGCTGCGCCCCGGCGAAACCTTCGAATACACCAGCGGCAGCCAGCTGGCGACACCGGCCGGCACGATGAAGGGAAGCTACTTCTGCGTCGCCGAGGACGGGACTCGCTTCGAGTCCGACATTCCGGAGTTCGGTCTGTCGATGCCGCGTACGCTGCACTGACGACCCGAGGCGGCGTCGGGCCGGGCCGAGCCCGGTTCACTTGCCGCGCATCGTCCACCAGACGAGCAGCAGCACCACAACAACGATGCCGAACGCCTCGAGATAGATGACCCACACCCATCGATTCTAGGGCCTGTCGACGTGCGCCGGGCCTTCCATGTCGCCGTCATCGTTGCTGTCGCGCTCGCGATCGGCGTCACGGCGGCCACACCGTTCGCCGCGTCCGATGCGCCGATCGAACCGGCCGCCCTGCCCGGCTGGACATCGGACGCACTCGACGGCGTGCAGGCGGCGATCGACCGGCAGTGCGCGCTGCGCCGCCCGCCGGAGCCGTGGCCCGCGTTGTGCGGAACCCGCCCGAAGGCCGGCGAGTCGTTGCGCGACTGGCTGCAGACCCGTTTCGCCGCCTGGCCGCTGGCGAACGCCACCGGCGGCGAGACGGGACTGCTGACGGGTTATCACGAGCCGCTGGTCGGGGGCAGCCGGGTGCGCGAGAACACACGGCAGGTCGCGGTGCTCGCCGCGCCGGCCGATGCGGCTCGCCGATCGCGCACCCGGGAGGCGATCGAACGCGACGCGACCACGGCCGACGACGCCTGGTTGTGGCTCGACGATCCGGTCGAGGCGTTTTTCCTGCACATCCAGGGCTCGGGTCGGGTCAGGCTGCGCGACGGTTCGATGATCCGGATCGGTTACGCGGCCGACAACGGGCGCTCCTACCACGCGATCGGTCGCGAGCTCGTCGAGCGGCGCCATCTCGCACCAGGTGCCGTCGACGCAACGACGATCAAGCGCTGGCTGCGCGAACATCCGCGCGAGGCCGAGACGGTCATGTGGTCGAACCCGCGCTACATCTATTTTCGCGAACTGCCCGCGGGCAGCGACGGCCCGATCGGTGCACTCGGCCTCGCCCTGACCCCGGGACGGTCGGTCGCGACCGATCCCGCACATGTCGCTCCCGGATCACTGCTCTGGCTCGACAGCACCGATCCGCTGTCGGCCGGTCCGCTGCGTCGGCTGGGCGTCAGCCAGGACACCGGCGCCGCGATCAAGGGCCCGGTGCGAGTCGATCTGTTCTGGGGTTCGGATGATGCGGCCGCGACAGCGGCCGCGGCCACGCACCACCGGCTTCGGGGATGGCTGCTGAAACCGAAGTAGCGGCAGGCAGAAGAAGGAGGCGGCGCAAGTGCGGCCGGCGCGTGTGCAGCCGGCCCCCGGTGCCGGACTCGGCGGGCCCGTCGCTCAGGACTTGCCGTTCTCGTCGAGCATCTGCTCGAGCTTGGAGGGCTGGACGTAACCCTGCAGCCGCTTGCCATTGGCGAAGAAGATCGTCGGCGTGGCCGACACGTTCAGCTTCCTGCCGGTCTCGCGCAGCTTCTCCAGCGCGTTGTCGCAGGTGCCGCTGTTGCCCGGCACCTTGTTGTTCAGCATCAGCTCGTTCCAGGCCCGTCCCTTGTCGGCGGCACACAGCACCTGGCGCGACTTGACATCGGAATCCGGTGCGAGGATCGGATAGATGAACGTGTAGATCGTCGCGTTGTCGAGCTTGACCAGGTCGCGGCGCATCTGCTTGCAGTAGCCGCAGTTCGGATCCTCGAACACCGCGACGATGCGCTTGCCGTTGCCGTTGACCTGCTTGAGCGCCAGGTCCAGCGGCAGGTCCTTGAAGTTGATCGTC
>CADEEH010000190.1 GCA_902826305.1 uncultured Burkholderiales bacterium
GGGTCGTTAGCTCAGTCGGTAGAGCAGCGGACTTTTAATCCGTTGGTCGCAGGTTCAAGTCCTGCACGACCCACCAATTCTTCCCGCGCGCGATGAGCACCGGCCCGCAACGATGGATTGCCTGGCTCGCGGCGATGACGTTCGGCCTGTCGTTGCACACTGCCGCGCAGCCACCCGCTTCCGGCGTGCCAGCCGCCCCGTCGACCGACCTTTCGTCTAGCCGCACGGTCCGCATCCTATGCCTCGGCGATTCGATGACCGCGGGCGACGAGTCGAACCCGACGTCGTTTCGCAGTTACCGCGGCCGACTGTTCGCGCTGCTATCGGCGGCCGGCCACAAGGTGGATTTCGTCGGCACGGTCAGCACGCGGCCCGCCATCGGCGGCGATGCGGACCACGACGGCTACGGCGGCGCAACCATCGGTCCGGGCGGCTCGCCGAACAACCTTGCCGACCGGCTCGGCGCCGTGTTGTCCGCCACCGAACCTGACGTCGTCATCCTCGCCTTCGGCTGGAACAGCGTCTACAACGAAGCGGACATCGCCGGCAGCAGGTATCGGCAATTCGTCGAGCGCCTGTCCGCGATGCGGCCGACGACACAACTGGTCGTCGCCACGCTGAGCCCGCAACGCGGCCAGTCCGAGGCCCGGAGCGCCGCCCTGCTCCCCGGCTATGCGGCACTGAACTCCGCTGCCCGCACGATCGCGCGGTCATCGGCGAGTGATCAGATCCATCTCGCCGACCTCGCCGCCGCAGGCTTCCAGTCGGCCGACTACCACGACGTGATCCACTGGAGCCAGTCGGGCGCCGATCGCGCCGCGCAGGTGATCTTCCGCACCCTCGTCGACGGACCGCTGCGCCGCTGAAGGGCGGATTCACCCGGCCGGGTGCGGACCCCGCATCGGCCGCGGCCCGCGGCCCGCGACGCCGCCAATCGCGACCACCGGTCGGTCGACAGCCACCGCGGTCGATTCGATCGTCCGCCGTCCACCACCGATCGTCCGTCGACCATTTCGACGGCCGGCATCCGCCGGTACCTTGAACGGCATCGACCGCGTGATTTTTCTCACGTTCACGCACAGGGCGTCCGCTCGATGCCCTCGTCCCGCTCGTGTGTCGAGCACCACCAGGCACCCGTCATGAAGATCCGCGCATCCGGTCCGTCGTTCCTTCATCGGCAGCTGTTGCAACACGCCGCGGCTTGCAAGGGTCGTGCGTCACTCGTCTGCTTCGTCGCAGTCGCCCTGTCCGCCTGCGGCGGGTCGTCCCCGGGCTCCGGGGCGGATGACGCGCCGACACAGACGGCGACACCCGCACCGCAGTCCGCCAGCGACGAGCAGCCGGTCGCACAGACCGCCGACGACACCGGAGAACCGATCTCGCTGTTGCCGGACTCCGACTTGTCGCTGGCCACCACCATCGTCGACAGCAAGGCGACCGCCGCCCCGCTGGCCGGACGCTACGTGCTGAAGAACATCTGCGCCAACAAGGCGGCCGCGGGACAGTACGGGTCGAATCCGTGGGACAACATCATCCTCAAGGGCGCCCGGTCGACCACGTGGGACCTGAGTCGCCTGTCCGACGGGTCGTACATCCTGAAGGTGAGCGGCACCGGCAGCGTGCTGCAGACCGAGAAGGTGCAACCGGTGCCCGGCACGACGGTCAACGTCTACACCGGCTGGAACGGACCGATGCAACGCTGGCTGCTGACCTCGAGCGGCAACGGCCGCTACGCGCTGGTCAATGCCGCCGCGCGCAGCCAGGTCCTGACGGCGCGTACCGACGGTTACGCCGAGGGCGCGCAGCTGACCGTCAACAGCGACACCGGCTCGTGCTCGCAACGCTGGACGTTCACCGCCGTGGCGACGACGACCGCGCAGCAACCGGCCCCCTCGCCCGCGCCCTCTCCTGCTCCTGCGCCTGCGCCCACGCCTGCACCGGCCCCCGCACCGGCGCAGTCACCCACCGCGCCGAATCCGGCCCCTGCGCCGGCGCCGGTCTCTACGCCGACGACGGTCCCCGCGCCGGCCGTGTCATCGAACCCGCTGCTGGCGCGCACGGCGCGCATCCTGTGCCTGGGCGACTCGATGACCGCGGGCGACGAATACAACCCGGCGTCGTTCCGCAGTTATCGCGGTCGTCTCTACACGTTGCTCGCGGCGGCGGGTCATCGTGTCGACTTCGTCGGCACCAGCTACTCGATGCCGGCCGTCGGTGGTGATCCCAACCACGACGGCTACGGTGGTGCCTACATCGGCCCGGGCGGCTCGGCCAACAATCTCAGCGATCGTCTGCCGGGCATCCTGGCGACGGTCGATCCGGACATCGTCATCCTCGCCTTCGGCTGGAACAGCGTCTACAACGAGCCGTCGCTGGCCGGCCCCAAGTACCGGGATCTCGTCAATCGCATCGCCGCGGCCAAGCCGAACGCACACCTGGTGGTCGCGACGTTGAGCCCGCCACGGGGCCAGACCGAGGCCCAGGCGTCTCTCAGCCTGACCGGCTACGCGGCGATCAACGCATTCGCCCGTTCGATGGCCGCCGCGTCGCCTTCCGATCGTATCCACCTGGCCGACTACGCCGCGGCAGGTTTCCAGAGCGGCGAATACCTGGACGTGATCCACTGGACCCAGGCCGGCGCCGACCGCGCGGCTCAGGTGCTGTACCGCAGCCTGGTCAACGGCCCCTTGAAGCCCTGACCGGCCGGCCTCGAGCGCAGGGTCAGGCCCAGGCGCGTCGCCAGCGCCCTTCCGCACGCGAACGCAAGGTCCGCGTCACCGGTCGTTCGGCGATCCGGTACACGATCGCGGTCAAGGCCACCGACAACGCGACGCTGCCGCCGATCGACACCGCGGCGAGCGGCAATCCGGCCTTGGCCAGCAGCGTCGGCACGATCGGCGAGATCATCGGGTGGAAGAGATACAACGCGTACGACGAATCACCGAGTGACAGCAGGACGCGTGGAACGCGATGCTTGAGCGCCGGTTCCGCGAACGCGACCCCGGCGACGACGAGCATCGCAGGAATGCCCCAGAAGACGATGCGCTCGATCGGATCGACTCCCTCCCACGGCCAGACCAGGCCGAGCAGGCCGACGACGGCAAGCACACAGGCCGCTGGAAGCGGCAAACGCCAGCGCCACGAGAGGATCCCGGTCGCGATCAGCATGCCGGCCACGAACTCGAGCAGGATCGGGTCGAGGAACACCGTCAGCGCCGGCCAATCCGTGTCACGCAGCGGAGCCAGCAATGCGGCACCGACGAACAGCACGGTCACGAATCGCAGCGGATCCATCCGCCACGCCAATGCGAGCGCGAACACCAGGTAGAAGAACATCTCGTAATTGAGTGTCCAGCCGACGCCGAGCACCGGGAACACCTCGCCGGCCGCGTTGCGCGCCGGGATGAACAGGTAGGAGGACACGAGATGCAGCGGATCGAGGACCGCATTCGTCGCCACCTGGGGCATCGACACGATCAGCAGCACCTTCAACGACGTTGCTGCCCAGTACAGCGGCACGATCCGGATCAGACGCCGCGTCAGGAACACCGTCGCGCCGTCGGGCCGCTCGATCAGGTCACGCGACGAGGCGACCATCACGAACCCGCTGATGACGAAGAAGACGTCGACACCGGAGGCGCCAGGATTCCAGAGCGGATATCCGGGCAGCAACCGCTCCGAAAGATGCAACGTGGCGTGGGTGCACACCACCAGCAGCGCGGCGATGAAGCGCAGCGCCTGGATACCTTCGAAGTGCGACGCGCCTTCTTGAACAAACAAGCGCGGTTGCATGACCCCGACCATAACCCGATTGAGGTTGCGGTTCAATGGGTGATCGGCCGTTGCAACGAGGTTGACGCACGACAAAAGATGGTCCAGGCGCCCTTTGCGAATGCGGACCGTCAGGCGAAGCTGTCGGCCATCAGCGCCTGGTACCAGGTGCCCATGTCCTTGAAGCTCTCGCGACCCCACCCGACCGACGCACGTGTCGCCGCGCTCACCGGCTGCATCGACCGGCTGGCCGCGTCGTACTGGAACAGCGCGTGCAGCCACGACGCCTGCGACATCGTGATCGTCGAGAAACACGCCGAGTTCGTCACCGGGGCCGGGTCCGGGCTGCCGCCGGCGAGAATCCGCGCCAATGCGTCGGCGCAGACCTTCGCCTCCTGATTGGCGATGTGGCCGGCCTTGGGCTGCGTGGTCGCGCTCGAATCGCCGATCACGTGCACCTTCGGCGCGAAGGTGCTCGAGTAGTCGAGCACGTCGACCGCGGCGAAACGGCCCGCGGTCGCGTTCGCGAGGCCGCTGGCCTGGACCAGCGCACCCGCGCGCTGCGCCGGAATCAGGTTGACCACGTCGCCGCGCACCGCCCCGCCATTGGTGAACAGGGTCCGGCTGCCCGGATCGACGCTGTCGATGACGACATTGGTCCGGTACTCGATCACCTTGCCGTGCAGGTCGATGAACGCACGGGTGAAGTTGTCCTTCTCGGTGACGAAGTCCGGATTGGCATCGAGCACGATCAGCTTGCCCTGCGGCTTGTTGACCCGGATCCAGTCGGCGAGCAGGCACGCCCGCTCGTAAGGGCCCGGAGGGCAACGGTACGGCGCCTTCGGCACCGTCAGCACGACGACACCGTTGGCCGGCATCGCCTTGAGCTGCTGTGTGAGCAGCGTCGTCTGCGGCCCGGCCTTCCACGCGTGCGGCATTGCGTTCGGATCGGTCAGGCCGGTCACCGGATCGAAGTCGATGCCGGGAGCCATCACGATGCGGTCCGCGACCAGACGGGTTCCCGAGGCGAGCGTGACGCTCGGGGCGACCGGATCGATCGCGACCACGTCCTCGAACACGGTCCGTATGCCGTAGTTGGTGCGCAGCTTGTCATAGTTGAACGCCAGGCTGGACATGGTCCGCTGCCCGGTCAGCACCAGGCTGCTGAGGATGCACGAGGTGTAGCTCGCCGATCGCTCGACCAGCGTGACGTCGATCGCGTCACCCCAGAGTCGCAGGTACTTGGCCACGGTCGCGCCGGCCATGCCGCCGCCGATCACGATCACTCGCGCCTTCGGCGACGTCGGTGCCGGCGTGGGCGTCACCGGCCGCGCCCGGCTGTCTTCACCGGCCGTCACGATCGAATTGCCGTCGACGGCGGTCGATTCGCCGGATCCCCCGCCGCACGCCGGCAGTTGTGATGCCGCCACCGCGGCGCTTCCGAGCAGGAACAGTCGTCGGTCCATGATCGTCTCCTCAGCGTTGTGTGGCGAGCCACTGCGCCAGTGCACGCAGTTGCGCATCGGTGTAGCCGAGGGCATGGGCCGACATGATCCCGTTGCCTTCCTTGCCGGAACGGAACTCGAGCAGTTCCTTGTAGATCTCGTTGGCGGATTCGCCGGTCAGGCGATCGAACCCCGGCCCTCTGCCGTTGGTGCCGTGGCACTGGAAGCAGTTGGATGCGAGCAGGCGACCTGCAGGTGATGTCTGCGCCTTCGTCGACGCGGCGAAGCACAGCACGGCGAGCACAGGCAGCGTCGCCAGGAGATGTCGTGGTTTCATGTTGTTGCCTCCGAAGGATGGACATTCGCGCGCGGGCGTTGACACGCTGCGCCTGCGCGCCGTTGCGGCACCGATGGGATGCCGCGCCGAGACCGTAGGCCTCGGGGCTTAGCGAATGCTTAACGGAGTGGGACGGACGCCGGCGACATGCGCCGGATCGCCCTCATCGGCCGCGAATCGGCTGCGAATCGTCAATCGACCATCGTGAACCTGGGCGATATGCCCAAAGGTCTCAGAGAAACCCCGCGTGCAGCCAATGGGCCACCAGCGCCGGCTTGCTCGCCCCTTCGATCTCGACCGTGACCTCGTACATCGCCTGCCAGCGGTTGTCGGGCCGCACCTCGAAGTTGCGCAGCGTGAAGCGACCGCGCACGCGTGCGCCGGCGGGTACCGGCGCGATGAAGCGCAGGCGATCGAAACCGTAGTTCAAGCCGGTCTTGGTGCCGGCGACACCGGGAGCCGCCTGATAGGCCATCCGCGACAACTGGGACAACGTCAGGAAGCCGTGTGCAACCGATCCACCGAGCATCGTCTGCGCGGCGCGCTCGGGGTCGACGTGGATGTAGTAGCGATCGCCGGTCAACGCGGCGAAGGCGTCGATCGATGCCTGGTCGATCGTGATCCAGTCGGACACGCCGACCTCGGTGCCTACGCGTGCGGCCAGCTCGGCGGGAGTCTCGAATCGCAGCGGACCTTCCATCTCTCGTCTCCTGGCGCTGTGGGATGACCGCGGGGATCGCGCCTGGATCCGTCGCGTCCAGGTCCGTCGACCTGCGACCCCGGGTCGCCCCGACTACTGCGCCTCGATCTTCGTGCCGGTGACCTTGACGCGGGCGCCGGGCTGGAAGTTGGGCTTGTCGGTGGTGCGCACGGTGCGGTCGATGCCGTCGGCGCCGCGGATCGTGACCGCCCACTGGGTCTGCCGGCCGAGCGCGCCGCCGGCGGCATTGCCCAGGCCGGCGCCGGCGCTCGAGGTCAGGATCGATGCAATCGTGTTGCCCGTCCCCTTGCCGATCTGCGCGCCGGCGACCGCGCCGACCACCATGCCGAGGATCGAGCCGGTGATCGACTGCCAGCCACCGCCGGCTTCGCTCTCCTGGATCGACTGGACGGTGCCGGTCGTCGGGCTCGTGTCGGCCGGCGCGATCGAGGTCGTCGCACAGCCGCCCAGCGTCATCGCGATCACGGGCACGGCGACGGCGATCCGCACGAAGGCGGCGTGAAGCGGGGACGAAACGGGTCGAGACAAGACGGCCTCCCTGCAATTCGTGTTGTGGTGGAGGCGGATTCTAACGGAGCTCGCCGCCCGACTCAGCGCGCGCCCGACACGAGCGACAGCTCCTCGGCGAGATCACCGCTGGTCAAGGCCGGGTTGACCGGAGTCGGCAGCGACGGCAGATCGAGCCGCCCGTCGCGCGTGGCGCGCACGATCAGGTCCGGCGTGGCCCGGATGTGCATCTCCAGCGCCAGCGCGGCACGGGCCTCCTCGCCGGCCATCGTCGCGTCGTAGATCAGCTGGTGCTCGGCATGTACGTCGCGCCCGGTGTGGGGCAGGTGGATCGCGAGCTGGCGATACCGTTCGGACTGTCGCGCGAGCAGCCTCAGCACCCGGCGTGTCCACGGCGAGTCGAAACCGGACACCAGCGCCTCGTGGAAGCGGGTGTTGAGCAGTTCCCAGCGGGGGCGAAGGGCCGGCAGGATCGGTTGTTCGATCGCCGCCAGCTCGGAATACGCGGCGCGCACGCGGGCCCGCCACTCGGGAGATCCGGTCCGGATGGAACGTCGCAGGGCCTCGATCTCGATCTGCATCCGCAGGCCGGTCAGGTCCTCCAGGTCTTCGATCGAGATCGGCGCCACCCAGAACCCGCGTTGCCCCTGGGAGACGACCAGCGCATCGCTGACCAGGCGGGTGATCGCCTCGCGCAGCGTGCCGGCACCGACGCCGTAACGCAGCTTCAGATGCTCGACCCGCAGCTTGTCCCCGGGAGCCAGACGACCTTCGATGATGTCGTCCCGGATCCTTTCGTACGTGTCCTCGATCAGCGTGCGCGGCTCCGAGCCGCCGCCGTCCTGCAGCGGCTGCACCTCTTCGCGCAACGAGACGTACGATCGCTTGACCATGGGGCTCAGGAATCCGGCTGGTCGGCCTGCATCCGCTGCAGCCGATAGGCGAGTTGCGGACGGGTCAGCCCGAGCGTGCGTGCGGCCGCCGCGAGATTGCCGTCACAGCGACGCACCGCCTCGCGCAGCAACCCGTCCTCCAGCGCGGGCAGGCTCAAGCCGCACCGTTGCGCGTTGTCGAGCACGGCACCGATCACATCCGGCCCCGCGTCCTCGAGGCCGCCGCGTGCACCGACCACGCTGCTGGCTTCGGTCGGCATCGTCGGGAACAGCAGCGGCGCGTCGATCGGCTGGCCGCCGCCGGCGAGGATCACGCCGCGCTCGATCAGGTTCTCGAGCTCGCGAACGTTGCCGGGCCAGGGATGACGACGCATCGCGTCGAGTGCACGATCGGTGAAGCCGGGCACGCGTTTGTCGTGGATCGCGTTGAAACACTGGAGCAGGTGCCGGGCGAGCGGCTCGACGTCGTCGATCCGTTCGCGCAACGGCGGGATGCGGATCGGATAGACGTTCAACCGGTACATCAGGTCGCGCCGGAAGCGGCCCGCACAGACCGCCTCGTCGAGATCGACGTTGGTCGCGGCGACGACACGCACGTCGACCTTGCGTGTCTGCGTGCCGCCCAGCCGCTCGATCTCGCCGGTCTGCAGCACCCGCAGCAGCTTGGCCTGGGCCGGCAACGGCAGCTCGCCGATCTCGTC
>CADEEH010000191.1 GCA_902826305.1 uncultured Burkholderiales bacterium
GCACTTCCTGCCGATGATGCGGCACATCGGCTTCACACACCTCGAGTCGTGTGACCACGTCGTCGACGGCGTGCCGTACGCCTGCTGGGCCCACGACTGGCGCGCCTGCCCGCAGACGCGCTGGCTCGAGATCATGACCGACCGTTCGCTCGGGCACGAGCGTACCGAGGACGATCCTGCCGCCGTTGCTGCTGCCGCGCGCCTGGCGCGTCCCGAATTCGACCGCGCGGTGCGCGAGGCGCTGCGCGTGCTGCACACACGTGCCGCGCTCGCGTCGAACCCGTTGACGGCGTCGTCCCTCGTCGCCGCGGACCGCCGTGAAGGTGAATCGGCCAGCGACACGCTGCACCGGCTCGTGCTCGACGCCGCCGAGTCGCTGAAGGATCGCCCGCGCGAGGTCAAGTTCTGGCGCGCACTCGATGCGACCTACCTGCACCCCGCCGGATCTCAGGAACTCGCGGCCGAGAAGCTGGGGCTGCCGTTCGGCACCTACCGCTACCAGCTGGCTACCGGCATCGAGCGCGTCGTGCAGGCGCTCTGGGAACGAGAGACGGGCTGACGGGCCGACGGGCTCAGACGGGCCGCCGGACTGGCCGGCCGCCGCCTGCGGACTTTCCACGGGCGATCGGCGCGACGCGGGCCACGCTGCCCCCTGGCCACCATGCCGTACCTTCGGCAGCAGATTCGGCAGCAGATTCGGCAGCAGATTCGGCTGGTGATTCGGCGCCGATGCCGACGATCCTCGTGTTTCGACGACGCCACCGGAGATGCCGATGTCACCCGCACCCCATGCCTTGCCCGACACACTGCGTGCCACGGCATGTGCGCTGACCGTCGCCGCCTTGTCCGCCTGTGTGGCGCCAGGAGTCGGTGAACCGGCGCAACCGACCCAGGCGCCGACGACCCTGGCGCCGACGACTCAGGCGCCGACGACCAAACGCGCCTCGACCACGCGCACACCGGCCGCGCAAGGCGCGAGCCAGCTGATGTGGGCGGCGCTGAACCAGGGCGACTATGCCGCCATCGACCGTGTGCTGCAGGCGCTGCAGGCAGCCTACCTGCAGGACCCCGCCGACGCGACGACAGCGGCAAACATCGGCTTCGTGCAGATGTGGCGGGTCTCCGAGTCGGCGCGCAACGGGAAACCCGACCCCTCGGTGCTGGCGAACGTGGCGACTGCACGCCGTTTCCTGGAGGAAAGTGTCGCACTGGACGGCTCCGACGCGCGCCGACAGGGCTTTCGCGCCAGTACGCGACTGGCCGAAGGCGCGATGCACCGCGACCCCGCGCTGCAACGGCTCGGCGCGGCCGACATGCAGGACGCGGTCCGCGCCTGGCCGCAGTTCAACCTGTTCACGCTGGCCCGCAATCTCGGCGGCGCACCGGCGGGGTCGAAGACGTTGCAGCAGGCCATCGACGCGCTGTGGCAGGCGCAGGACCTGTGCATCGGCGGCACGCTGCCGCGTCACGACCCGGACATGCGGCCGTACATGGGCCTGCAGACCGGCGAAGGCTTGAACCGCGTCTGCTGGAACTCGGCGATCGCGCCGCACAACTTCGAAGGCTTCTTCCTCGACTGGGGCGACCTGCTCGTGAAATCGGGTGACGCCGCGACGGCGCGAAAGATCTACGCCAACGCGAAGCTCTCACAGGACTACGGCACCTGGCCTTGGCGCGAGTTGCTCGAAGCGCGCATCCGCGACGCGGATGTGAACGTCGCGCGCTTTGCCGCGCCGGCCGATGCTCCCCAGTATGTGCCGATCGGCCGCGGCTCGCCGATCGCTTGTGTGAGCTGCCACCAGAAGTAGCCGTTTACGTGCGCGGCCAGCGCATCGAAGACGTAGTCGCCATTCAGGTTCAGCGTCGGTGGCCGGGCCTTGGCCCTGATCACCGAATGCGAGGCGCGGACCTGAGTCGCTTCAACCTGCGGTGAGACGTGTCATGAACCGGCGTGTGACGCCGTGTCACGAAGCGGCGTGGAACGCTGCCGCGGCGGCGCTTTGGCGGCAGGTTCTGCCGCCGCGGCATGGTCGATCCCCAGCCCCTGCCTGATCGAGCCGTCGAGCAGCAGCCAGCCCGGAAGTTTGCGGACGATGTGCGCAGGCCCTTCAAGACGCATCTGTCCCGAGCGCAGTGCGTTGGCGAGAGGCACGTACCCGAGATAGACGCGGACGTATGTCGTAAGGTCCGCAGTGATGACCGCGGCAACCTCGAAACCCGGGTCCTTGAGACACACATCGACGTCGTCGGCGTTGACCAGCAACCACCAGCTGCGTCGCGCCACGCGGCTTTTCTTCAGTCCGTGGAAGTCGATCCTCAGCACGACGCGGTCGCGCCCGACCACGGTGCTGCGCAGGATGCGGCGCAGCGTGTACGACAGATACGTGTCATCGATGTCGTCCGGGTTGATTTCGCCACCGGTCCAGCACAAGGACCACATGCCCAGCTTTTCGATGATCGGTCGTACCGCGTCACCGGCCGCCGTGAGCAGGTACTCGCGGCCGCGCCCACCCGGCTTGGGCGCACTGACGATCACCTTCGCGTCCTCGAGCGTTCGCAGGCGCTGCGTGAGCAGCGAGCGCGACATCAGCGGCACACCGGCAGCCAGCTCGTTGAAGTGGCGGCTGCCGTTCATCAGCTCGCGCAGCACCAGCGGCGTCCACCGATCGCAGATCAATTCCGCAGCCTTCGCGACGGGACAAAACTGACCGTAACCCTTGCCCATGGTCTTCCTTCGCAGTGAGGCCTGCCCGCCAGGGTAGTCCGCCGTGGCCGCGATCACAAGTTCAGCAAATGGACCTGCTCGAAGTACAGATGTCGGACTAGACCGTGTCGGGTCGGCTGCGCATCATCTGGCCACTCGAGGAGTTTCCATGCCTGAGATCGGAAATTCATCTCACGCCGCCTTCAATGACACCGTTGCGCAGCTGACGTCCCGATTCGCGCAGCGTGCCGCCCAGGCGGACGCGGACGATGCCTTCGTCGCCGCCAACTACGCCGATCTGAAGTCGAGTGGACTCGTCGCGGCAGGCGTGCCGACCGAGCTCGGCGGCCTGGGCGCCGGCCACGCCGAGTTGTGCGGGATGCTGCGCGGCTTTGCCTGCGCCTGCGGGTCGACGGCGCTGGCATTCGCGATGCACACCCATCAGGTGGCGACGGCCGCCTGGCGCTGGAAGCATCAGCAGTCGCCCACGGAGGGCTTGCTGCGCCGTGTTGCCGACGATCGCATCGTGTTGCTCACCAGCGGCGGCTCCGACTGGTTGCCCGGCTCGGGCAGCGCACATCGGACCGACGGCGGCTACCGGATCGACGCAAGGAAGGTCTTTACGAGCGCAGCGCCTGTCGGCGACCTGCTGATGACCTGCGCCATCGCCGAGGATGTGCCCGGCCGGCGCGAGGTGCTGCACTTCGGCGTGCCGATGACCACACCGGGCGTGCGTGTGGAGGCGAACTGGAAGACGCTCGGCATGCGCGGCACGGGATCGCACGATGTGGTGCTGGCAGACGTGTTCGTGGCCGACGCCGACATCACCCTGCGCCGCTCGCCGGACAACTGGCATCCCATGTTCCATGTAGTGACGATGGCCGCGATACCGATGATCTATTCGGTCTATCTGGGCATCACACAAGCAGCGCGCGATCGGGCACTGGCGCTCGCGCAACGTCGCCGGCGGACGGCGCGGGTGCTCGATCTGGCAGGTGCACTGCAAAACGAGGTGCGCGCGGCCGAGCTGGCTCAGGCCGACATGCTTGCCGCCGCGGCCTACAACGAGCCGGGGTTCGCGACGACCAACCGCATCTTCATCGCGCGTGCGCTGCTGGCGCGCGCTGCGCTGCACGCCGCGGACCTCGCGTTCGATCTGGCCGGTGGGGCGGCCTTCTTCCGCGACGCCGGGTTCGAGCGCCTGTTCCGTGACCTTCAAGGCGCGCGTTTTCATCCGTTGCAGGACGGCGAGCAGCGCCGACTGGCCGCAGCCATCGCCATCGGGCTCGATCCCGATGCGTTGCCGCCTGCGTAACCCCATGAAATCCAGGAGGACCGACATGGCCATCGCTCGCACCACGTTGCTCGCGGCGGCACTGATGGCCGCGCCAATCGGAGTTTGTGCAAGACCCGAGGTCGAGCGAACCGCAGCGCGCGACAGGGGCTGGCTCGTCGAGTCGGTCAGCGCGCTGCATGACGGCAAACCAGCCCCGAAGCCGTCTCGAGCCGACTCGCGCGAACTCGCGGCCATCGTGGCTAGGCGCAGCACTGATGACATCGAGCGTGCGCGGTGGTGGGACGCAGCGGCGCCGGCCTATCGCTGGAATCAGATCGCGGTCGAAGAAATGCTCGATGCGTTCGTCACCACGACGCCGGCGATCCGCAGCCTCGCCTTGCTCCACACCGCGATCGACGACGCCATGGCCGCGGCAGCGACCATGAAAGCCAGCCATCGCGGGCAGCGCCCGGACCCGCTCGACCGCTCGGCCGGCATCGCCTCCCGAACACCCGCCCCTTCCTCGTCGGCGTCTGGCCACGCAGCCGCTGCAACTGCCGCCGCCGATGTGCTCGGTCATCTGATGCCGGCAAGCGCCATGACGTTTCAGGCCAGGGCCGAGGAGGCGATGCAAGGCCGCCTGCTCGCCGGCATGGACTCTGCCGGCCAGGTGGCCGCCGGGCGCGGCATCGGCCGGAAAGCGGCCGCACTGGCCATCGAGCGGGCCAAATCGGACGGTTTCGATGCCAAGTGGAGCGGCAGCGTGCCGCAAGGACCGGGCTGCTGGAAGAGCAGCACGGCGGCACCCATCGCGCCATTGGCGGGCACCTGGAAACCGTGGGTGCTGGAGCGCAGCGACGATGTCCGCCCGCCTGCGCCGCCAGCCGCCGATTCGGAGACCGTGAAAGCGGCGCTCGCCGAGCTGAAGAACATCGAACGCACGCCGGCAGCGATTCATCGCGCCGTGTACTGGGAATTGTTCGGCGGCGCGCGCGCGTATGCGTTGTGGAACGAAACCGCGCGCACGAAGCTCCTGGAGCACCGGTTGATCTACGACGCAGCGTCCGCGGCGCGTATCCTCGCCACGCTCAACGTCGCCTACCACGACGCCACCATCGCCTGCTTCGAAGCGAAGTACGCGTACTGGTTCATTCGGCCATCACAACTCGATGCCGACCTGAAGACCATCTTTCCCGCCCCGAACCATCCGAGCTATCCGGCCGCGCACGCGTGTCTGTCCACCGCGGCCGCAACCGTATTGGCAAGGGTGTTCCCGAGCGATGCGACACGACTGCTCGCGATGGCCGATGAGGCCGGCGCGTCCCGCCTGTGGGCCGGCATCCACTACCGCTTCGATGTCGAGGCGGGCGCGACCTTGGGACGCAAGGTCGCGGACAAGGCGCTGAAGCGCGCCTTCGGAAACTGATCAGCGGAAGCGTGTTCTAGCGCATGCCTCTCAAACCCGCGTCCCATGTCAGCGACGCATCAGCCCTCGGAGTCATTCATGCCACGGACCCTGTTACAAGCAGCAGACACGATCCTCGACTACACCGTGCACCGCGCGGGCGGCGCCCCCGGCGTGGTCGCGATGGCGACAGACAGCAACGCGAACCTGTATGAAGGTGCCGTCGGCAAGCGAGAGCTGGGCAAGGACCAGCCGATGACGCTGGACACGGTGATGGCCATCTTCTCGGCCACCAAGGCGATCACCGGCACGGCGATCATGCAGCTCGTCGAAGAAGGCCGGATCGACCTGGCCGACGCGGCGCGCCGGTACGTGCCGGAGATCGGCAGGATCCAGGTGCTGGAAGGGTTCGACGCTTCCGGACAGCCGAGGACGCGAGCGCCGAGGCGCGACATCACCGTGGCCGACCTGATGCTCCACACCGCCGGCTTCTCGTATGAGTTCTTCAGCGAGGACGACTTGAAGTACCGCACTGCGATGGCGGTGCCCACCGTGGTGTCGTGCAGCTTCGCATCGATCCAAAGTGTGCTCCTGCACGACCCGGGTGAACGCTGGACCTACGGGGTCGCCGTCGACTGGCTGGGCCGCATCGTCGAGCAGCGGCGCGGCAAGCGCCTGGGTGAAGTGTTTGACGAACGCATCTTCGGCCCGCTGGAGATGGCCGACATCGGGTTCACGATGAGTGACGGCATGCGGGCGCGCCGCGCCGTCATCCACGACCGTGCCATGGACGGCAAGCTCACCCCTCTGCCCGAACTGACCCTGCCACAGCCGCCCGAAATGGACATGGGCGGACAGGGCCTGTACGCCAGCATCGGCGAGTACATGAAGTTCATCCGCATGTTTCTGAACGACGGCACGGGGCCTTGCGGTCGTGTGCTGAAGGCGAAGACCGTGGAGACGATGTGCCGAAACGGCCTGCCAGCCGGCATGGAGAGCGGCGGCTGGAAGACGTCCAATCCATCCCTCACCAACGCGGGCGAATTCGATCCGGGCATCAGGAAGACCTGGGCCTTGACTTTCCAGCGCAACGAAGAGCCGACGCATGCCGGCCGCCCCGCCGGCTCACTGATGTGGGCCGGGCTGGGCAACCTCTTCTTCTGGATCGATCGTCAGAACGGCATCGGCGGATTCTGGGGATCCCAGATCCTTCCGTTCCTGGACTGCGTCTCGTACCCGGGCTTCGTCGATTTCGAAGCCGCGGTCTATCGCCACCGCTGACGAGCCTTCGCCACCGGCAGGTATCGGAATCTCCCAGAGCCTGGATGTCCGCGGGAGCGGGCAGCGAATCGAGCCGCCATGTATGACACCATGATCTTCCACCTCATCAACAGCGTGATAAACCGCGCAGCGTATGACGGTCCGTGGCCGTTCGGGCACCAGGCGACCAGGGAACTCGACATCGGTGACACGGGCAGCAACGTGACCATTGCCGATGGCCAGCCTTCGTGGGGCTCTCGATGAGCGCATCGAGTGTTCGCGAGGTGGGATCGGGCCCCGGTGTGCTGTGCATCCATTCGTTTGCGAGCAACCTCGGCCAGTACCGCACTTTGATGCAGCGCCTTGCGCCGCACTTTCGCGTCATCGCTGCCGATCTCTACGGCCATGGCAACGCGGCCGCGTGGACCGATCCGCGGCCCATCACGTTGGCCGACGAGGCGGCTCCTCTCGAAGCCCTGTTCGCGGATGGAGAGCCGATGCATCTTGTCGGTCACTCCTACGGGGCAGCAGTCGCGCTGCGCATCGCAACGACGCAACCGAACCGTGTGCGCTCGATGGTGCTGTACAAACCCACGATCTGGGGCACGTTGACGCAACTGTGCCCGCGCGATCCGGCGACACTGGAGATCGAAGCTGTGCGCGATGACACCGTCCGCCTGGTTCACGCGCAAGACATCGCGGCGGCGAGCGAGCGCTTCGCCGACTACTGGGGCGGCAAGGGCGCTTGGGCGGCGATGCCCGACAAACATAGACCGAAGCTGATGGAGAACGTGCGCCAGCTAGGCGATGGTTGGCACGCCGCCTTTACCGAGCGCTGGTCGCCGGAGAGCCTGGGTCGGCTCGAAGTTCCCTGCCTGCTGCTCACCGGCTCAGACACCACGGCGGCCGCGCGCCGTGCCCATCAATTGCTGCACGCAAGCCTCCCCCGGACGACCGCGATCGAGTTGCAAGGCCTGGGGCACCTCGGCCCGATGACCCACCCGGAACGCGTTGATGCCGCGATCGAAGCCTTTCTTCGCTCTGCGCAGGCCGGCCTGTCATGGGTACACGAGTCGACCTAGAGCCCGACCGTCAGCAGGGACTGCGCCTGGCGCTCCTTTTGCCGTTCGTCCGTCATCGGATAGGTTGCCAGACAGCGGTTCACGCTGAAGTGCGGCTCGACGGCGGACAGGCGGACATGCAATCGCAGCGTGGTGCCATCGGAGTGCAGCGTCCCGGCCAAGGCAAAGCGGCCGGCAACCTGACCGCTCGCTGTCGCGTTTTCGCGCAGGCCATGTCTCCCGGCGTTGCACGGCGGCGATCAGGCGATAGCCGCGCTTGGAGATCGCTTCGATATAGGTCGAACGAGCCCGGACGTCCGATGACGCCCCGGGACCGTGTCACATATGCTCGATCATCACCTGCCCGAACCCCGAGCACGACACCTGCGTCGCTCCCGGCATCAGCCGCGCGAAGTCGTAGGTGACCCGCTTGGACAGGATCGATTTCTCCATCGACTCGATGATCTTGTCGGCGGCCTCGAACCAGCCCATGTGCCGCAGCATCATCTCGGCCGACAGGATCTCCGAGCCCGGGTTCACGTAGTCCTTGCCGGCGTACTTGGGCGCGGTGCCGTG
>CADEEH010000192.1 GCA_902826305.1 uncultured Burkholderiales bacterium
TCGGGTTCTACAATCCGATCGCCACGGCCAGCGAAACGGGGCTCAACATTGCGCTCGACCGCATCAACTACTGGAAGCAGAACGGCGCACAAGTCTCCGACACCGTCGAGCGGCTCGTCCGGCAGTTCAGCATCAAGGCGAAAGCCGAAATCGCCCCCGCGGCCTGACCGCGGCGAAGGTGATGGCGCCGACCACGGCCCGGGACGTTCCGCGCCCGGCGTCGAGGAGCGCCTGATCACGGTCGGCCGTGTCGACACCGCGTACGGTGTCGGCGGCTGGATCAAGGTGCAGCCGTTCGGCGGCGCCCACGACACGATCCTGACCCGGGTGACCCGGTGGCACATGCGGCTGCGACCGGATGTCGAGCCGGTCACCGTGGCCATCGAACACGTCCGGCCGCAGGGCACGAACATCGTTGCCAAACTCGCCGGCTGCGAGGACCGCGACGCGGCGCTCGCGTGGCGCGGCGCCGAGGTGCTGATCGGCCGCGAGCGTTTCCCGGCGACCGCCGACGACGAGTACTACTGGGTCGATCTGGTCGGCTGCCGCGTCGACGATGGCGAGGGTCATCCGCTGGGCGAGGTCCTGGAGGTCGTCGATCACGGCGCCCATCCGCTGCTGCGGCTGGCCGGCCGCGACGGCCGTGAACACCTGATCCCGTTCGTCGCCGCCCATGTCGGCGAGGTCGATGTCGCCGGGCGGCGCATCGTCGCCGACTGGTCACTCGACTACTGAACGCGCACATCGCGACGGGCAGGCCGCGTGTTGCCAACGAATCCCGCGACGCCGATCCGTTTCGACGTGATCACGCTGTTCGCGCCGATGTTCGATGCGTTGACCGCCCATGGCGTCACCGGGCGCGCCGTCCAGCGCGGGCTATGGCAGCTGGTGCTGTGGAATCCGCGCGACTTCACCGACGACACCTATCGGCGCGTCGACGATCGGCCGTATGGCGGCGGCCCGGGCATGGTGATGCTGCCGGAGCCGCTGGCCAGGACGATCGAGGCGATCCGTGCCGCCCAGGTGCGCGAAGCCGGCCGCACCGGCCCGGTGATCTGCCTGAGTCCACAAGGCGCACCGCTGACCGATGCGCGGGTGCGGCGCCTGCTCGCCGAACCGGTGATCACCTTGTTGGCCGGACGCTACGAGGCGATCGACCAGCGCCTGATCGACCGGCATGTCGACGAGGAGATCGCGGTCGGTGATTTTGTCGTCTCCGGCGGGGAACTGCCGGCAATGATGCTGATCGACGCGGTGGTCCGGCGGCTGCCCGGGGCACTGAACGACGAATCGTCGGCCGCCAACGACTCGTTCGCCGCGGGCCTGCTCGATTGCCCGCACTACACCCGGCCGGAGGTGTTCGAAGGTGCCGCGGTTCCGCCGGTGCTGTTGTCCGGTCATCACGCGAACATCGCCCGCTGGCGCCGCGACCAGGCGTTGCTGGCCACCGCATCGCGCCGACCGGCGCTGATCGAGCAGGCCCGCCGCGACGGCTGCCTGTCACCCGCCGACGAGCGGGTACTGGGCGACGGGTCGAAAAAAGCCGACGAAATCGGCTAGAATTCAAGGCTTTGCCGGATCCGGCCCAGGACGGGGCGGACGGCGACCATCCTCTGCCCGGCAACAGGAACGCGGCACGGCCGACGTTCCATTCGACATCGGGACGTGGCCACGGCCGACGCCCCGATCGACGACAGCGCTGTCGCGTCACGGACCGCGCGAGAACAACGCCGGCGCATGATGGCAACTGGAGAAGTCACGTGGATCTGATCGCACAACTCGAGCAGGAGGAGATCACCCGGCTCGGCAAGAAGATTCCGGCGTTCGCCCCCGGCGACACCGTGATCGTCAGCGTCAACGTCGTCGAGGGCACGCGCAAGCGGGTCCAGGCGTACGAAGGTGTCGTGGTCGCCAAGCGCAACCGTGGTCTGAATTCGTCGTTCATCGTGCGCAAGGTCTCCTCGGGCGAAGGTGTCGAGCGGACGTTCCAGCTCTACTCGCCGCTGATCGCCACCATCGAGGTCAAGCGCCGTGGTGACGTGCGTCGTGCCAAGCTGTACTACCTGCGCGAACGTTCGGGCAAGTCGGCGCGTATCCGCGAGAAGCTCCCGGGCCGCGCCAGCCTCGTCGACCGCCAGGCCACAGTCGCTCCTGCGGCTCCCGCGGGCGACGCCACGGAGTGATCGGGCGGCTCGTGCCGATCGTCGGGGGCGCGGGAGCGCCCCTGTTCGTTTCGGACCGCTGGTGAGCCCGCCGCCGATGGTCGCGCCCAAGCGCACGATCACCGATCCGCGCCGCCTGCCGGTCGAGCCGCACACCGAGTCGTTGCCCGCCATCCCGGCGCAGCGGCTCGAAGCCGCGGCGTTGCGCACGGCGTTTCGCGATCCGCGGCCGTTCATGCCCGAACTGCTCGACGACCGCTTCCGGCTGTTCGACACACCGCCACGGCCGGCCGCGGTGCTGGTGCCGATCGTCGATCACCGCGACGGACCCGCGGTGCTGCTGACCCGTCGCACCGAACATCTGAGCGACCATGCCGGACAGATCGCCTTTCCCGGCGGGCGTGTCGAACCCGCCGACGAATCCGTGGTGCACACCGCGCTGCGTGAGACCGACGAGGAGATCGGCCTGGCGCCCGCGCGGGTCGAGGTGATCGGGACATTGCCCGACTACCTGACCGGCACCGGCTACCGGATCGCGCCGGTGGTCGGGCTGATCGAACCCGGCTTCACGCTGCGGCTCGATCCGTTCGAGGTCGCCGAGGTGTTCGAGGTGCCGCTCGCGTTCCTGATGGATCCGGCCAATCACGAGCGTCGCCGCTTCAAGGTCGAGCAGATCGACCGCGTGTTCCTGTCGATGCCGTATCGCCCGCCGCGATCGACGACGCTGGCCCGGACCGACGAGGCGCCGCCCGCCGGCGGCCAGGACGCCGCGCCCGAGTACTTCATCTGGGGAGCGACCGCGGCGATGATCCGCAACCTCTATCGCTTTCTCGCCGGCTGACCGGCGCCCGACGATGGGTTTCATCGCGCTGATCTTCGCGTTGCTGATCGAGCAGGGGCGGCCGCTGCCGCCGCGCAACTTCGTGCATCGCTGGATCGTGCAGGCCGCCGACGCGTTGATGATCGCCACCAACGCCGGGCGTCGGCGCCAGGGCGCGTTCGGCTGGTTCGTGCTCGTCGGCGGCCTGGTCGCCGGCACGGTCGGTCTGCAATGGGCGGCCTCGCTCGTGCATCCGCTGGCGGTGCTGGTCGTGCATGTCGTCGTCCTGTACCTGACGATCGGCTTCCGGCAGTTCAGCCACGCGTTCTCCGAGATCCAGCTCGCCCTGGCCGCCGGTGATCCGAACGGCGCACGCGAGGCCCTGCAGCGATGGTTCCGCACGATCGACCCGGAGTACGTCGCCCGCGACATGCCGATCGAAGAGGTCTGCCGGCAGGCGATCTCGCAGGCGCTGGTCGATGCCCATCGCCACGTGTTCGGGCCGCTGTTCTGGTACATCCTGCTGCCGGGGCCGGTCGGGCCGGTGATGTATCGCGCCGCCGAACTGCTCGCGCGTCGCTGGCAGCAACCGGGCGAGCGCTATGGCGAGTTCGCGCGCGACGCGTTCCAGTTCATCGACTGGCTGCCGCTGCGCATGACCGCCACCGGCTTCGCGATCGTCGGCAACTTCGAGGACTCGGTCTATTGCTGGCGTGGCGCGGTCGCCACCGACACCGCCGAGGATCCGCGTGCGCTGCTGCTCGCGGCCGGCGGCGGGGCGATCGGCGTGCGTGTGGCCGACCCGGAACTGGAGGCGCGCTGGTCGTCGGCCGATCGCGGCTTCGACTGGCAGGGCGGCGAGCCGGATGCGTCCGGATTGCGCAGCGCGGTCGGGCTCGTCTGGCGCAGCGTGATCCTGTGGATCTCGCTGTTCGCGCTGCTGACAATGGCGGCCTGGCTCGGCCAGTAGGGTGTTCAGCGCATCGGACGGTATCCGACCTCGCCGGTCCCGAAGTTCTGGTACATCCCGCTCGCCGTGTCGAGCACCCAGGTGTGTCCGTTCTCGTCGACGCCGCGGATGATGCCGTTGCCGGTGCCCGCGTTCCAGCGCGCGACCGTGGCCGTGTCCCGCCCCTGGTACTCGGCGCCGAGGGTCCGGTAGCTCACCGCGCCGCGGTTGTCGTAGGCCGGCCCATCGGGCGCGACGGCATCGTTCGCGCGGGCGGTGCCGGCGAGTGAGACGAGGACAAGCAGCGTCGCGATCGTGTGGCAAGGGCGGTTCGTCATGATCGACTCCTGGCGGCGGTTCGATGGCGTTCGCCATCGATGGCCACACTGTCGATCAGCGTCGAAGCGGCTTCAATACGACCGAAGTGGTACCGACGGCCCCTGAGTCGGTCCCTGAGTCGCTTCCTCAGCCGGCGCGCCGGGCCGCGCCCCGGGCCGACCGCGCGGAATGCGCCGCGGCCCTGCCGGCGGATGCGCCGAGCGGATCGGGCATCGAGGTCGCCTGCGCCTGCACCCATTGCACGAACGTCTCCACCTCCGGCCGCCGTGCGTGACGCGCCGGATAGACCAGGAAGTGGCCCTGCAGTGTCAGCGACCGCGACCGGTCGAACAGCGGCGCGAGCCGATGCTCGAGCAGATAGGGTGCGGCGATGGTCGTGCTCTCGAGTGCGACACCCAGTCCCTGGACCGCGGCGTCGAGGGCAAGCTGCGCGCGATCGATCCGCAGCGCGAAGCGCTCGGGTGCCTGGGCGACTCCCTGGGCCGACAGCCAGTCCGGCCACTGCAGCACACCGACGGTGCTCTGGATCAGCGCCACGCCGAGCAGTTGCGCCGGTTCACGCAGGTGGTGCCTGGAGATGAACGCGGGGCTGGCCAGCGGCATGATCCTTTCCTCGAACAGCGGCTGCACGACCAGGTTCGGCCACTGCGGCACGCCGTAGCGGATGTCGATGTCCGCCTGGCCGAGCGCGAAGTCGCTGTGCACGTGGGATGCCGACAGGAACAACGAGATGTCGGGATGCGACTTGGCGAAATGGGCGAGACGCGGCATCAGCCACAGGCTCGCGAAACTCGGGCTGGCGTGTACGTACAGGCTGTTGCGCACACCCTGCCGGATGTCGTCGGTGGCCGCGTTGATCGCGCCGAGGGCACCGGCGACCCGGCGCAGGTAGGCCTCGCCGGCGGTGCTCAAGCGCGCCCCCTGCGCGGTGCGATCGAACAGCTTCACGCCGAGGAAGGTCTCGAGCTTCGCGATCTGGTGGCTGATCGCCGAGGCCGTCAGGTTCAGCTCGCCGGCGGCGAGCGCGAAGCTGCGCCGGCGGGCGACGGCTTCGAACGCGACCAGGGTCGGCAGCGGCGGCAGTTGGGACATCGTCGGGCAACTCCCGTGGCTGAGCGTGGCGACGGTGTCTCACGCGGTGCAACATGAAGGATCGTCAACAGGGAGTGAAATCATATCGCTTGTCTTCATGTCGGTGGTGTTCGAGACTTCGCTCCATTCCCGATTCGAAGCCAACAGGAGACCCCCTTGCTGCTCACCGACAAAGTCGCGCTGATCACCGGCGGCGCCGGCCCCAACGGGCTCGGCTTCGCGACTGCGAAGATGATGGCCGCGCAAGGTGCGCGGGTCGTGATCCTCGACCTGGAACGTGCCGACCCGGCGGCTGCCGCTGCCCGGCTGGGCGAAGGGCACCTCGGCGTGGTCGCCGACGTGACCGACAAGGTCTCGTGCGACGCCGCGGTCCGGCAGGTGCTCGAGAAGGTCCGCCGGATCGACGTGCTGGTCAACAACGCCGGCATCACGCAGCCGCGCAAGGTCGCCGAGATCACCGCGGCCGACTACGACGCGGTGCTCGACGTGAGCCTGCGCGGCACGTTGCACATGTCGCAGGCGGTGCTGCCGGCGATGCGTGCGCAGAAGTCCGGATCGATCGTCTGCATCTCGTCGGTGTCGGCGCAGCGCGGCGGCGGCATCCTCGGCGGTCCGCACTATTCGGCGGCCAAGGCCGGTGTGCTCGGGCTGGCGCGTGCGATGGCGCGTGAAGTGGGCATCGACGGCGTGCGCGTGAACTGCGTGACGCCGGGGCTGATCGCCACCGACATCAACAAGGGGCTGATCCCGGCCGACCGGATGGCCGGCATCCTCGAGCAGATCCCGCTGGCACGCATCGGTGAGCCCGCCGACGTCGCCGGCTGTGTCGTGTTCCTCGCCAGCGACCTGTCCAGGTACTGCACCGGGGTCACGCTCGATGTCAACGGAGGGATGCTGATCCACTGAGTCCGGCCTGCGCCACCCGCGGCGGGCCCCGCCCGCCGACCGACCCGATACCTCACGATGCCGCGCGACGACGCGGTCCGCTCCAGGAGACACACGATGACATTGCGCTCGATCGCCTTTGCCCTCACGTTCGCGTTCGCGGCCGTCGCCCACGCACAGACCGTCAAGCTCAGCCTCGGCCATGGCGCCGCGCCGGGCAATCCGCGCCACGAGGCATCGATGAAGTTCGCCGAGTCGGTCAAGGCCAGGTCCGCCGGCCGCATCGAGGTCGCGGTCTCGCCCTCGGCGCAGCTCGGCGACGACGCCGCGATGGTCACCGCGCTGCGCACCGGCGCACTCGACCTGAGCGCCAATTCACAAGGCGCCGTCGCCGGCGTCGTGCCCGAGTACGCGGCGTTCGGCATGCCGTTCCTGTTCGCGAGCCTGCCGCAGGCCTGGAAGCTGCTCGACGGTCCGCTCGGCCAGGAGCTGGCGCAGAAATCGGCCGACAAGGGGCTGGTCGTGCTCGGCTACTGGGACAACGGCATCCGCCACATGTCCAACAGCAAGAAGCCGCTGATCAAGCCCGAGGACCTGAAGGGGCTGAAGATGCGCACGCCGCCGGACGCGGTGACGGTCGACATCATGCAGTCGCTGGGCGCCGAGGCGCAGCAGATCAAGTTCGCCGAACTGTACGTCGCGCTCCAGCAGGGGGTGGTCGACGGGCAGGAGAATCCGCTGATGAACATCCACGCGAGCAAGTTGTACGAGGTGCAGAAGTTCATCTCGCTGACCGGCCACAAATACGAGATGACCCCATTCCTGATCAGCAAGCGGACCTGGGACCGGCTGTCGGAGTCCGATCGCAAGGTGCTGCAGGAGTCCGCGCTCGAGGCGACCACGCTGCAGCGCAAGCTGTCGCAGGAAAGTGACGACAAGCTGGTCGCCGACCTGAAGGCCAAGGGTGTGCAGGTCGATGTCGCCGACAAGGCCGCGTTCGAGAAGGCCACCGGCCCGGTCGACGAGAAGTGGATCGCCGGTCCGATCGGCCCGTTCGTCAAGAAGGTGGTCTCGGCGGCGCGCGCGAAGTAGTCCACAGATCACGAGCGGAGACCGTGATGAAAGCGATCGAACGCGGGATCGTGCTGGTGTGCCAGGTGGTGCTGTGGATCACGACCGCGGTGATCTTCGTGATCCTGTGCGCGAACACGATCCTGCGCTACAGCGTCGGCTCGAGCCTGCAGTGGGGTGCCGAGCTGCCGGAGCTGCTGTTCCCGTGGATGGTGATGGCCGGTGTGGTGCTCGGCGCATCACACGGTGCACACATCACCACCAGCTTCCTGGTCGAGTCGCTGCCGGCGGCGGTGCGACGCCTGCTGGCGATCGTTGTCTGGCTCGCGGTCGCCGGCCTGTACGCGACCCTGGTCTGGGCGACCTGGGGCATGCTGGAGATCGTCGCCGACGAGAAGTCGCCGATCCTCGGCGTGCCCGGCTCGGTGACCTACGGCTGCGTGATGATCGGCATGGTGATGCTGGCGCTGCTCGCACTGCATTCGGCCTGGCTGCTGTTCCGGGGTTCGGCCGCATTGCCGTCGGTCCATCCCGCCGATGCACCGGTGGCGTGAACGCCGACGCCAGGAGCCACGACGATGACCGCGCTGATCCTCACCGTCTTCGGAATCGCCGCGGTGGCCGCGATGCCGATCGCCCATGCCTTGCTGATGGCGGCGATGGCCGCCGCGGCCACCTCGGAGCGGGTGCCGCTGGACCTGCTGGTGCAGCAGATGGTCGCGCAGGTGCAGAGTTTCCCGCTGATCGCGATCCCGTTCTTCATGCTGACCGGCACGCTGATGATGGGTGGGCGGC
>CADEEH010000193.1:0-4275 GCA_902826305.1 uncultured Burkholderiales bacterium
GTGTTCGGCAAGCTGCAGGCGAACCCGAAGACGCTGCCGATCCTGGGCAACTTCTCGATGTGCCGTGCTTGAGCAACGAGACATCCGGGCCGGCCAGCCGCCGGCCCGGCGGGAGTCGATCATGTGGCAACTGTCCTGGATCCATCAGGGACTGCTCTTCGCGCACCTGGTGGCCTTCGCGGTCGCGGTGGCGTCGGTGTTGCGCGAGGACCTGCGGCTGCTCGCGGCGCGTGGCGTGTCCCCGTCCTCGCTGGCCGCGACCGCGCGGATCGTGGGCCGGGCACTCGCGGTCCTGTGGGCGACGGGGCTGGCGATGATCGGCTGCGAATATCTGCGCGATCCGGCCGCCTTCACCATCGGCGCGAAACTCGCCGCCAAGCTGCTGGTGGTGCTCGCGCTGTCGGCCAACGGCCTGGCGCTGCACCTGCTGGTGTTCCCGTCGCTGGCGCGCGGACCGCGCCCGCTGCGTGGTGATCCCGGCTGGCTGCCCCTGCTGCTGGGTGCGGTCAGCACGACGAGCTGGCTCTACGCGTCGTTCGTCGGCGCCTCGCGGCTGGTGGCGGCACGGATGACGCTGCGCGACTTCGTGCTGCTGTATGCCGCCCTGCTGTTCGCGGGTGCGCTCGGTGCGATGCTCGTCGTCAGGCCGCGCCTGTCCCGTGGGACCGCCGCGCGGCCTCAGATCGGGACGACATAGGCCTCGAGTTCGGCGAGCCGCCCGTCCTGGATGCGCCAGACGTCGCAGTACGCGTGATGTGTCGTCGATCCCTTGTCGTCCGTCACTCTGATCTCGCCGATCGCGACCAGGTGATCGCCCTGCGAGATCATCCGATGGACCTCGACCCGCGGCGGCTCGTGATAGGTGGCGCGCATCCACTCGCGAACGGCCTGCTTGCCGCTCAGTGTCCGGTCGCCCAGGAAGGTCCAGGTCGTGTCGTCGGTGCAGAACCGCAGGAACCCGTCGACGTCGCCGCGCGAGATCGCCGCGTTCGCCTGTTCGAGGATCTGCTGGGGGGTCGTCGGCATCGGCTGCTCCTCGTGTTGACCGCGATCACGACGCAAGACCGTTGCCCGCCTGGATGCCACCCGCGGCAGGTGTGCCGGTCACGGATCGGCTCGTCGCATCGACAGCGTCGGCGGCCGCAACAGCCCGGTCGACAACGCGGTACCCAGCAGTACGACCAGTCCGCCGACGAGCATCCGCACCGTCACCGCCTCGTCCAGCAGGATCGATCCCCAGAGCACGGCGAATACCGGCACCAGGAACGTGACCGCGATCGCACGCGCGGGCCCTACGTTGGCGATCAGGCGGAAGTACAGGATGTAGGCGATGCCGGTCGACGCGACGCCCACGATCACCGTGCTGATCCACGCCTTGGCCGACACCGGCCCGGCGGGCCAGAAGCCGACCGCGAACGGTGCCAGAAGGATCGTCGCGCCGAGCTGGCTTCCGGTGGCCACGACCAGCGGCTCGACACCGTTCAGCGTGCGTCGGGTATAGCTGGCCGCCACACCGTACGAGACGCTGGCCAGCAGGCCGGCGACAAGGGCCAGGCCGGTGCCGCCTTCCTTGAACGACACCCGATCCCAGCTCAGCACGACGATGCCGATGAAGCCGACCACCAGGCCCGCGACGCGCCAGCGTGTCGGACGCTCGTGCAGCCACGCCCACGCGACGATCGCACCCCACATCGGCGCGGTGGCGTTGAGGATCGCGGCGAAGCCCGATTCGAGCGACAGCACCGCGTACGCGAACAGGCAGAACGGCAGGGCGGAATTGATCAGGCCGACGACGGTCAGCTCGACGGCATGGCGCCGGACCGACGACAGGCCGCCCCGCCATGCCAGCACCGCGAACAGGAACACCGCCGCGACGGCGACGCGCACCGCGATCAGCGCGAACGGGCCGAACTCCGGCACTGCCACCCGCATCAGCAGGAACGAGCCGCTCCACAACGTGGCCAGCAGGATCAGGTCGACGAGATCGCGAGACTGCATGAGAAGTCCCTGGGTGGCGGCGACTTCCCATGCTGACGGAAGCCCGCGCCGCCGACTTCTGCAATCCTCGCGTCGAATCCGCTGGCGCGCAGGCGTGTGCGCACCACGCGCGTCAGGGCCGCCGCGTCCGACGCAGCAGCCCGGGAAGCATCCGCCCGAGCACGTCGTCCTTGCGGACCAGGTAGTGATACAGCGCCGCGCCGATGTGCAGTGTGATCAGTGCCCCCAGCGCGATCACCAGCGCACCGTGCCATGCGAACAGGGTCTTCGCCGCCTCCTTGTCGGGTGCGACGAGCGCGGGCAGCTTGAACAGCCCGAAGATGTCGAGCGCCGGAAACAGCGCGATGCCGATGTAGCCGGCGATCGGCGCGGCGATCAGCAGCGCATACAGCAGCCAGTGGTTCAGGTGCCCCGCCATCCGGTGCCAGGGCTCGAGCGTCGGCTCGTCCGGGGGCGCGCCCTGCGTCGTGCGATACAGCAGCCGCAGCACGACGATCAGCAGGATCAGCAGGCCGCTCAGCTTGTGCCCGCTGTACATCGTGTTGGTCAGCGAGTCCCAGACGTTGAGCGTGTTGCCGCGGTAGGCCATGTAGAAGCCGACGGGGAACTGCGCCGCAAGCAGCAGGACGGTGAGCCAGTGCAGCACGCGCGCGGTGCGCGAGTAGAGCTGCGTGGGCGCGACGGCGGTCGATGGACGTGACATGGGAGCCCCCGAGAAGATCGCGCGGCGCCGCCGCACGAATGCCGGATTGTGCAAGCCGGGGGCCCCGGCGGTCGCGAAGGTCGGCGCGACGGCAGGGGCATACGGGGCGATCCCGACTGGCGTCGTGCTGCGCTGCGCTGAACTACACTTTGGCGGCAGTGCCCCTCGACGGGGCACGTTCGCCACGCCACCGGTGTCCCCATGGAATTCGTGATCCTGTCGGTCCTGATCGTGCTCAACGGCCTCTTCGCGATGTCGGAGATCGCGCTGGTCACCGCCCGGCGAACACGGCTGCGCACGCTGATCGACGAGGGTGACACCTCCGCCGCCGCCGCGGTCGAGCTGGGCGAGAACCCCACGCGTTTCCTGTCGACGATCCAGATCGGCATCACGTCGATCGGGATCCTCAACGGAATCGTCGGCGAGGCCGCGCTCGCCAGGCCGTTGTCCGGTGAACTGGAGGCGCTGGGGTGGTCACCCGGCCAGGCGTATTACGCCGCGACGGGCATCGTCGTCGTGCTGATCACCTATCTGTCGATCGTCATCGGCGAGATCGTCCCGAAACGGCTGGGCCAGGCGTACCCGGAGACGTTCGCTCGGCTCGTCGCCCGGCCGATCGAATGGCTGGCGATCGCGACCAAGCCGTTCGTCTGGCTGCTGTCCTGGTCGACCCAGGCGGTCCTGCGCCTGCTGCGGGTGCCGGAGACCCCGGCGTCGTCGATCACGGAAGAGGAGATCCACGCGATGCTGGCCGAGGGCACCAGCGCCGGCATCATCGAACTGCACGAACACGCGATGGTCCGCAACGTGTTCCGCCTGGACGATCGACCGATCGCCTCGCTGATGGTGCCGCGTTCCGACGTGGTCACGCTCGATACCGAACTGGACTTCGAGACCAACCTCGCGCGGATCGACGAGTCGGAGCACGCGCGATTTCCGGTCGTCAAGGACAGCCTGGACAACCTGCTGGGCGTCTTGAGCGCGCGCCGGTGGCTGAGCCGTGCGGTGCGGGGCGAGGATCGCAGTCTGTCCGCGCTGCCGCTGAAGCCGCCGCTGTACGTGCCGGAGACCCTCACCGGAACCGAACTGCTGCAGCACTTCAAGTCCTCGGACAGCCAGATGGCGTTCGTGCTCGACGAGTACGGTGCGATCATCGGCATCGTGACGCTGCAGGACCTGATCGAGGCGATCACCGGCGAGTTCCGCCCGCGTCACCCGTCGGAGTCGTGGGCCGTGCGGACCGACGACGGCAGCTGGCTGCTCGACGGCCACATCCCGATCCCCGAGCTGAAGGACCAGCTCGGACTGCAGTCGGTGCCGCAGGAGGATCGAGGGCTGTACCACACGCTGAGCGGCATGATCATCCTGCTGACCGGACGGCTGCCGAGGGTGGCGGATTCGGTCGACTGGGAGGGTTGGCACTTCGAGATCGTCGACCTGGACGGCCGGACGATCGACAAGGTGCGTGCGTCTCGGCCGGCGCCGGGCGCGTGAATGCCGGCACGCCGACGCCTGCTCAGGCGGTCAGCGCCATCAGCACGTCCGCATACCACGCACTGTTGAGCCCGAGCGAC
>CADEEH010000193.1:4285-8104 GCA_902826305.1 uncultured Burkholderiales bacterium
AGCCGACGACCAGCAGCGGCATGCCGACCTCCACCTCGTTCAACCGCTGCTGCAGGTGCTCCGGCGTGAAGGCCCGCACGGTGACACCCTGCAGGATCGAGCGGTCGATGCGGATCGCGGCGACGTCGATCTCCCCGCCGGTGTCGCTGGCCTGGAACCACGAGGCACGGCCCTGTTCGTACAACAGGATCGACAGCACGGTCGTGCGCGACAGGTCGTGGCCGTCCATGTGGGTCTCGAGCTCGATCCGGTCGGGCAGGTGGCCGCTCGGCTCGTCGATCAGCACATGGCGACTGGTGACGAAATACAGCCGTTCGTCACGCTCGAAGAAGAACCCGCTCGCATTGGTCAGAGGCTGCTGGCCGGCGAACGTCGACACCCGCGGCGTGGTCAGCAGCAGCGTCTCGACGCTGCTGCGTGCACCGCCCGCGTCCGCGCCGGCACCTGCGGCCAGCAGGCCCGACAGGCGCGCGACGTCGCGTTCGAACGCACTGATCGTCTGTTCCGAGATGGCCGCGTTGAGCATCAGCGTGCGGGCGATCTCTGCGTCGCGCTCGAACAGTTGTCGCAGCCGGTCGCGAGTCGCCGGCGCCATCTGACGGATCAGCGCGCCGCAGAGGACATCGAGCGCAAGGGTGTCGCCCTTGAGTTCACAGATGCGCTCGGTGGCTTCCTGGAGGTTGTTCATGGGAACCCCGAAATGAAAAACCGCGGCCAGGCCGCGGTTTCTCGTCGGCCCGCGAGGGGCCCGCTCGGGGACTCAGGCCACCGGGCGGATGTTCGAGGCCTGGGGGCCTTTCTGGCCTTGCGTGGTTTCGAACTCCACGCGCTGGTTCTCGGCCAGCGTCCTGAAGCCGCCGCCCTGGATCTGGCTGAAGTGCGCGAACAGATCCTTGCCGCCGTCGTCAGGCGCGATGAAGCCGAAGCCCTTGCTTTCGTTGAACCACTTCACGGTACCGGTTTGAATTGCCATGTCGATTTCCTTTCGGGTTGGCTGCGCGAGCACATGCCTGCGCAGGCAGATACGCCAAGAAGATCATCGATGGAGGTTTTCAACCGGATCCGGGCGGCGGTCACCGCCGCCGGAACAACAGATAAAGGCCTACGAGCCAATGGTCTTGACTATGTCTACGCGCGCAGTCTACTCCAGATCGACAGGCCGTGGGAGTACTACGTCTGATCGACGAGGAATTGCCCGACGGCCTCCTCGTTCCACGCCAGCCCCGCCCCCGGCCGATCCGGGACGATCACCGACCCGTCCTTCACCTCGAACGGCTCGGCGATGAACGGGTTGGCCCAGTCGCGCCACTCCAGGAACTGGGTCGATTCCGCCGCCCGCAGCAGGTGCCCGGAGAACTCCGGATACAGGTGGGATGACAACGGGATGCCCGCGGCGCCTGCGATCGCCGCGCACCGCATGAAGCCGGTGACCCCGCCGATGCGCATCAGGTCCGGCATGTACAGGTCCGCGGCCTTCGCCTGCACCGCGTCGTGGAACGATCGCGGTCCGTAGATGTTCTCGCCGATCTGGATCGGCGTCTTCAGTTCGCGCGCCAGTTGCGCACAGTGGGCGTAGTCGTCGAAGACGATCGGCTCCTCGAACCACATCAGGCCCTCGTCGTCCAGCGCGTGCAGGCGCACCAGCGCCTCGCCGAAGTCCAGTGCCTGGTTCCAGTCGACCATCAGCCGCACGCCGGGACCGACCGCGCGACGCACCGCCTCGAGCGCGGCCCGATCCTGCGCGAAGTCCGCGCGGCCCATCCGCATCTTGATCGCCGAGAAGCCGCCTTCGGCGACCAGCGACATCGCTTCGTCGGGCAGGCGCTCCGGCGGCAGCAGCCACAGGCCGTTCGTGTTGTAGGCACGGACCGGTCCCGTGCTCGCGCCGAGCATCGCCGCCAGCGGCAGGTCGGCCGCCTTGGCCAGCGCATCCCAGATCGCCATGTCCAGTGCGGAGGTGGCGACCAGGCCGACGCCCTGCCGGCCGGACAGGTGCATCGTCTGCATCGCGGTCCGATAATTGTCGAGCGGCGCGAGCGGCTTGCCCTTCAGCGCATCGGCGATCGACTGGATCGCGGCGATGACGTAGGGCGCGGACTTCGCGACGTACGGCTCGAGATAGCTGCGGCCGACCACCCCTTCGTGGGTGGTCAGGTCGAGCAGCAGGAACGGCCAGGCGTCGTACCGGCCGACCGTCGGATTGGAGACGATCGGGCGGCGCAGCGGCACGGACAGCAGGCGCAGGCGGATGCTGTGCAGGGTGAGGCGGGGCATCTCGGCTCCTCCGGGCGCGGTTGGCTGAGGGTCCGATACTGAGGCAGGTGGCCGGCCGTTTCAACACGGCCGACCGCCCGTGCGAATGCCGGACCGGTGCGACTATTCGCCGGATCGCGGGCGTCTCGGTTAGGCTGGTGGGCCACGAATTCAACGGCAGGCCGCTCATGATCGACATCCGCAAAGCCGCCGACCGCGGCCACGCCGAGCACGGCTGGCTCGATTCGCACCACACGTTCTCGTTCGGCGACTACTACGACGAGCGCCAGGTCGGCTTTTCCGACCTGCTCGTCATCAACGACGACCGCGTCGCACCGGGCATGGGATTCGGCCGCCATTCGCACCGGGACATGGAGATCTTCTCGTACGTGCTCGACGGCGCGCTGGAGCACAAGGACACGATGGGCACCGGCACGATCATCCGCCCGGGCGACGTGCAGATGATGAGTGCGGGTTCCGGCGTCGCGCACAGCGAATACAACCCGTCGCGCGAGGAGCCGGTGCACTTCCTGCAGATCTGGATCGTGCCGGATCGCCAGGGCGTGCCGCCGCGCTACCAGCAGGTGCACTTCGACGAGGCGGGCAAGCGCGGGCGACTGCGGCTGATCATCTCGCCGGCAGGTGAGGACGGCTCGTTGAGTGTGTACCAGGACACGCGGGTGTACGCGGGCCTGTTCGACGGTGCCGAGACGGCGGCGCTCGACCTGGCGCCGGATCGATACGCCTACGTCCACGTCGCGCGGGGCGGGGTCACGGTCAACGGCGCGGTCCTGGCCGAAGGTGACGGCGCGCGCCTGCGGGGCGAGACGCGGCTGGTGGTCGAGGGCGGGCGGCAGGCGGAATTGCTGGTCTTCGATCTGCGTCCGAACGAATTGCCCACGATCCGGCGCTGACTCGTGACCGCTCCGATCACGGCGGGTGCGTACCTGCGACGGCGGCAAGGTGATCCATCGGTATTCCGGTAGCCGGCACGAGCGAATACTATCCATCCGGGCCCGGCATTTGCCTGTCGAGGCAGCAATGGTTTCCCGTCTGCGCACCGGTGTCCTCGTCGTCCTGTCGCTGCTGTCGACGTCCGCCTGGACGAAGGGGGCCGACGATGTCCGCGCATGCCAGGAGACGGGACGAGGCGCTGTCGAGGCCGCCCGCCTGCGGGACCAGGACGTCGGCCGGGCCGACGCGGTCGAGCGCCTGCGTTCTCGCGTCGGCCCGTTCGCCGGGTCCGCCGTCGACCTTGCCTACGCCCACCCCGGTCTGCGCGACTACCCGCTCGAGAACTTCACGCAGGTCTACTGCATGACGTCGCGCACCTGGCCCTGGCTGAGGGACGTCGACCTGGTGATGCTCAAAGCGCGGCTGGACGTGTCCGAGCAGTGTGCCGCGCAGGGCCACCTCGACCGCACGTCGTTCACCGGCTGCCTGGATCGGGCCGGCATCCCCGCTCGCTGATCCGCGCGTTGAGAGCCGCACGAGGCGGCCGACAAAAAAACCGGCCGCACGAGGCGGCAGGAAAAGAAATCCGGCCGCACGAGGCGGCCGGGGGTG
>CADEEH010000194.1 GCA_902826305.1 uncultured Burkholderiales bacterium
GGTGATCAACGGATTGCGCCCGTTCATGGAAGTGATCCAGATCGGCGAGACCTCCTGCGGCAAACCCTACGGCTTCACCGCCAAGGACAACTGCGGCACGTCGTATTTCCCGATCGAGTTCGAAGGGGTCAACGACAGCGGGCAGGGCGGGTTCGGCAGCGGCTTCGTGCCCGGCAGCCAGCTCAAGGGCTGTGTCGCCGACGACGACTTCGATCGCGCGCTCGGCAACACCGCGGAGCGGCTCTTGTCGACCGCGCTGCAGTACCAGGCGAACGGTGCGTGTCCGGCGCCCTCGGCGGTCGCACCGAAGTCGCTGGCCGGCCGTGGTGCGGTGATCGTGCGCTCGCCGGCGCGCGAAGCGAAGGTGCTGTTGCGATGAGGTGGTGCCGCGCGGCCTTCGGGTTCGCGCTGGTCGTCGCGTCGTCGCTGTCAGTGGTCGGCTGCCAGCACGGACCGGCCGGGCCGGCGCGAGAGGCGGTGCTGGTCGAGCCGGACTCGGCCTGCCGCTCGCAGGTGGGCAGTGCCGCCGGTGCACTCGCCGGCGGGCCGGTGCTGCTGGCCGACGATGTGTTCACGCGCAGCTCGGAGGTCAGCGTCGAGCGCCGTCGCCTGCGCGATCCGGCGACCGGCCGGGTGCTCGACGGGTTGGATACCGGTGGGCCACGGGTGCTCGGACTGGTGATCGAGGACGGGCGGTGTGTGCTCGTCGATCGCCTGGGCGGCAAACGACGCGAGCTCGCGGGTTGTCGCTGTCGCCAACGCGCGGCAGGCTGAATCCGAACCCTACGCTCTGCCGGGGTGGGGCCGGCGCGTTTGCAATCACTCCAACCCCTTCCTCCGCTCCTCCCGCATCATCAGCGTCCACAGGATGTGATCGTAGTCCGCGGGCTTGCCATCCCAGTGTGGTGTGGTCGTGTCCGGCGTGATCCGGATCCCTTGGGCATCGTTGGCTGCGAAGATCATCGCGGCGTTTCCGCGGGAACGCCGGTCCCCGGATGCCTCGATCGGTGTGCCACGCGGCGTGAAGAATTGCAGCGGGATCGTCGTCGATGCCGAGTCCCCGAGAACCCGACCGGGCTCGATGCGGTAGCCGAGTTCATGGAAGTAGCGGTGATGCCGGCGGCACAGCAGGATCAGGTTGTCGAGGAAGGTCTCGCCGCCGTCGGCCCAGTGCACGATGTGATGGGCGTCGTCACAACACACACGCCGCAACGTGTGCAACGACAGCGGCGGCCCGTCGTCCTGCAGGACCGGCATGTCCTCCGGCTTGGTCGGTTCGGTGGCCAGCGTTCCCGCGGGAACGTCGATGCGGACCTGGTAGCGGTCCGCGGTGCGCGCTTCGCCGTCGGATGTCAGCGCGAGCTCACAGACGCGCGCCAGTGCATCGGCACGCAGCGCACCGACGGTGTCGTCGGAGATGTCCGGCTCGAGGTCTTCGCGCTCGTGCAACGCCTTCAGGAACACAGCGCCCTGGTCGGCGGTCAGGCGCGCGCGGATTACCAATATCCCGTCATCGTCCCAGTAGCTGTCGACCGAGCGGCTGGCGACCAGTCGGGCGGGGCAGGCCGCGGCCTGTGCCTGCCGGTTGCGGCGCACGACCCGCTCGACATGGGTGGCGGTGCCGTGCAGCGCGATCTGCAGCAGGTCGTCCTCGACGGCGCCCTGGCTTCGTTCGATCCTTCCGAACAGCCGCTCAACCGCCGACGAAATCGTCCGCCAGGAAGAAGCTGAACCGCTCCCGTCCTTCGGCCTCGATCGTCGCGATCTCCTGGTGCACGAGGGCCTCCAGCGACGAAGCGATCACCTTCCTCGTCCACGACTCGTTGCGCAGCTCGATGATCTGTCCCGCGGTCCCGAGTTCACTCGGGTCGTTGTCGAACAGCAGGAAGTCGCCGTTGCGGCCTTCGGCGATCGGGATCCATTTCAGATTCGAATGGTCGCGCGACTTCACTTTGTCGGACACCTGCGTCGGCGACTCCGGTCGCATGTCGGCACCGTGCTGCTGCGCCATCAGATGCGCCCACCGGTCCTGCAGCTCGCCGAACGGCAGCAGGTCGTATTGCCAGTCGGCGACCTTGAAGCTGAAGGGTGACGAGACCGGGTCCCAGATGACGTCGAAAGGTCGGTAGAAGTTGAGGAGCGCCGGTGGCCACTCGAATTCGCTCGCCTCGAGGGCCTGCGCGAGCGCCTCGGCGGTGATGCCGTGTTTCAGGTTGTGGTACCGGTTGTTCGCCGGCACGAAGCGGCCGACCGCGTCGGTCCAGTCCTTCCACAGCGCGGCGAAGTGGGCGTACTCGGGATCGAGCGGCAGCGGATCGGGTTCGGTCGCCAGCTTGTGGGGGCCGATCGTGAGGTCGCTGACCCGGCCCTCGCGCAGGCTGAAATAGACGTGCAGGTCGCCGAACACGAGCGCACCGCCGTCATCACCGTGGAACAGCTTGACGCGCCGGGAGCGATGGTTGCGGTAATACAGCAGGATGTCCTCGCCGTCGACGGTAAAGCTGCCGTTGAAGCGCTGCGTCGGATGGAACGGCAGGTTGTGATCCGTCAGCTCGGGAATCAGGTTGTCCACCAGGACGCCGTCCTGGGAACTCGCCCACAGCCCGTGTTCGTCCCAGGCATGGGCGTGCATCGGTGCGCTGTGGCGGCTGGGTCCGATGAGCCGATGCAACGCATTGATCGAGATCGGCAGCGTGAGCGGCGTCTCGTTGATGCGGAACACATTGCCGGTGAACGAAAGTCGCAGCATGGGGCGGACGGGTGGCAGGGTCTTGCATGGTACGCCCCCGCCTCGGGATGTGATGAGCGGCCCCTGTTGCCCGCCCGGCGGCCCGCGCCGCTGCCGGCCATTTCCTATACTTCGTCCACCGCACCCCGATCCAAGATCGGCCGGTGCCTTCCGCAGACGCCGCCCTCGATGTGCGGCGCACCGACCCGGCCAGGGATGCTCGGGAACGGTGAACGTGACAACAGACGACCCGGTAAGGGTATTGGACAACGCGACCGATCGTGCGGTCGTGGCCGCGGCATTCGCCGCGCTTGCGGTGGCCGCCTGCTCCAGTGGCGGGAGCCAGAGTCCGCAATCGCTGATGAACGGCGAAGGCGTCACCGGACCCACGCCGTCGACGATGTTCATGACCGGCACGCCGCTGCCGGTCGAGAAGCAGCCGCCGCTGGACGACGTCGTGCGCTTCCTGTCGCAGGCGACGTTCGGTCCGGTGTCCAGCGCCGAGATCGAGACCGTCAAGGCCTACGGCTACGACGCCTGGCTCGAGGTCCAGTTCCGGATCGACGCCGGCTCGTACGTCGACTACCTGCGCACCCAGGCGCGCTCGACCGAGGACAACCGTCCGACCGACGAGATGGCCTACGAGGCGATCTGGCAGCAGTGGCTGTACAGCCCCGGCCAGTTGCGTGCACGGGTCGCGTTCGCGCTGTCCCAGATCCTGGTGATCTCCAACATCGCACCGGACCTGAACGCGTGGGCGATGGCCTCGTACATGGACATGCTGAACCGCAACGCGTTCGGCAACTACCGCAAGCTGCTCGAGGACGTGACGCTGCATCCGGCGATGGGTTATTACCTGAACATGCTCGGCAGCCGCAAGGAGGATCCGGAGAGCGGCCAGCATCCGAACGAGAACTACGCACGCGAGGTGCTGCAGCTGTTCTCGATCGGACTGGTGAAGCTGAACCCGGACGGCAGCGCGCGGCGCGACGGGCAGGGCGCGACCATCCCGACCTACGGCCAGGAGGCGGTCCTCGGCTTCGCACGGGCGTTCAGCGGCTGGAGCTTCGCCGGCCGCAACACCGCCGACCCGGACACGTTCGACGGCGGCGAGGAGAACTGGATCGATCCGATGCGGTCGTGGCCGAGCCAGCACTCGCAGGGCACCAAGACGCTGCTCGACGGGGCGACGATCGGCGGCGGAGGCAGTGCCGAGAGTGACCTGCGATCGGCACTCGACAACATCTTCCAACATCCCAACGTCGGCCCGTTCATCTCGCGCCGGCTGATCCAGCGCCTGGTGACCAGCAATCCGAGCGCGGCCTATCTCGGCCGGGTCGCGGCGGTGTTCGCGGACAACGGTGCCGGCGTGCGCGGCGACCTGAAGGCGGTCGTGCGGGCGATCCTGCTCGATGCGGAGGCGCGCGACCCGCTGGCCGCGGCGGGCACGACCTTCGGCAAGCAGCGCGAACCGGTCGTGCGTTTCGCCAACTTCCTGCGTGCCCTCGGCGCGAAGGCACCGAACGGGCGCAACGCGATCCACTATCTCGACAGCGGCGACGATGCGCTCGGCCAGAGTCCGCTGCTGGCGCCATCGGTGTTCAACTTCTATTCGCCCGACTTCAAGCAGCCCGGACCGATGGCCGCGGCCGGCCTGAGCGCGCCGGAGTTCCAGATCACCACCGAGACCACGGTGGTCGGCACGCTGAACTTCTTCGCAAGGCTGATCGAGGCCGGCGGCTACGGTCGATGGGGTGACGACGAGAGCCGGCTGGCACTGGACCTGCGTGGCCTGGAGGCGATCGCCCACGATCCGGCCGCACTCGTCGAACGACTGAACCTGATGTTCATGAATCGCGCGATCGGCGATACCACCCGCGCGACGATGATCGGTGCGATCGCGGCGATCGATGGCGCATCCCGCGCGAACCGGGTCCGAGCGGCGCTGGTGCTGACCTCGATCGCACCCGAGTTCGTGATCCAGCGCTGACGCGCAGCCTCGGAAAGTTCCCGATGACCTTCGATCGCCGCCGTTTCCTGCAGCACCTGGGTTCACTCGGCGCCGCCGGGCTCGGGGCGTTCGTCGACCTTGAGCGGATCACCGCGGCCGCCGGCGACGGCCTGATCTCCTCGGCCCGTGCACAGTCCGCGAACGACTACCGCGCGCTGGTCTGTGTGTTCCTGTACGGCGGCAACGATGCCAACAACCTGGTCGTGCCACTCGAGACCGGTGCGTACGACACCTACGCCCGCGCCCGGGGTCCGCTGGCGCTGCCGCAGGCCGTGCTGCTGCCGGTGCAGCCGACAAATGCCGGCGGGTTGCGCTACGGACTGCATCCGGCCACCGCGGGGTTGCAGGCGCTGTTCGAGTCGGGCAAGGCGGCGATCATCGCCAACGCCGGGCCGTTGCTGGCGCCGACCAGCAAGGCGCAATACGAGGCCGGGAGCGTGCCGTTGCCGGCCAACCTGTTCTCGCACAGCGACCAGCAGGCCCAGTGGCAGAGTGCGATCTCCGATGGCAGCGGGCGCACCGGCTGGGCGGGGCGATGCGGCGAACTGGTGCAGTCGTTGAACACCAATCGCGGCGCGACCTGCATCTCGCTGGCCGGCAACAACCTGTGGGAGACCGGCACCTCGATCGTCTCGTACAAGGTGTCGCCGAGCGGGAACTTCGGCTTCGATTTCTATCGTCCCGGCACCGACGGGGATCCGCTGTCGACGGCGATCGGTGCGATGCTGGCGCAGACACGCGGCCATCTGTTCGAGCGCGAATGGTTGTCGGTGATCGATCGCGCGCTGGAGAACCAGCGGGTGCTGTCGTCGGCACTGGCCGATACCACCGGGGGTGACGGCTTTCCGTCGAGCGGACTGGGCAGCCAGTTGCGGATGGCCGCTCGGATGATCGCCGCGCGCAACGCGCTGGGTGTGCGGCGGCAGACCTTCTTCTGTTCGATCGGCGGTTTCGACACCCATGGCGACGACCAGCTGCAGCGCCAGCAGGAACTGCTGGGCGAGATCGCGGCGGCGGTGTCGGCGTTCCACCAGGCGACCGTGACGATGGGTGTCGCCGACCAGGTGACGCTGTTCACCGGGTCGGACTTCAGCCGCACGATGCGCTCCAACGGACAGGGCTCCGATCACGCCTGGGGTGCCCACCATGTCGTGGTCGGCGGCGCGGTCCGCGGCCGCGCGATCTACGGCGCCTTCCCGGACCTGACGATCAACGGTCCCGACGACGCCGGCGAAGGGCGCTGGATCCCGACCACGTCGGTCGACCAGGTCGGGGCCACGCTGGCGCGCTGGTTCGGGGTCTCGCCGACCGAGCTGGCGACGGTGTTCCCGAACCTGGGCCGTTTCGCGAGCCCGGACCTCGGTTTCATGGCCTGACGGCGAGGGGCAGACCCCGTCACGACGGGGGCTGTCGTGACTGTGTCATGCTCCAGGTCCTGCGCTCGCGCGCGTCACCAGGGATCCGTATGCCAGCGTTCGCAGTCAAACACGTCGCCGCGCAACAGGGGCCGCTGCAGGCACACCTGGCCAGCGTCAAGCACACGCCCTATTCGTTCACTTCCCGCGCGACCGAGGCCAGCGCGGCTGCGGCCGGCGCCGACGTCTACGTGATCGAGGTCCGCAAGACCAAGGCGGTCACGACCTACTGGCTCGGTTACAAGTACCGGGCGCAGGAGCGTTACACGTTGGCCGGCGGTGGCAAGTGGCAGGATCGTTTCGCCTTCAAGAACTCCGCGACCCCGGGCGAGCCGCCGATCGGCGTCTACTTCGAGGCGTTCCCGCGCATCACCGACACCGGGCTGTGTGACTGGTTGTCGTCGCACACACTCGGCATGGCCGAACTGCCCGATGCGCAGGTACGTGCACTCGAGGCGATGATCGCCGAGCCGGCGAACCAGGCCGCCGAGTACTGACCGGGCCTACGCCGGACAGGCCCGCGGGGCGCGCGGCCACCCGGCAGGCGGCGCCGGACAGGCCCGCTGTTGCGCGCGGCCGACCGCCGTGGGGTGCCGGGACACCGGTGCGACCTCGGGGAAGGCCGGCGGTCGGTCGCGGCGACGAACGGTCACGATCGCCCTGTTAAGATCGACGACATCCCCCCGTACCCAGGGTCCGATGCCCGCCTATCGATTCGAAGCCGCCAACGTCGCCGGCCGCATGGAGCGCGGTGTGCTCGACGCGGATTCGCCGCGCCAGGCGCGCGCGCAACTGCGCGACCGGGGGCTGACGCCGCTCGAGGTGGCGCCGGTCTCGGCCGACGGCGGCGTGCGGCAGGTGCTGGCCGGTCGCCTGCGGCCGGCCGAGCTGGCCCTGACGACCCGGCAGCTCGCCAGCCTGCTGTCCGCCCGGCTGCCGCTGGAACAGGCGTTGAACGCGGTCATCGAGCAGGCCGACCGGCCGACGATCCGCGAGCGTTTCGCCGCGGTCCGCAGCGAGGTGGTCGCCGGCCAGACGCTGGCGCAGGCGCTGGCCAAGTACCCGAAGGACTTCCCGGACGTCTATCGCGCGCTGGTCTCCGCGGGCGAGCAGAGCGGCGACCTGGCGCGGGTGATGAGCCGGCTTGCCGACTATGTCGAATCGCGGACCGCGCTCAGCCAGAAGATCGTGATGGCGTTCACGTATCCGGCGATCGTGACGCTGGTGGCGATCACGGTGATCATCGCTCTGCTGACCTACGTCGTGCCACAGGTGGTCGGCGTGTTCGCGCAGACGCGCCAGAAACTGCCGTTCCTGACCACCGCGCTGATCGCCAGTTCGGACTTCATCCGGGTCTGGGGCATCTACCTGCTCGTCGCCGCGATCGCCGCGTTCGCCGCCTGGCGCTATTCGCTGCGTTCACCGAGTGTGCGGCTGGCCTGGCACGCGCGGGTGCTGACGCTGCCGCTGTTCGGGCGCCTGGTGCGCGGCGTGAACACCTCGCGATTCGCGGCCACCCTCGGCATCCTGACCTCCAGCGGCGTGCCGCTGATCCGTGCGCTGGAGGCCGGCGCACAGACCCTGTCCAACGACGCCTTGAAGAACAACGTCAACGACGCCATCTCCCGGGTGCGGGAAGGTGCGCCGCTGTCGCGTGCGCTGGGCGCCGGCAAGCAGTTCCCGCCGATGATGATCCACATGATCGCCAGCGGCGAGTCCACCGGTGAACTGCCGGCGATGCTCGATCGGACCGCGGCCACGTTGTCGGCCGAGACCGAGCGCCGCGCGTTGATGATGACCG
>CADEEH010000195.1 GCA_902826305.1 uncultured Burkholderiales bacterium
TCTTCGCGCCGCCCTTCAGGTGCGCGCCCGCCTTCTCCTTCGTGGTGAAGAAGCCGGTGCACTCCATCACCACGTCGACGCCCATGCTCGACCAAGGCAGGTCGGCCGGATTGCGGTTGGACAGCACCTTGATCCGGTCGCCGTTGACGACGATCGAGTCGCCATCGACCTTGACCGTGCCGCCGAACCGGCCGTGGGCGGTGTCGTACTGGGTCAGGTGGGCATTGATCTTCGCGTCGCCGAGGTCGTTGATCGCGACGATCTCGATGTCGTGCTTCTTGCCGCCCTCGTAGTGGGCCCGCAGCACGTTTCGGCCGATGCGGCCGTACCCGTTGATCGCTACCTTGATGGTCATCTGCCTTTTCCTTTCGACTGGGATGTGGAACGACGCAGCACCTCGCGAACGATGTCGGCGACGTTGTCTGCGGTGAATCCGAACAGCTTGAACAGGGTTCCCGCCGGGGCGGACTCGCCGAAGCGATCCAGACCCAGCACCGCCGCGCAGCCGTATTTCCACCAGCCGTCGGTGGCGCCGGCCTCCAGCGCGATGCGCGGGACAGCATCGGGCAGGACGTTGCGCTTGTATGTGATTTCCTGCCGGTCGAAGACCTCGGCGCAGGGCATCGACACCACCCGCACCTCGATCCCGTCGTCCTTCAGCAGATCGCGCGCAGCCAGCGCCAGCGCCAGTTCCGACCCGGTCGCGATCAGCACCGCCTGCGGGCGGCCGACATCGCGCAGCACATAGGCGCCGCGGGCGATCGCGTCGATCTGGCCGGGCGAGCGGGTGACGAACGGCACCGCCTGCCGGGTCAGCAGCAGCGCCGTCGGCCCGTCGGCCCGGTCGATGCCGGCGGCCCACGCCGCCGCGGTCTCGACCGTATCGGCGGGCCGCCACACGTCCAGGCCGGGAATCAGGCGCAGGCTGGCCGCGTGCTCGACCGGCTGGTGGGTCGGTCCGTCCTCGCCGAGGCCGATCGAGTCGTGGGTGAACACGAACACGACCCGCTGCTTCATCAGCGCGGCCATCCGGAGCGCATTGCGCGAGTAGTCCGAGAAGGTCAGGAAGGTGCCGCCGTACGGAATCAGCCCGCCGTGCAGCGCGATGCCGTTCATGAGTGCACTCATGCCGAATTCGCGCACGCCGTAGTTGATGTGCCGGCCCGGCGTGAAACCCGCATCACCCGCGCGCAGCGCACCGGCCCCCTTGAAGTCGGTGAGGTTGCTGCCGGTCAGGTCGGCCGAGCCGCCGAGCAGCTCCGGCAGCGCCGGACCGAGCACCTCGAGGGCGTTCTGCGAGGCCTTGCGGGTGGCGATCGACTCGGCGCGGGCCGCGACGTCGGCCAGCAGCTTGTCGACGGTGAATTCCCAGGTTGCGGGCAGGTCACCCGCCATCCGGCGACGGAACTCGTCGGCCTGCTGCGGGAACTGTTGCGCGTACCGGTCGAACAGCGCCCGCCAGTCGGCGTGGGCCCTGGCGCCGGCCTCGCGCGCGTCCCAGTCGCCGCGTACGTCCTCCGGGATCTCGAACGGTGGCGCGTCCCAGCCGATCGCCTCGCGTGTGGACGCGATCTCGTCGGCACCGAGCGGCTCGCCGTGTGTCTTCGCGCTGCCGGCCTTGTTCGGCGAACCCATGCCGATCCGGGTCTTGCAGACGATCAGCGTCGGCCTGAAAAGCCCGTCGCGGCCGCTGACGGCCCACTCGCGCGCCCGCGCGATCGCCTGGCCGACCGCCCAGCCGTCGTGCCCGTCGATGGCATCGATCACGTGCCAGCCATAGGCCTGGAACCTGCGTGGCGTGTCATCGGCGAACCACGGCGAGAGTTCGCCGTCGATCGAGATGCCGTTGTCGTCGTAGAGCACGATCAGCTTCGACAGATGCAGCACCCCCGCGAGCGAGCAGGCCTCGTGCGAGATGCCTTCCATCAGGCAGCCGTCGCCTGCGAACACCCAGGTCAGGTGATCGACGATCGGAAAACCGTCGCGGTTGAACGCGGCCGCCATCAGCTTCTCGGCGAGCGCCATGCCCACCGCATTGGCCAGGCCCTGCCCGAGCGGCCCGGTGGTCGTCTCGACGCCCGGCGTGATGCCGACCTCCGGATGCCCCGGGGTGCGCGAGTGCAGCTGACGGAACTTCTTCAGTTCGTCGACCGGCAGGTCGTATCCGGTCAGATGCAGCAGCGCGTACAGCAGCATCGACCCGTGGCCGTTCGAAAGCACGAAGCGGTCGCGATCGGCCCACCGGGGCGCCGCCGGATCGTGCTTCAGGTGTCGGCCCCACAGCGCCACCGCGATGTCGGCCATGCCCATCGGCATGCCCGGGTGGCCGGAATTGGCCTGCTGGACCGCATCCATCGCGAGCGCCCGCAGGGCGGCCGCCATCCGCCTCGCGCGCGCGCCGTCGTTGCTGTCGGCACGATCGGAAACTGCCTGCGGAGTCGTGTTCATTCGGATGCGAAAGTGGAGGTTTGTCGGCGGATTTTCCGCTCTTGTGCCGGGACAACCGCAGTGCGGTCAGACGTCACGATGATTTTAGCAGTGCAACGCACCGGCTTTCCGCGATGCGGGGTGAATTTGGATATAATCGCGGGCCTTTTGAAAGGGGAGGACTCCGTCGCGTCACATTGACGAACACGACGGAAGAAAGTCTTCCCGCGGTGCCGGAAGTTTCGACGGGATCCGCCGGCGGTTCGGCGGACCGGAACGACCGGATGTTGCGGGACATTTCCGCTGATCTGGGGTCTTGCGGACACCCACTGTCCGCCGGGCTGATTCTTCGACTGGGTTGGTATGAAATGCAAGGACTGCATCTCACGGCTGATCTCTACGGCTGCCGCTGCGCGCCGGCACGACTGATCGACGCGACAAGCCTGGCGGACCTGTGCCGCCGCGCGGTGGGCGAAGCCGGCCTCACCATCGTCGACGACAAGTTCTTCACGTTTCCCGATTACCAGGGCCAACCGGGCGGTGTCACCGGCGCGGTGCTGCTGGCCGAGTCGCATCTCGCCCTGCACACCTGGCCCGAACGCCGCGGCGTGACGCTGGACGTCTACGTCTGCAACTTTTCCACCGACAACTCCGCCAAGGCCGAGAAGCTGCTGAGCGACCTGATCGTCGCGTTCGAACCCGAGGAGCAGCAGACCAACCGGCTGCTGCGCGGGTCGGAGGATCCCCAGACCCGCAGCGGTGAACTGCTGCTCGAGTGGCTGAACCCGCAGAGCGCCTTCGGCTATCGGGCGCGACGACGGCTCGAGACGGTCCGTTCGCCGTACCAGACGATCGAGGTGTTCGACACCGAACAGTTCGGCAAGCTGTTCCGGCTCGACGGCTGGTACATGACGTCCGAGCGCGACGAGTTCTTCTATCACGAGGCGATGATCCATCCGGCGGCGCTGTCGCATCCGGCGCCGCGCTCGGCGCTGGTGATCGGCGGCGGCGACGGGGGCTCGACGGAAGAGATCCTCAAGCATCCGACGATCGAACGCGTCGTGGTCGCGGAACTCGACGCCGCCGTGATCGACGTCGCACGCAAGCACCTGTCGGGTGTGCACCGTGGCGCACTCGACGATCCGCGCGTCCGGCTCGTGATCGGCGACGGCTACGACCACGTCGAGCGCAGCACCGAGCAGTTCGACCTCGTCGTGCTCGACCTCACCGATCCGGACACGCCTGCCCATCGGCTGTACACGCCGGCGTTCTACCGGCTGCTCAGGCGCGTGATGCGGCCGGGCGCGGCGCTGACGCTGCACATCGGCTCGCCGGTCTTCCAGCCGCAGCGCGTGTCTCAGGCGGTTCGCGACCTCCGTACGGTGTTCCCGCAGGTGCGTCCGATGGGGTTGTACATCCCGCTGTACGGCTCGTACTGGGGCCTCGCGTGTGCGTCGGATTCGTTGGACCCGCGCGCGATCGCACCGGCGCAACTCGACGCCCGGCTGGCCGAACGCCGGATCGGCGACCTGTCGTATTACAACGCCGACGTGCATCACGCGCTGTTCGCGCTGCCCAACTACTACCGCGACCTGGTCCGATGAGTGCGGACTTGCGCGGGTGCCCGCCGGGCGCCGGCCGGCCGATGCGATGACACCCCGGGTGCTCGTCGGGTGCCCGCTGGTGCCCGGCGGGACGGTCACGCTCGATCCGGGTCCGTCGCACCATCTGGTGCGTGTGCTGCGACTGGAGTCGGGCGCGCCGCTGCAGGTGTTCGACGGGCGCGGCCGTCGGCACGCGGCAACGATCCTCGACCCGAACCGCGAGGCGTGCACGATATCGGTGCGCGAGGCGATCGACGCCGACACCGAGAGTCCGCTGCGGATCACGTTGGCCCAATGCCTGTCGGGTGCCGAGCGGATGGACTACACGATCGAGAAGGCGGTCGAACTCGGCGTCGCACGCATCGTTCCGCTCGCATCGATGCGATCGAAGGTGCGGCTGGACGCGGAGCGTGCCGATCGCCGGCTCGCCCATTGGCAGCGCGTCGTCGAGGCCGCCTGCATGCAGTGCGGTCGCGACCTGCTCCCGGAGATCGAACCGGCCCGGCCGCTCGCGCAGTGGCTGGCGGCTCCCGGGCCGCAGCCCGCCGGAACACGGATCGTGCTGACACCCGACGCCCGCCTGCGGCTGTCCGGCGTCGCGGTCACGGCCGACGCGGGTGTGACGCTCCTGAGTGGGCCGGAGGCCGGCCTCGATCCGTCCGAGGTCCGGGCGGCGATCGACGCGGGCTTCATCGGCGCGTGCCTCGGTCCGCGGATCCTGCGCACGGAGACCGCGGGTGTCGCTGCGCTCGCGGTGCTGCAGGCGCACGCCGGGGACCTCTGATCCGGCGCCCCGGGCGCCCCGGCGGCCCGGTGGACTGGGGTATCGATATCGGCCGTCCCTGTCGACCCACCTGACGCCGGCATGGCCCCGTCACCGACGTGGTGTACGCTTGCCCGCTCGAACATCCCTGCGGGGAGGAGAAATCATGAGTCTTCTGAATACGGTGCTGGGAGCCCTCGGTCAGCAGTCCGGCGGTGCGGGTGGCAATCCGCTGCTGCAGATCGTGCTGGGCATGCTGTCCAACGGCCAGGGCGGCGGGCAGGCCGGCGGCGGCCTGGGCGGCCTGCTGGGCAGTGCACTCGGCGGCGGCGGCGGGATGAATGCCGCCCAGGGCGGCGGCGCGGGCGGGCTCGGCGCGTTGATCGAGCAGTTCTCCCGCAACGGCATGGGCGAGCAGATGCAGTCGTGGATCGGCACCGGCCAGAACATGCCGATCTCGCCGGACCAGTTGACCCAGGTGCTCGGCTCGGACCAGATCGGTTCGATCGCACAGCAGCTCGGCGTGTCGCCGAACGCGGCCTCGGGCCAGCTCGCGGAACTGCTGCCGCAGGTGATCGACCGCCTCACGCCGAACGGCTCGGTCCCGCAGGGCGGACTGGGCGACATCGGCTCGCTGCTGTCCATGCTGGGCGGCTCGCAGCGCGGCTGAACCCACGCCGGACCACGCGTTCGATCCGGTGACCCTCCGACGAGGGTCACCGGCGCGGGGTCAACGCGCCTTCGCCACCGAATAGAACACGCGGAACGCCGTCTTGCGGTCGTAGAAGAAATCCGCGGCATCCCGGAACACGTCGAGCAGCGCCTCGCGCTGTTTCGCATCGAAGCGGCTGCTCTCGGGCAGCTCGCGCAGGATCACGACGAAGCCCGGGTGATCGGCCTCCGACGGCGGCTGGAGGTCGGTGATCGAGTCGTACAGCGCATCCAGGTTCTTGCCGAAGTGCGACGGCAGCGCCATCGCGTTCGCAAGCACCGTCATGACGCCGCTCTTGTCCTTGGCATCGCTGCAATCGGCGTCGAACAGCCGCTGATCGGCACGCGACGCGGCCTTTCGCAGTTCGTCGACGTCGTAGGCGCCCAGCGGCAGCACCGCATGAGGCGGAATGTTTGAAAACGCGCTCATGGTGAGTGGCCGATCTCCGGCTGGATTCGTTTGAAGGACGCATAGTGATCGTCGGTGTAGTAGTACTCGACGATCTTCGGCCGGCCGCCGGCGACGATCCGGCGCGCACCTCGATCGCGCGCCCCGGGGGTGCGGACCGTGTACTCGGTGTAGTAGCCGCGCGGCCGCGCGGGCAGGATGCGTTCGCGGTTGCCGAAGACCGTGCCGTCCTTCGCGTGCGGATACGGCCCGCCTTGCCGGATCAGCCGCAACGTGGCGAGCGCCTCCGGCGGCAGTTCGGCGGCGGCGATGGTCTCGACCCGCGGCGATTCGCGTGCGATCACCCAGCCGCCGGCCGCGAGGAGCAGCAGCACGGGAAGAAGCCAGGCGAACAGCGGGCGCGGTCGCATGCGCCCTATCCTAAATCAGATGCACCGCGGGCATGCAAGCGATTTACGTCGCCCCACCCGCACGACGGGATCGCAGCCCTGCCCCGCGCGGGCAGGCCTCAGCCCGCGGTGGGCTTGGCGTTGATCGACTCGAGCGCCCGATCGAGGCTCGAGCGACGCTCGATGACACGTGCCTTGCCCGCCTCGAAGAGTTGCGCAAGTTCCGGACGCTGCACCGAGTGCGCCTCATCGGGGAATCGGGTCAGCACGTACAACTGCTGCGACGGGCTGATCCAGGCGACCTTGAACGTCCTGGCGCCTTCCCCGAGATCGACCTCGACGCGGTCGCCTCGCCGGAGTTCCGCATCGAGCAGGCCGCGCGCGAGCAGCGTCGGGGCCTCTTCGGTCGGCGGGGCGTCGCCGCGTTGGCCCTGTGCCGTGAACTGGATCGTGCCGTCCGAACGCATCCTGAGCGGCGCGGCCATCCGCTCGGCCATCGGCCGCGCCGGCTGCAGCTTCGCCTCGTCGATCGCCTCGGTGTGTGCCCGCAGCAGCGCGGCGAAGAACGTCTCGCGTTCGTCGATCGGCATGCGCACCAGCTTCAGCCCCTGCATCAGTCCGCCGATCAGCTTCGGCAGCAGCGCGGCCAGTCGCGGGATCTCGTGTGCACCCTTGGGCGCGACGCTCCAGATCAGCGCCTCGGCGGTGCGCATCGCCTCGTCGCCGGTGACCGGCGCCTCGCCGGTGGCGACCTGGGCCTCGGCGATGACCTGGGACCACCACCGGTACAGGAAGTCCTTCATGAACGCCGGCGACTGGCGATCGATGCGAACCGACAGCTGCGACATCGCCTCCTCGGCGGCCTTCGCCAGCGCCTCGCCGCGGGCCGCCTCGTCGGTCAGCCGGGCAAGCTGCTCGGCCCGGCGCTCGGCTTCCTTGTCGGCCAGCGCCTCGATCCGCTCGAGCGCCTGTTCGAAGGTCGCCAGGTCGGTGTCGAACTTGACGAGGACCCAGTCGACGACCTCGGCCATGCCCTTGACCAGGGGCGCGTCGACGTGCACCTCGGCGTCCGGGTCGGTCGCGAGGTCCGTCATCCGGTCGATCAGCCGGCGCATCGGATGCTGCCGGCGCGCGAAGAAACTGCGGTCGATCAGCGCCGCCTTCACCGCGACCACCTGCAGGCGCAGCAGCTGCTGCTTGATCGGATCGGCGAGCCGCTTGTCGTTGTAGATGTAGTCGAACACCAGCGACACGATCTCGACGGTGAGCTGGTCCAGCGGCGACCCCGCATCGCGGGCGCGATCGGTCAGCTCACCCAGCAGCACGGCGCCGGTCACCGGCGCGACCGCGGCGGTCGTCTGCAACTGGCCGAGCGACTCCAGCAGCGGCGGCTCGACCGCCGGCAGCGGCAGGTCGGCCATGCCGAACATGTCGGGATCGGTCAGCAGCCGCGCGGCCTGCAGCCGCGCCTCGGGCAGCCCCTGCGACAGTTCGCTCAGCGTGGTGCTGACGAGTTCGTGGATCCGGTGGTGCTCGGTCAGTGTGCTGCCGGGTGAGCCGTGCACCAGGCCCGGCACGCCGTTGCCGGCATGGCGTGCGGCGGATGA
>CADEEH010000196.1 GCA_902826305.1 uncultured Burkholderiales bacterium
GTCGAGGAAGCGTTCTACGACGCCATGCAGCGGGCCGACCTGCCCGGGCTGATGGCGTTGTGGGCCGATGACGACGACGTGGTCTGTGTGCACCCGGGCGGGCAGCGGCTGGCCGGGCTGGAGGCGATCCGCGCGTCCTGGCAGGAGATCTTCAACAACGGTGCGGTCAACGTGCGTGCCACCGAGATCCGCGCCTACGAAGGCCCGATCCTCGCCGTGCACAACCTGATCGAGCAGGTCCGTGTCGTCGGCCGGGCCGGCGAAGAGGTGGTGCAATGTGTGGCCACCAACGTCTACGTGAAAGGCGCGGCCGGCTGGCGGCTGCTGATCCATCACTCGTCACCCGGCGGTGATGCCGAGCCGGTGTCCTTGTCGGTGGGTTCGTCCACGTTGCACTGATGCCAACGGCCTACCGCGCACCCGCATGGCTGCGCGGCCCGCACCTGCAGACCGTCTGGCCGGTCTACTCGAAGCCGGCACTGCCCCCATACCGTCGCGAGCGCTGGAACACACCGGACACCCCCGAGCCCGACTTCCTGCACGTCGACCGGGTCGACGGCCGCCCCGGGGCGCCGACGCTGGTGCTGTTCCACGGACTGGAAGGTTCATCGGACAGTTCGTATGCCCGGCTGCTGATGCAGGCGATCGGCCCGCTCGGCTGGCACGGGCTGGTCCCGCACTTTCGCGGCTGCGGCGGACCACCCGACGAGATCAACCTGCTGCCGCGTGCGTACCACTCGGGTGACTCCGACGAGATCGACTGGATCCTGCGCCGCGTGAAGGCCGAGGCCGGCGATGCACCGGTGTTCGCCCTCGGCGTCTCGCTCGGCGGCAACGCGCTGGCGAAGTGGCTCGGCCTGCAGGGTGCGGCGGCCGAAGCGGTGCTGCGCGCGGCCTGTGTCGTGTCGGCCCCGCAGGACCTCGCCGCGAGTGCGGCCGCGCTGTCGGCGGGCCTGAACCGCGCCTACACTCGGCATTTCCTGCAGACGATGATCCCCAAGAGCCTGGCCCGGCTCGAGCGCTGGCCGGGCCTGTACGACCGCGAACGCGTGCAGGCGGCCCGCACCTTCTTCGACTTCGACGAACTGGTCACCGGACCGCTGCACGGCTTCGCGGGTGCAATCGACTACTGGACCCGGTCGTCGTGCCGGCAGTTCCTGGGCGGCATCCGGGTACCGACGCTGATGATCAATGCCCTCAACGATCCGTTCCTGCCACCGTCGAACCTCGCGACTCCACGCGAGGTGTCGTCAAACGTCGAGCTGCTGTATCCGGACGAAGGTGGCCACGTCGGATTCCCGCCGATCGGTGATCCTGCGAGTGCGTGGCTCGCGCGCCGGGCCCTCGATTTTCTGCAGCGCCACCTGTGAGGCCGGTGTGATGACGAACCGACACGAACCGGGCCGACGCGATGGATGACTGTGATGGATGACTGTGATGGATGAGCTCGTCCTTCAGGCGATGCGCCGCTGGCCCGACGTGCCCGCGATGTATGGCTGGCTGCGACTGGACCGGCGCGGCCAGTGGTTCCTGGTCACCCGCGACCGACCGGACTTCGACGAGGCCCGCGACGGCGCGGGCAGTGCCATCACCAGCCCGCCGATCCTGGACTACATCGGCCGCAACTACCAGGGCGACGAGCACGGCCGCTGGTTCTGGCAGAACGGCCCGCAGCGGGTGTTCGTCGATGCCGACGCCGCACCGCTGGTGCTGCGGGTGTTCGGTGAAGGCGAGCGCGTGCAACTGGTGACCCACATCGGCGACCCGGTGACCCGGATCGATGCGGCCCATTGCGACCCCGACGGTGCGGTCTACCTGGCCACCGACCGCGGCCCGGGTGTGATCCACGACCTGGACCTGTCGAGCCTGTCGATCGACGACAGCGGCACGCTGCACATCGGCCCGCATCACCTCATGCCGACGCCCATCGACGACGCGGCGCAGGTGCTCGGCTTCGAGCGCCGGCCGCGCCCGGCATGAATCCCGAGACGGGCACCGCTCTCGGCGCCGGCCTGCTGCAGTCGGCCTGGGCCTATCCGGCGCTCGAGGTCGTCCACCTGCTCGGCGTGGCGATGCTGCTGGGCAACCTGGTGCTGTTCGAGCTGCGCCTGTTCGGCCTGGGCCGCACGCTGGTGACCACCGAACTCGCGCGGCTCGCGCTGCCGCTGGCCGGCGCGGGATTCGGGCTGGCCGCGCTGAGCGGGTTGACCCTGTTCTCGACGCAACCGCAGGACATGCTGAACAATCCGGCGTTCAAGCTGAAGATGCTGCTGATCACGCTGGCCGGCAGCAACGCGGTCTGGTTCCATGCCCGCGGGTCGCTGCGACGCGACGATACGACCGGGCGGATGATCGCGGCGATCTCGCTGGTGTTGTGGCTGTCGGTGCTGACCTGCGGACGGATCATCGGCTACCTGTGAACAACGGACCGCCGAGCGGTGGACAACCCCTCGGCAACCTGTGGACAACCAACGGAGAACGGTGATGGATCGACGTGACTGCATCAAGGCGATCGGCGCATTCGGTGTGATCGCACTCGCGACACCGGTGCGTGCCCATCACGGCTGGAGCAGCTTCGACCAGGGCCGGCCGATCTACCTGGCCGGCACCGTGAAGGTCTCGCGCTGGCAGAACCCACATGCCGAGCTCGAGCTGGAACTCAGCCAGGGCCTCGCGGTACCGTCGGACCTGGCCAAGCGACCGGTGCCGGCGCAGCAGTCGCAGGTCGACGGTCCGGGCCTGCTCGCGCGGGCCAGTGTGCCGACCCGACGCGACCGGGTGTGGACGATCGAACTGGCCCCGCTCACGCGGATGCAGGCCTGGCAGGTGGAGCCGGTCAAGGCCGGCGACCGGATCGAGGTCGTCGGCTTCACGTTCACGAAGGAAGAAGGCTCCCCGGTGCTGCGCGCCGAGTACCTGTTCGTCGGCCCACGCGCCTACGGGCTGCGCTCGGCCCCGACGTCCTGAGGCCGGCCGGCGCGAGCGCGCCGGGCCGGACCCCACGGGAATCGATCAACGCGCCGGATAGACGTCGACGCGGCGCGCCGCGCGATCATCCGAGCCACCGACCGACTCGCGCGGCTTGACCATCACGATCCGGTCGGCGGGCACACCCGCGGCGACCAGCAGGTCACGTGTCACCCTCGCGCGGTTCTTCGCCAGTTCGATGTTCGCCGCCGCGTTGCCGTGGCGATCGTGATACCCGGAGATGCCGATCCGGGCATCACCCTGCGCGCTCGCATAGGTGATCACCGACTGCAACTGCGCACGGGCATCGGCCGGCAACGTCGTCTTCGCGGTGTCGAAGAAGAAGCTGATCATCTCCGGATAACCGGCGCCCACCAGCGCATCGGGCGCGACATCAACTTCGGGTGATGCGGCCGCCGCGGGCGCGCTGGCGGCCGATGCACCACTGGTGCCGGTCGGCGGCGCGGCCGCCGTCACCGTGCCGCTCGCCGACGGTGTCGACACGCCGCCACGCACGACGATCCGATCGACGATCGCCGCATCCGCACCGAACATGGTCCGCGCGGCCTGCAGCCACGCCTGGTGCTGCGCCTCGCTCTCGGCCTCTCCACTCAACGTCATCGACGGAGGCGCGGCAGCGCCATCGATCGTCAGCCGATCGATCACCTTGTCGGCGCCGCCGGCGGCCTGCGCCGCACGGGCCAGCACCTCGGTGCGCGCCGCATCGTCGCGGACGGTGCCACTCAACGTGACCCGGCCATCGGCCCAGGCGATCATCGCCGGCGAGGGGGTGGGCGTGGCAGCAGGTGGTGTCGAGGGGCTGGGCGTGGCCGTGGTGGCGGCGGTTGCAGCAGCGGCCGTCGCGGCGGTCGCAGCGGTCGCGGCATTGGTCGTGGAAGTCGCAGGCGTGGTCGCCGCCGCTGCCGTCGTGTCAGAAGGAGTCGATGGTGTCGCGGTCGGGGTGGAAGCCGCCGACGATGATGCAGCCGTGTCCGTCGCCGTCGTCGCCGTCACGGGTGCGGCCGGCGTCGCGGTTGCATTGGCGACGGCACCAGCCGCTGCAGCACCCGCGGCAACGGCCCCCGCACCCGCACCCGCACCCACACCAGCAGTGGCGCCACCGACCGCGCCGCTGATCGACGTGCCACCCGACGCCGAGGGCACCCGTTTCTGCCCCGGCTGTGACGTGATCGCGACCACCACGTCCTGGTGCGACTCGACCGGCGCCCGATCGACACAGAAGAACAACCAGTTGATGAACAGCAGCACGGCGACCAGCAGCTTGGCCAGGTCGTGACGCCGCACCTCCGACAGCGTGCGGCCGTTGATGGTCTCGATCATCGCGTCGCTCAACGCTCGCCGCCCTCGGCCGCACCCGCGACCGCACTGGTCACGTGACCGGCCGGGCCCCGCGTGCCGCCACCGGGTGCCCAGTTGTCACGGGCCGGCGGCCCCGCATCGTGCGGGCGACGCCAGAACGCCCAATCCCACAACCACGCGGCGAGGAAACCCACCAACACGCCGAGGCAGAACAGGCCCATGCCCGATCCGGTCATCTGATGCTCCCTGAAGTCATCGGAGAAATGTCGTCGCAACACTGCAAGCGTTGCAGCGCAACCGTCGGTAGATAACACGTTTCGGAAGGGACGTGCAACCGAGCGCATCGGCCCGGGTGCGCGGCGTCGCCTACTGCCCGCCGCGTTCCTGGCGTTCGCGCCGTTCGCGTGTGTACTCGGCCTGGATCTCGCGCAGCCGCGCGTCGACCTGCGAGCCGGTGTAGTAGTCGAGACCACCGGAACGCTGCGCCAGGCGCAACTGCTCGATCGCCGCCAGCCAGCCACCGGTCAACGCGTATTCCTCGGCACTGGCCCGGTGGGCAAGCGCCGTACGCCCGGCCCCGTTCTCCGCCTCGGCGAGCATCCGCCAGAGCTGCGGATCGGATCGATGCACCTCGAGCTGCTCGCGCAGGAACGTGGCCGCACGCGGAAACGCCTTGGCGGCGAGCAACGCCTCGGCACGCACCTGCGCCAGTGCCCGCGTGTCACGGTATCGGGTCGCGGCCGCCTCGGCGATGCGCAGCGCCTCCTCGGCATTGCCCGCGGCCAGCTTCGATTCAGCGGCGAGCCGTTCGATGAACTCGTGGCCCACCGGCAGTCGCCGGTGGACCTCGGCCAGCGCGCGATCGGCACTGGCGAAGTCGCGCTGCGCCACCGCGGCCACCGCGACCCCGTACCAGTTCATCGCGTCCTCGCCGGCGTTGTCGCGGATCTGCCGCTCGAAGGTCGAGCGCGCGTTGCGCAACCCGTCGACACTGGTGTCGGTCAGCGCGCGCAGCTTCACCCGCGCGAGCTTGAACGCCAGGCTGTCGGGACGCTGGCGATAGCGCGTCTCGCTGACGCGGGCCTGCATGTCGGCGATGCGCTCGCTGGTCAGCGGGTGTGTGCGCAGGTACGACGGCGCATTGCTCTCCATCAGCCGCGTCGCCTGCTGCAGCCGGGTGAAAAACGACACCGTGCCGTTCGGATCGAAACCCGCCTGGCGCAGCGACTCGAAGCCGACCCGGTCAGCCTCGCGCTCGGCATCACGCGAGAAGTTCAGCATCTGGCTCTGCGCAACGCCCATGCCGAGCGTCGCGATCCCCGGCACCGCCTGCGGATTGGAGCGCGCGGCCAGCACCGCCAGCAACAGCGCGGCCAGCGGGATCATCGAACTCTGGCGCTGCTGCGCGAGCATCCGCGCGATGTGCCGCTGCGTCACGTGGCCGATCTCGTGCGCCAGCACCGAGGCGAGCTCCGATTCACTCTGCGCGGCCACGATCAGCCCGGTGTGCACACCGATATATCCGCCCGGCAGCGCGAAGGCGTTGAGCATCGGGTCCTTGACCAGGAAGAACTCGAACTCGAAACCCGAGGCGGTCGGCGTCGCGGTCAGCGCCTGCGCGAAACGATTCAGGAAGTCGGTCAGCTCGGCGTCGTCGAGCACCGAGCGCTCGCGCCGGATCTCGCGCATGATCTGCTCACCCAGGCGACGCTCCTGGCCGGGCGACAGATCGTCGCCGGCGGCATCACCAAGGGCCGGCAGGTTCGGCAACGGCTGGTCGGCGGGCAGCGACGAGCCGGGAGCGGGCGCCCCCGGGCGGGCCGGATCACCGAGCGAAGGCAGCGTCGGAATCGCGGGCGGGGCCACGTCGCGGAACTGCGCCCCAGCCGGTGCTGGCAGCACACACAGGGACGACGCGACTGCCAGGGCGAGCAGGCGTCTGCCCACGGACGGAAAAGCTGCAGCCACTTCGGCCGGTTCCTTGCTCGGGTGTCACGACGGGCCGCGCGACAAGCGGCCCGACGGCTATGATAGCCGCGGCCCGCGGCGCGTTCGTAACGCCCGCACAGGCATGGAGACCGCCCGATGAACCGCCCCAAACCCGACGAACCGACCGGCACACCCCTGACCCACTTCGATGCCGCCGGCCAGGCGCACATGGTCGACGTCGGCGACAAGGCCGTCACCCATCGCGTCGCCGTCGCCACCGGCACGATCCGGATGCAACCGGCCACCCTCGCCCTGATCCAGACCGGCAGCGCGAAAAAAGGCGACGTGCTCGGCATCGCACGCATCGCCGCGATCCAGGGCGCCAAGCGGACCTCGGACCTGATCCCGCTGTGTCATCCGATCGCACTGACCCGGGTCGCGGTGGAGCTCACGATCGACCCATCGACCAACTCGGTGGCTTGCACCGCGACCGTCGAATGCGACGGCAAGACCGGTGTGGAGATGGAAGCGCTGACCGCCGTGCAGGTCGGGCTGCTGACGATCTACGACATGTGCAAGGCCGTGGATCGGGGGATGGTGATCGGGGATGTGCGGCTGCTGGAGAAGCGAGGGGGGAAGTCGGGGGTGTTCTTGGAGGGGTGATGATCTGCCTTAGCTTCGAGTCACCATCTCACCAATAGCCGGCTCCTTTGCGTCGGGCCATTTGCAGAGATGCAAGCAAATAGACCAGCGCATCGAGACAAACCCCCGCGAACACCGCAATCTGCTTGCTTGCAGTTCCGCGGAAGCCGGCCCTCTGATGTGCATGCAGACGGCCGTACAAGAACGCAAAGGGCACGTACCCGTGCGGGCCACGAGGCAGCTCCTCTTTAAGCATACGGGAGAGCCAATCGTCCCGACTGCTTGCTTCGCGCAGCATCTCATGCGCCTGCTGCACTGTCATTGGGTGTCGACGCATCAGCGTGAAGATCGCTGAGTTGACGGCACCGCCGATGACAATTCGAACCTGATGCCGAACGAGGTCAGGAATCGTTCGTATCGACCCGTAGACGTGCCGGATCGATGGGCTACCATCGATCACATCCAATCGTTCAGCTTCCGTGAGCAGATTCGTGACCGTCATTGCCCGAAGGAACCCGTCTTCTACGGGAAGTCCAACGGGCATATAGACCTGACGCGCAGCTCGACTACGCATGGCATATAGCTGCCCACATATCGAATCTCGAAAGTTATAGAGCGTCCCGCCCCCGCGCGCAATTAACGACGCAATTATCCCTGCACTTTCATTCTGAAAATCCACGTCTTTCACCGGACAGCTAACGAAGACATTCAGTTCCGGCCGCGAACGCAATTGCTCAGCCATTGATTGGATGGTGCCGGCGTCAGGCAAGCGTATGTCAGCATCGATGAACACGAGCACTTCACAAGTGTCTCGACTGAGTCTATGGGTGAAATCGTTCCAGGTTCGCGACTTTCCTCCTTTCGAGAGTGCAAGCACTTCAGTTTGCTGGGCCATGGCGATGACATCGAGGCCTTTAATTGTCGCGTGCGCCGCAGCCACAGTGCCGTCCGTACAGCCGTTCGCCAACACCAACAGCCTAG
>CADEEH010000197.1 GCA_902826305.1 uncultured Burkholderiales bacterium
CGATCGTCCCCACGTTCACGTGCGGCTTCGTGCGCTCGAATTTGCCTTTTGCCATGCCAGATTCTCCGGATATCGACGAAGTGGTGTATCGCCGGCGGCCGCTCGATGCGCCGCCTCGGCAGGTGTTACCGGGTACGCGCCGAGATGATCGCCTCGGCGACGTTCTTGGGTGCTTCCGCGTACTGCTTGAATTCCATCGTGTAGGTCGCCCGGCCCTGCGTCAGCGAACGCAGCGTGGTCGAGTAGCCGAACATCTCGGCGAGCGGCACCTCGGCACGGATCGCCTTGCCGCCACCGGCCATGTCGTCCATGCCCTGGACCATCCCACGTCGTGACGACAGGTCACCCATCACCGTGCCGGCATAGTCCTCCGGCGTCTCGACCTCGACCGCCATCATCGGCTCGAGCAGCACCGGACTGGCCCGGCGCATGCCTTCCTTGAACGCGATCGAACCGGCCTGCTTGAACGCGTTCTCGTTCGAATCGACGTCGTGGTACGAGCCGAAGAACAGCGTCGCCTTGACGTCGACGACCGGGTAGCCGGCGAGGACGCCCGAGGGCAACGTCTCCTCGATGCCCTTCTGCACCGCCGGGATGTACTCGCGCGGCACGACACCGCCCTTGATCGCGTCGACGAACTCGAAGCCGGCGCCACCCGGGGGCAGCGGCTCGACCTTGAGCACGACGTGGCCGTACTGGCCGCGACCGCCGGACTGCTTGATGAACTTGCCCTCGACCTCGTCGACCACCTTGCGGATGGTCTCGCGGTACGCGACCTGCGGCTTGCCCACCGAGGCCTCGACGCCGAACTCGCGTTTCATCCGGTCGACGATGATCTCCAGGTGCAGCTCACCCATGCCGGAGATGATCGTCTGCCCGGACTCCTCGTCGGTGCGCACCCGGAACGACGGATCCTCCTGGGCCAGGCGCTGCAGGGCGATGCCCATCTTCTCCTGGTCGACCTTGGTCTTCGGCTCGACCGCCTGCGAGATCACCGGCTCGGGGAACTCCATGCGCTCCAGGATGATGATGCTGTCCGGATCGCACAACGTCTCGCCGGTGGTGACCTCCTTCAGGCCGACGCAGGCCGCGATGTCGCCCGCGCGGACTTCCTTGATCTCCTCGCGATTGTTCGCATGCATCTGCAGCAGGCGCCCGATCCGGTCCTTCTTGTCCTTGATCGGGTTGTAGACGGTGTCGCCCGAACGCAGCACGCCGGAATACACGCGGATGAACGTCAACTGACCGACGAACGGATCGGTCATCAGCTTGAACGCCAGCGCGGAGAACTTCTCGTCGTCGTCGGCGCGACGCGACACCTCGCGATCGTGATCGTCGGTGCCATCCACCGGCGGGATGTCCACCGGCGAGGGCAGGAACTCGATCACCGCGTCGAGCATCCGCTGCACACCCTTGTTCTTGAACGCGGTGCCGCACAGCATCGGCTGGATCTCGCCGGCGATCGTGCGTTTGCGCAGGCCGGACTTGATCTCGTCCTCGGTCAGGTCGCCCTGCTCGAGGTACTTGTTCATCAGGTCCTCGTCGGCCTCGGCGGCCGACTCGACCATCTTCTCGTGCCACTCGGCCGCGGTCCCGGCGAGTTCGGCCGGGATTTCCTCGTAGGTGAACTTCATCCCCTGCGAGGCCTCGTCCCAGAGGATCGCCTTCATCTTGATCAGGTCGATGACGCCGCGGAACGACTCCTCGGCGCCGATCGGCACGACCACCGGCACCGGATTGGCCTTGAGCCGCGTCTTCATCTGGTCGAAGACCTTGAAGAAGTTGGCGCCGGTGCGATCCATCTTGTTGACGAACGCGAGCCGCGGCACGCCGTACTTGTTGGCCTGCCGCCAGACCGTCTCGGACTGCGGTTGCACGCCGCCGACCGCGCAATAGACCATGCACGCGCCATCGAGCACCCGCATGCTGCGCTCGACCTCGATCGTGAAGTCGACGTGCCCCGGGGTGTCGATGATGTTGATCCGGTGCTCGGGCAGCGACAGGTCCATGCCCTTCCAGAAGCAGGTGGTCGCGGCCGACGTGATCGTGATGCCGCGCTCCTGCTCCTGCTCCATCCAGTCCATCGTCGCGGCGCCGTCGTGCACCTCGCCGATCTTGTGGTTCACGCCGGTGTAGAACAGGATGCGCTCGGTGGTCGTGGTCTTTCCGGCGTCGATGTGCGCCGAAATGCCGATGTTCCGATAACGCTCGATGGGTGTCTTGCGAGCCATGGTGTCTCTCCGAATCTCGTGGATTCGAATCGGGGTTTAACGCTTACAGATCGGGGCGGGTCGCCGGAATGGAAGACGCACCCGCGGCCGGCCTTGGTGCAGGCCGGTGCCGCGGGAAGGACGGATCAGAAGCGGAAGTGGGCGAACGCCTTGTTGGCCTCCGCCATCCGGTGCACCTCGTCCCGCTTCTTGACCGCGCCGCCCCGGTTCTCCGAGGCTTCCATCAGTTCGTTGGCCAGCCGCAGGCCCATCGACTTCTCGCCGCGCTTCTTGGCGGCTTCGCGCAGCCAGCGCATCGCCAGCGCCATCCGGCGCACCGGTCGCACCTCGACCGGCACCTGGTAGTTGGCCCCGCCGACGCGGCGGCTCTTGACCTCGACCATCGGCCGTGCGTTCTGCAGCGCCGTGTTGAAGACCTCGATCGGGTCCTTGCCGGCCTTGGACTTGATCTGGTCGAACGCGCCGTAGAGCATCCGCTCGGCGACGGCCTTTTTGCCGTCGAGCATCAGCACGTTGACGAACTTGGAGACCTCGACGCTGTTGTACAGCGGATCCGGGAGGATCTCCCGCTTGGGGACTTCACGACGACGGGGCATTGCTCACCTTTCGTTGGCTTCAGCGCGGCCGGCCGGCGATGGATTCGCCAGACCGGCCCTGGTCGTCCGACTCGCGGCGATGCCGCCGCGGGAACGACCGCTTACTTGGCACGGGGGCCCGTGGGCGGGCCCTGTGTTGTCCGGATCGGACCCGGGTCGGCGTGACCCGTGTCGTGATCCGTCTCTGCCGCGCCTGACTCACTACTGCACTTGCTCGATTGCGACATCCGCCGCGCTGGGTACCGTCACCCGGGAGCCGCGCGGCGGGCCTCCGGATCGTCTCGACGGCCGGCCGCACCGGCGCGTCGGCCGATGCGTGCGGACCGCCAGCCCTCCTCAGCCTTTCTTCGGCCGCTTCGCGCCGTATTTGGACCGGGACTGCTTGCGCTCCTTGACGCCCTGAAGGTCAAGCGAGCCGCGCACGATGTGATAACGCACACCGGGCAGATCCTTGACGCGGCCGCCCCGGATCAGGACCACCGAGTGCTCCTGCAGGTTGTGACCCTCGCCGCCGATGTACGAGATGACCTCGAAGCCGTTCGTCAGGCGCACCTTGGCGACCTTGCGAAGCGCCGAGTTCGGCTTCTTCGGCGTGGTCGTGTAGACGCGGGTGCATACGCCGCGGCGCTGCGGGCAGTTCTGGAGTGCCGGGCTCTTGCTCTTCGTCTGTTCGGTCTCGCGACCCTGGCGAACGAGCTGGTTGACGGTGGGCATGCGTGTCCTTGGCTGGCGCGCCTCGGGCCGGCTTGGCTGGTGCCGCGATGGTCATCGTGTGATCGCGGTACCCGGTGCCGACGGGCGAATTTCCGAAAGCCTTAAAGTATAGCGGGATGACGAGGCTCGAGCAAGGCGCGACCGGGCTCGTCGAGGCCGACGGCCCTCGTTGTCGACCCGCAACAGCATCCCCTACGCGTGGTATCCCGACGACGGGTGGACCACAATATAGTCACATTCAACTTCCCCGCCTGCTCCTAAGCTGATCGTTCAATACTTGGCTCGACGCGCAACACCGGACGATCATGCTGACCTACGCCCCAGGTCTCCCAGGCCGGAGCAGTGCTCCCGCGATGACCCTGCTCAAGCGCGACTCCGAGCGGGTCGCCTCACTCGAAGGATTGCGAGGACTGGCCGCGCTTGCCGTGGTGTTCTTCCACGTCCGCTACCTGACCGGGTTCATCGGCAGCAACGCGCACCTGTTCGTCGACCTGTTCTTCGTCATCAGCGGCTTCGTGATGGCGCGCGCCTACGAGACGACGCTGGTCGACAGGGCGGGATTCGCGACCTTCGTCTGGCGCCGGTTCGGGCGGCTCTACCCGCTGTTCCTGTTCTCGACGCTGGTGTTCGTGCTCGCCCGTGTGCTGCAGAAGGGCCTGATGGCCCATGGGGTCGACCTGCCGCTGCTGGACGCCGACGTGGCCCAGGCCACCGGTGCGATCGGCGGCCTGCCGCTGCCCGGCATGCAGTCGTCGCTGGCCGAGAAGATCACCGAGACCACCGGCTACCTGCTGCTGCTGCACGGCCTGGGGCTGTTCAACCACGACATCCTGAACTTCCCGTCCTGGAGCATCTCGACCGAGTTCTACACCTACCTGATCTTCGGGCTGATCTGCCTGACGGTGCCAGTCGCCCGGCGGGTGCCGCTGTACCTGGCACTGGCGATCGGCGGTGCGGTGGTCGCCGTCGGCGCCAGCATCTATTCACTCGACTGCCTGGACCCGAAGGCGGTCACCGTCTGCCTGGACCTGGGCTACGACTACGGCATGTCGCGCTGCCTCGCCGGCTTCTTCGCCGGCTGCCTGCTGGCCCGGCTGCCGCGCCCCGCGACCGTGCATCCGGCGCTGGGGGCGATCCAGGCCGGCCTGCTGGTGGCGGTGATCGGCACGATGGCGCTGATCAGCCGGTCACCGGCCTGGTCGCTGGTGGTGCCGCTGGTGATGGGCGCGCTGGTCTACACGGTGTCCGCCGACCAGGGTCCGGTCGCGCGTTTCTTCAGCACCCGGCCGTTGCAGTTCCTCGGCGAAATCTCGTATTCGGTCTACCTGCTGCACGTGCCGCTGGTGATGATGTTCGACATCGTGATCCCACGCCGGCCGAATCCGACCGCCGGCGTCGTGTTCATGCTGCTGCTGGTCGTGCTGGCGCGGCTGAGCTACCTGTACGTCGAGACGCCGTCGCGCGAATGGTTCCGGCGGCGCTTCCGGGTCCTGCCGGCGCCGCCGCCCGCCCGACTCGAGGCCGTCGGGACGACCGCGCCGACCTCCCGTCCCCCGCTGCACTGAATCGATCCACCCCGTCGCCGAGAATAGCCGCATGACCAGCCAGCTGCCCCGCTCGAGCGACACCATCGAGGCCTTCGAGGGACTGCGCGGGGTCGCCGCGCTCGGCGTGGTGTTCATCCACACGCTGTACTTCGACAACTTCTTCACGCGACAGGCGTACCTGTTCGTCGACCTGTTCTTCCTGATCAGCGGCTTCCTGATGGCGCGGCTGTACGCCGATGCGCTGACCACCTGGGAGGCGGCCAGCGAGTTCATCCTGCGCCGGATCGGGCGCCTCTACCCGCTGCTGATCGCGTCGACGCTGCTGTACCTGTCGGCGAAGGTCGTGCAGAAGGTGCTGGGCGCCGCCGGCGTCGCGATGCCGATGCTGGTCCACGATGCCGGACCGGGCCACACCGGAGCCAGCACGCTAGCGATCACGATCGGCGAGCGGCTCGCCCAGTACGTGACCACGGTGACGATGACCCACGGCCTGGGCTTCTTCGATGCGCCGTTCCTGAACACCCCGTCGTGGAGCATCTCCACCGAGTTCTACACCTACATCGTGTTCGCGCTCGTCTGCCTGCTGGCACCGGTGCGGCACCGCCTCGGGCTGTTCGCGGTCCTCGCGCTGGTCGGCTACGTGATCGCGGTCGAGGCCAGCCTGCTGCGCCACCACTGCCTGATCGACAACGGGCCGGACCTGTGCATGAACGTGCACTACGACTACGGCATCTTCCGCTGCATCGGCGGTTTCTTCGCCGGCGCGCTGCTGTCGCGCATGCCGGCTCCGCGTTTCGTCGATGCCGCCGGCAAGTCGTCCTGGCTGCCGCCGGCCTGTCGCAGCGGCGCGGTCGTGCTGCCGATCACGGTGGTCGTGCTGTTCTGGCTGGCCGAGCACCACCACTGGGTGGCCCTGCTGGTACCGCCGGTGCTGGCGATGCTGGTCTACTCGGTGTCGACCGACACCGGCGCGTTCGCCCGGCTGCTGCGGCGCAAGCCGTTCCAGTTCCTCGGCAAGGTCTCGTATTCGGTCTATCTGCTGCACTGGCCGCTGATGCAGTACTTCGAGATCTTCGTGCCGAGCCGGCCGAATCCGATCGTCGCGATCGTGTTCGTCGCCGTGCTGCTCGGCCTGTCGTGGCTCTCGTACAACCGGATCGAGCGCCCGGCGCGTGACTGGTTCCGGCGCTTCGCCGCGCGCTTCGGGGAACCTCAGCGCTTGCGCTCGAAGGCCACCAGCGTCTGAGTCAGGCGGACGTCGGGCGTGCCGTCGGCCTTGCGCAGGTCGACGTCCTGCTGCACCCAGTTGCCCACCGCCGGCGAGTACCAGTAGGTGCTGATGATCTCGCCCTTGGCCAGCGTGACCTTGCCCTGGTCCATCACGTAGCGCGACCATTCGCCGACATGGACGACACGGACCGTGTCGAACGCGCCGGCCGGCACCTTGACCGCTTCGACGCCCTCGACCGTCGCCTTGAACTTGTAGACGGTGACGTTGTCGGCCTCGCTCTTGACCTTGTATTCGTATTCCCACGACTTGCCGACGTCCAGCGGAAACACCAGCGCCTTGACCTCGCCGGTCAGAAGACTCGGAAAATCCAGGTGCCCGGTGGAGATCGTGCCCTTGCGCATCCGCTCCGGCCCTGACGGCTTGGAGGTCTTCGGATCGAGATAGACCTGGCGCAACTCGATCTTGTCGCCGCTGACGGTGGCGATCGATCGCGCGATCACCGTCGGTACCGACGCGCGACCGCTGTCGATGCCGTGATACACCCAGCGATCACCGATCTTCAACGCGGGCCGCGCGACCGGCAGGCGGACCGGACCACTGGGTTGCGGCGACGCCGCCGCAGGCGCCGGTGTCCCGGCGGCCGGTGGCTGCGGCGCCGGTTCGGCCGCCGGTGCCGGCGGTGGCGCCGGCGGCCCACCCGGCGTGCGCATCACCGGCACCGGCGTCTCGACGCGGCCGGCCGCACAGGCGGCCAGCAGCATCGCCGCCATCGCGATCGAAGCCCGGCGGGCGACGACGGTGCGTTTGATCGGCCGCAAGGGCGTTCCGAGTTCGCGCACCGTCGCCATCGGCTTGTCGTCAGCCTTCGGCCGGACTCGACTCGCCGCTCGGCGCCGCGACCTCCTCGGCCGGCACGCTGTCGGGCGGCGCCTCGAACAGCGCCTCGGCAGCGGCCAGCGCGGCCTGCTCCTGCGCCTCGGCGGCCTCCTTCGCCTTGCGGGCGCGGTGATAGGCCAGTCCGGTGCCGGCGGGGATCAGGCGGCCGACGATCACGTTCTCCTTCAGCCCGCGCAGGTCGTCGCGTTTGCCCATGATCGCCGCCTCGGTCAGCACCCGAGTCGTCTCCTGGAACGACGCCGCGGAGATGAACGAGTCGGTCGACAGCGACGCCTTGGTGATGCCCAGCAGCAGGTTGATGTAGTTCGCCGGCGGCTTGTCGGCCTTGGTCGCGAGATCGTTCTCGTCGAGGATCTCGGAGCGCTCGACCTGCTCGCCGGTGATGAACGGCGTGCCACCCGGATCGGTGACCTGCACCCGACGCAGCATCTGGCGGACGATCACCTCGATGTGTTTGTCGTTGATCTTCACGCCCTGCAGCCGGTAGACGTCCTGGACCTCGTCGACGATGTAGCGCGCAAGCGCCTCGATGCCGAGCAGGCGCAGGATGTCGTGCGGGTCGGCGGGGCCGTCGACGATCATCTCGCCCTTGTTCACCACCTGGCCGTCGTGCACCAGCA
>CADEEH010000198.1 GCA_902826305.1 uncultured Burkholderiales bacterium
TCCCGATGGATGTCCCGAGCCAGGTCTGCATCACCAAGGACAACACCCAGCTCACGGTCGACGGCGTGTTGTACTTCCAGGTCACCGACCCGATGCGGGCGTCGTACGGGTCGAGCAACTACGTGGTGGCGATCACCCAGCTGTCGCAGACGACGCTGCGTTCGGTGATCGGCAAGCTCGAACTCGATCGCACGTTCGAGGAACGCGACATCATCAACTCGAACGTGGTCCAGGCACTCGACGAGGCGGCGCTCAACTGGGGCGTCAAGGTGCTGCGCTACGAGATCAAGGACCTGACGCCGCCGCAGGAGATCCTGCGTTCGATGCAGGCGCAGATCACCGCCGAACGCGAGAAACGCGCGCTGATCGCCGCCTCCGAGGGACGCAAGCAGGAACAGATCAACATCGCCACCGGTGAACGCGAAGCCAAGATCCAGCGCTCCGAGGGTGAACGCCAGGCCGAGGTCAACCGGGCCCTGGGCGAGGCGGCGGCGATCTCCGCGGTGGCCGACGCCACCGCCAAGGCGATCGAACGGGTCGCCGCGTCGATCCGGCTGCCCGGCGGCACCGAGGCCGTCAACCTGCGTGTCGCCGAGCAGTACGTCGATGCGATCGGCAACATGGCCAGGACGAACAACACGATGATCGTGCCGGCGAATCTTGCCGACCTGTCGACGCTGGTCGCCAGCGCGCTCAGCGTGTTCAAGTCGGCATCGACCGGCGCGACCGGCGCGACCGGCGCGACCGGACGGCCGGTCGCGGGCGCCTGAAACCGCGACCGGCCGCGGGAAACCGCCGGGACCGCAGGCCAGCCGCATCCCGATGACCTCACCGACGATCGTTGCCGGGGTGCGCCAGTTCCTGGTCGCCCATCCGCCGTTCTCGATGATGGATCGCGACGATGTCGAGTTCGTCGCCACCCGTCTCGAGCTGGTCTATTTCAAGCCCGGCGAGACGATCATCGCGCCGCAGGACGGCGCGCCCGCGGTCTGCTGGATCGTCAAGCAGGGCGTTGTCGAAGGGCAACGCGCCGGCCGCGGCGAGACCCCCGGGCCCCGGTCGATCACCCAACTCGCCCCCGGCGAGATCTTCCCGGTCGGTGCACTGGCCGCCGAGCGCCCGGTCAGTTCGGTCTACACCGCCACCGGCGACGTCTTCTGCTGGCGGCTGGTCAAGGCGGATTTCGACGAGCTGCTCGGGCGCAGCCCGGTGTTCCTGGATTTCAGCAAACGCCGGCTGGCGGCGATGATCGACCTGTCGCGGGCGGCGGCGCACGCGAGCTACGCGGCGCAGGCGACCCAGTGGCGATCGATGCAGGCGCCGCTCGGTTCGCTGCTGCGCCGCGCGCCGGTCACCGCCACCCCGCGGACGACGCTGCGCGAGGTCTTCGAGCGGATGGAAAGTGAACACATCGGTTCGGTGGTGATCGTGCGCGCGGCGTCGCCCGGCGATCCCAGCGGGCCCGGCGCGGACTCCGACGGGCCCGTCGATCCGGCGCCGACGCAGGCCGCCACCGAGGTCGCCGGCATCTTCACCCGGCAGGACGTGCTCGGACGGGTCGTGCTGGCGCAGCGGCCCCTGGATACCCCGATCGGCGAGGTGATGACCTCGCCGGTGGTGACGCTCGATGCGGACGATTCGATCGCCGATGCGATGCTGCTGATGGCGCAGAAGGTGATCCGGCACATCCCGGTGATCCGCGACGGCCGGCTCGCCGGCGTCGTCACCGAACGCGACCTGTTCGTGCTGCAGCGGCGCAGCATCCGGCAGATCGGCGACTCGGTCCGCAACGCCGACTCGGTGCCCGCGCTTCGCGAGGCGGCCGCCGACATCCGCGAATGGTCGCAGAGCCTGGTCGCCCAAGGAGTCGCCCCCGGCTTCGCGACCTCGCTGATCAGTCGCTTGAACGACCAGGTGACCACGCGGCTGATCACGCTGGTCGCGCGCCGTCGCTCGATCGACCTCGACGGCCTGTGCTGGCTCGCGCTGGGCAGCGAAGGCCGGGAGGAACAGACGATCGCCACCGACCAGGACAACGGGCTGTTGATCGCCGACGACAACCCGGCGCCGATCGACACGCTGCTCGCATTCGCGCGCGAGGTCAACGACGGTCTGGATGCCTGCGGCTATCCGCTGTGCCAGGGCGGCGTCATGGCGGGCAACCCGCGCTGGTGCCTGACCGCGTCGCGCTGGGACGCGCTGTTCACCGACTGGATCGACCGGGGCGATCCGGCGAGCCTGCTCAACGCGAACATCTTCTTCGACTTCCGGCCGCTGATCGGCGACGAGGTGCTCGCGATCGCGCTGCGTGAACGGGTCACCGGGCTGGCCGCGGCCAATCGGCGGTTCCTGAAGCAGATGAGCGACAACGCGTTGCGCAACGGACCTCCGGATTCCTGGAACGCCGGCCTGATCGGCAGCCTGTTCGGCAACGAACGGGGCCAGGTCGACCTGAAGCTGAACGGCACCGCCCCGTTCGTCGATGCGGCGCGGCTGCTGGCTTTGGCACACGGGGTGGCGGCGACCGGCACGGCCGAACGGCTGAACCACCTGGCGCGCCGCGAGCACCTCGATGCCGACGAGGCGCGAGGCTGGATCGAGTCGTTCCAGTTCCTGCAGGGACTCAGGCTGCGGGTCCAGCAGCGACCCGGTGTCGCGAGGTCCGCGCTGCCGAACCGGATCGATGCCACCGAGCTGTCGGACCTCGATCGCCGCATCCTGAAGGAGGCTTTCCGTCAGGCCCGGAGGCTGCAGCAGCGGCTGGCGCTGGACTTCCCGGGATGAGGTCCGTCGCACTCGTGATGCGCCGGCGAGGCGGCCTTGGCAGGGCACGGGGCGTGTGATGGGCCGATGGTGGTCATGGCTGCGCGGGGACGCGCCGGCCGGGGACGAGGATCCGGCGCGCTGGGTCGTCCTCGATGTCGAGACCAGCGGGCTGGACAAGTCCCGCGACGTGCTGCTGGCGATCGGCGCGGTTGCGGTGCACGGCCAACGCGTCGTGCTGGCCGACAGCTTCGAGGTCGTGCTGCGCCAGCAGACCGCCAGCGCGCGCGACAACATCCTGGTCCACGGGATCGGCGCGCAGGCGCAGTTGAACGGTGTCGATGCCCGGCAGGCCTGCGAGTCATTCGTGCGTCACGTGCGTGATTCGACGCTGGTCGCCTTCCATGCGTCGTTCGATCGCAGCTTTCTCGCCCGGGCGATGAAGGCGCAGCCGGGATGCCGGCTCGCCAACGCCTGGCTCGACCTCGCCGAACTCGCGCCGGCGTTGCACCCGCAGGTCAAGGCGAAGGCACTGGACGAGTGGCTCGCCCACTTCGGCATCGAAGTCGAGCAACGGCACCACGCGGCCAGCGACGCGCTGGCCACCGCGATGCTGTTCGTCCGGCTGCTGGCCGACGTGCCCGAATCCGACCGGCACCCGCGTGCGCTGGCCCGGCGCGCGGCCCAGGCGAAATGGCTGGTCCAGGAGAAAGGCACCCGGGTCTGAGGAAGGTCCGCATGAGCAGCTCTGGTGGACCCTCCCTGGACCGACCCGCTCGCCCGGCCGCTGCCGGCCGGACTCAGCGCTGCTTGAGCAGCCGTTGTTTCTCACGCTGCCACTCGCGTTCCTTCTCGGTGGCGCGTTTGTCGTGTTGCCGCTTGCCCTTGGCCAGGCCGATCGCCACCTTGACCCGGCCGCGCAGGTAGTGCAGGTCCAGCGGCACCAGCGTATAACCTGCGCGCTCGACCTTGCCGATCAGCTTGGCGATCTCGCCCCCGTGAAGCAGCAGCTTGCGGGTGCGGGTCGGGTCCGGGTTCACGTGGGTGGACGCCGCCGGCAACGGCGTGATGTGGCAGCCGATCAGGTACAACTCGGCCTGCCGGATCACGACATAGGCTTCCTTCAGCTGGACGCGGCCGGCGCGGATCGCCTTGACCTCCCAGCCTTCCAGGACCAGGCCGGCTTCGTGCCGCTCCTCGATGAAGTAGTCGTGCAGCGCCTTGCGGTTCTCGGCGATGCTCATGAGGGGGTATCGCGCCGGGCGGGTCGTCGACGGTCGGCTGCGCCCCGGATCAGGGACACAAAAGGCAAGGTATTTGCGAGACGGCGCACTGGGACCCGTCGGCTACAATGCGCGCCGATCCGTTGCTGGCAAGGGTGCTTCATAGCCGAATTACACAGCCTATGCCGCAGATTCACAAATCGGTGCTGGTCGCCCACCCGGCACAGCAGATGTTCGACCTGGTCGCCGAAGTCGACCGCTACCCGGAATTCATGCCCTGGTGCTCGACCGCGGAGGTGCACGAACGTGCCGCCGACGGGCTGATCGCCTCGGTGGGGATCGACTTCCGGGGCATCCGGACATCGTTCAAGACCCGCAACCACCATCACGCACCGCACCGGATCGATCTGCTGCTGCTCGAGGGGCCATTCTCGCGCCTCGAAGGCCACTGGCGCTTCGACAGCCTGCGCAGCGACGCCTGCAAGGTGACGTTCCAGCTCGACTACGCGTTCAAGAGCGGGCTGCTCGGCCAGGCGCTGGTGCCGGTGTTCGACCATATCGCGAGATCACTGGTCGACGCGTTCGTGCGCCGTGCCGACCAGGGATCGGGCGCGTGATCCGCGTCCAGGTGCTGCGCGCCCGCGGCCGCGAGGTCGAACGGACCGAATGTATGCTGCCCGACGGGGCGACCCTGGGTGACTGGCTCGCCGATCCGCATTGGCGGGCGTGGATCGACGGTGCGGCCACGGTCGCGGTGTTCGGCAAGGTGCGCTCGCCCGACTACGCGCTGATCGACGGAGACCGGATCGAACTGCTCGAGGCGCTGATCGCCGATCCGAAGGCCGCACGACGGCAGCGCGCCGCCCGGCAGAAGGCGGGCCGGGGCGGCTAGGAGCAGGTGAGCAGGCCGAGTCCGGTGAACCTGGACTGGAAGCTGTCTGTCGACGTGTTGGGCAGGCCCGGGAGGGCTGCGACGAACCGGGCGCGATCAGCCGGCCTTGCAGGCGGTCGCGACTTCCTGGCGCAGCGAGCCGACCCGGCGGGCGCGCTCCTCGTCGGACATGAACTCGCGTTCACCGGCCGCGTTGATCGACGTGACCCGGCCACCGGCCTCGAGTGTGCGCAACTGGGTGCGCATGTCCTCGCAGGCCCGGTTGTTCTTCGCCTGCAGCTCGTCTTTCTCGCGCTGCTTGCGTTCGTTCTCCGCGCGCTCGGCGCGACGTTTCTCGAACTCCATCGCCTTGTCGGCCGGTGTCGGTGCCTTGCCGCCGGCGGCAACCGCGGCCGCCTTCGCGTCGGCGATCGGCCGGGGCTCACCCGCACGCGGCGCGTCGCCCGCCCGGGTCTCGCCATCCTTGCCTTCGGCGCCCTTGGCGTTCGCCACCACCGGGGTCACCCGCACCGTCGGCGCGCGCAGGATCCGCGACGGGTCGACCGAATGCGGGGGCGGGGTGTCGGAGTACACCATCCGGTCGTTCTCGTCGCGCCATTGGTACTGGGCGCCGGCGCCGGCAGCAATGCCGAACGCGACGGTGGCAACGAAAATGCGGAAAGTGACGGTCATCAGGATCGGGGTCCGGGTCTCGCAACCATTCTGCGGTTCGAAAGCCGGCGGGGCGAGCCCCGGTCCGATGAGCGGCCGTCGAGTCCCCGTGGACGGTCGGCGACGTTGCTTCGGTATAATGCGGTTTTGTGCCGTGAGGGGCAAATGAGGCTGGCGAAAAAGGCTCTGACCTTCGACGACGTCCTGCTCGTCCCCGCGTTCTCCGAGATACTCCCCCGCGACACTTCCCTGCGAACCCGACTCACGCGCGAGATCGGGCTCAACCTGCCGATCCTGTCGGCGGCGATGGACACCGTGACCGAATCCCGGCTGGCGATCGCGCTGGCTCAGGAAGGGGGTATCGGCATCGTCCACAAGAACCTGAAGCCACGCGAACAGGCCGCCGAGGTCGAGAAGGTCAAGCGCTACGAATCGGGCATCGTGTCCGATCCGATCACGGTGACACCCGACATGCCGGTGCGCGACGTGATCGAACTGACCCGCCAGCACCGGATCTCGGGCCTGCCGGTGGTCGAGGGCAAGCGCATCGCCGGCATCGTCACCAACCGCGACCTGCGCTTCGAGACCCGGCTCGACGAACCGGTGCGCAACATCATGACCCCGCGCGAGCGGCTGGTCACCGTGCGCGAAGGCGCGCCGCTGGACGAGGCGCAGGACCTGATGCACAAGCACCGGCTCGAGCGCGTGCTGGTCGTCAACTCGGCGTTCGAGCTCAAGGGGCTGATCACCGTCAAGGACATCCTGAAGGCGACCGAACATCCGAACGCGTGCAAGGATGCCAAGGGCAAGCTGCGGGTCGGTGCCGCGGTCGGCGTCGGCGCCGATGCCGAGGAACGCTGCGAGGCACTGGTGCGCGCCGGTGTCGACGTGCTGGTGGTCGACACCGCACATGGCCACAGCAAAGGTGTGCTCGACCGGGTCCACGAGATCAAGCGCCGTTACGCGTCGATCCAGGTGATCGGCGGCAACATCGCCACCGCCGAAGCGGCGCGGGCGCTGCTCGAGGCCGGCGCAGACGGGGTCAAGGTCGGCATCGGCCCGGGCTCGATCTGCACCACGCGGATCGTCGCCGGGGTCGGTGTACCGCAGATCTCGGCGATCAGCGACGTCGCCCGCGCCCTCGATGGCACCGGCGTGCCGCTGATCGCCGACGGCGGCGTGCGTTATTCGGGCGACGTGGCCAAGGCGATCGCCGCCGGCGCATACGCGGTGATGCTCGGCTCGCTGTTCGCCGGCACCGAGGAGGCACCCGGCGAGGTGGTGCTGTTCCAGGGCCGTTCGTACAAGACCTATCGCGGCATGGGGTCGATCGGCGCGATGACCGACGGGGCGGCCGACCGCTACTTCCAGGATCCGGCGGTCAATGCCGACAAGCTGGTGCCCGAGGGCATCGAGGGCAGGGTGCCATACAAGGGTTCGGCGATCGCGATCCTGTACCAGCTGGCCGGTGGCCTGCGGGCCAGCATGGGGTACTGCGGCTGTGCGACGATCGACGCGATGCGCACCCAGCCCCAGTTCGTCGAGGTGACCTCGGCCGGCGTGCGCGAGTCCCACGTGCACGATGTCGAGATCACGAAGGAAGCGCCGAATTACCAGGCCGACTGATTCCAACCGCCCGATCGACCGCCCCGCGGCGGCGCTCGGCACGTGCGGGCGACCGGCCCGCCCGACCGCCTGAACGAGCCCGCGCCCGCCATGTCCGCACCCCGTCACGACCGGATCCTGATCCTCGACTTCGGCTCGCAGGTGACCCAGCTGATCGCCCGCCGCGTGCGCGAGGCGAAGGTCTACTGCGAGATCCATCCGTGTGACCTGCCCGCCGCGCAGATCCGTGCGTTCGGCGCGTGTGGCGTGATCCTGTCGGGCAGCCACATGTCGGCCTACGAGGATGCGACCGCGATCGCCCCGCCGGTGGTGTTCGAACTCGGCGTGCCGGTGCTGGGCATCTGCTACGGCATGCAGACGATGGCGCAGCAGC
>CADEEH010000199.1 GCA_902826305.1 uncultured Burkholderiales bacterium
CTGCCGCGCAGGTAGTCGTTGATCGCCGAGCCGGTGCACTTGGAATCGATGTTGCGCGCGCCCCGGCGCGCGCGCAGGTCGCCCGCGTGCACGGTCCGGAAATCGATGCTGTAGCGGGTCTCGCCGGTGTGGTTGGGCACCGACGAATGCAGGTGCGCGGCCGAGAACAGCAGCATGCCTCCGGGCGGCGCGACGACGATGATGTTCGGATCGAGTTCCAGCGCTTCCTGCGGCTTGGGCTGCACCCGCGTGTCGTGGCCGATGTGGGTCGCGGCGTTGAAGCGCGAGGTCGCGTTCCAGCGCTGGTAGTCGTAACGTTCGGAATCGTTGGCCACCGGCCGGTCGAAATACTGCGGGTGGAACGCCAGTGCACGCCCTGCTTCGATCTCGTAGATCGGCAGCCACCAGTTGATCTGGCACATCGGCGCCGAGTACCAGGTGTCGCGATGCGGATGGAACGCGTAGGCGATGCCGGTGGTCAGGTAGCCGTCGCTGGTCGCGCTGCGCATCCGCGGCACGTCGAAATGGATCTGGTCCAGGTCGCAGCCGATCGCTTCCATCATCTGCGGCAGCAGCCGCTTGCATTCGGGATGGTGGATGAACTGCGGCTTGACCTTGGAGAGCACCGCCGCGTAGTCCGCGACATCCATCTCGTACTGGACCACGCGCGGGTCGCGGCCGCCGAAGGCATCCGACAGCAGCTGCGAGGCCAGCGCGATCAGCTCGAGGCTGGCGCGATTGGCCGAATAGACGAACAGATCACCCGCGTAGAGCTGCGCGCGTCGTTCGTCGTCGCTGAGGGAACGGTCGAAATAGATTGCGGTCATGGCGGGTTCGGCGAAAAGTCTCGACGTTGATTCTGAGGTCGCCTCCGGACCGACGGCATCGCGCGTTCTTGGGAGCGAGGCGGGGCGGCAACGGTCGGGAGACGGAAGGTACATTGAACCTTCGCGGAACGCGCGGCGCCGTGACGAATGTCGCGGGCAACGTCGCGGGCAGGCGACAAATTCACACCCGACTGTCGAACCCGCTTACAGGGACTGGGGTATCCGGCGGCCGACCCGCGGTTGCCCGTCGCCCGTGTCCAAGACACGCGCACCGCCACGGTGCTGGCGACCGGCAGATCGCTCAGAAACTCAGAACAGCACCGAGCTCAGGCGACGTCGCCACTCGGCCACCAGCTGGGGCTGGGCGGCGGCCAGGCCGAACACCTCGATCATCTTCTTGCGGCCGAAATCGTCGCCGAACGTGCGGTCGCGGCGGACGATCTCGAGCAACTGCTCGAGCGCCGGTGCCCAGGCCTTGTGCTCGACGTAGTGTTCGGCCAGTCGCTGCCGGGCGGCCAGATCCTCGGGCGCCTCGGCGACGCGGGTGACGAGGTCGATCGGCGGGGGCACGTGCATCGCATCGAGTGCCTGCCGGATCTGCGCGACCAATGCCTGCACCTGCGGATCAGCCTGTGCCTCGGCCGACGTCTGCTCGATCTGCGCCAGGGCCGCCGCGGGATCCTTGGCCTGCAACAGGATCTGCGCATACAGCAGGCGCGCCGAATCGTTGCCCGGATCGAGTTGCAGCGCCTTGCGGACATGGTCGGTGGCCGCGGCGACGTCGCCGCGTTCCATCGCGGCCATCGCGTTATCGAGTTCGATGTCGCCCGGATTGGGCATCAGCCGATCGATGAACTCGCGCAGCTTGCCTTCGGGCAGCGCACCCTGGAACTGGTCGACCGGGCGCCCGCCGACGAACGCGTACACGGTCGGAATCGAACGGATCCGGAAGTGCTGCGCCAGTTCCTGCTGCGCATCGGTGTCGACCTTGACCAGCTTGAAGCGCCCGGCGTACTGCTGCTCGAGCTTCTCGAGCAGCGGTGTCAGCGTCTTGCACGGTCCGCACCAGGGCGCCCAGAAATCGACCAGCACCGGCACCTGCATCGACGCGTCGATGACGTCCTGCTGGAAGCGTTGAAGCGTTGTATCGGTCATGATCGTGCAAGTATATTCGTTGCCTGCCGGCGGGAAACCGGTGCCCTGACGGGGTCGGGTGACCACTGGCCGAGCACCCGGCCGACCATCGGCCGATGACCGGCGACGGGCTCTCTGTCCGCCGTCGGCGCGGTCGCTGCGGACGGATCCGTTCATGCCCGAACTGCCCGATGTCGTCGTCTACGCCGAGCACCTGGCGCGACGTCTGGTCGGCCACCGGCTGCTCGCGGTCCGCCTGGCGAGTCCCTTCGTGCTGCGTACCGCCCGACCGCCGCTGGCCTCGATCGAGGCGCATCGGGTGCTCGCGGTGCGGCGCTCGGGCAAGCGGCTGGTGCTGGCTTTCGACGGCGACCTTTTCCTGGTGATCCACCTGATGATCGCCGGCCGCCTGCACTGGCATCCCGATGTGACCGACGAAGCCGACGCCGACCCGAACGGTGCCGGGAGCGGTCCGGGGCGATCGGGCGCCGCGCGCGCCAGTTCGCGGCCGACCCGACAGCGTGCCTCGCCGGCGAGCCGCCGAAGTCCATCGTCCGGTGCCGCGAAGTTTCCGCCCCGCGCGCTGCTGGCCGTGTTCCGCTTCGAGGGCGGCGAACTGAGTTTCACCGAGGCCGGCACCCGCAAGCGGGCATCGATCCATCTGCTCGAGGGCGAAGCCGCGCTGGCCGCACACGATCGCGGCGGGCTCGAGGTGCTGCAGGCCGACCTGCCGGCCTTCGTGTCGCGGTTGCGCGCCGGCAATCACACGCTCAAGCGGATGCTGACCAGCCCGCAGGTGTTCTCCGGCATCGGCAACGCGTACTCGGACGAGATCCTGCATCGCGCCCGGCTGTCGCCGATCCTGCTGACCTCGCGGCTCGACGACGATCAGGTCGAGCGGCTGTACACGGCGACGCGCGCGGTGCTCGCCGAGTGGATCGATCGACTGCGCCGCGAGGCCGGCGACAATTTCCCCGAGAAGGTGACCGCGTTCCGGCCGGAGATGGCGGTGCACGGCCGCTTTGGCCAGCCGTGCCCGGTCTGCGGCTCACCGGTGCAGCGGATCGTCCACGCCGACAACGAGACCAACTATTGCGCACGTTGCCAGACCGGCGGCGTCGTGCTCGCCGATCGGGCGCTGTCGCGGCTGCTGAAGTCCAGCTGGCGGAGGTCGCTCGAGGACGATTGAGACGTGACCGCGGTCAGCCGACGTGGGCGGCCAGGAAGGCCAGCGTGCGCTGGCGGGCGAGCGTGGCACTGGGCTCGTGGTACGACCCGCGTTCGTCGCAATTGAAGCCATGACCGGCATCGTAGAAATGGGCACTCGCCGTCGGGTGCGAGGCGATGACCGCCCGCGCGTCGGCAGGGCTCGGTGTCGAGTCCTTCTCGCCGAAGTGCAGCAGCATCGGGCACGCCGGTCGTTCGGCCGCGTACTTCGGGATCGATCCGCCGTAATAGGCCACCGCGCAGGCGATGCCACCGACATGGGCGGCCGCGCGCCACGCCAGCGTGCCGCCCCAGCAGTAGCCGACCACGGCCACCTTGCCGTCGCCGGACGCCGAGGCGACACTCGTCGCGATGTCGGCGAGCGCCGACTGCTGATCGATCCGTTCCATCAGCGCGCGGCCGGCCGCGATGTCGTCCGGCGAGTAGCCGGTCTCGTAACCCGGGGCGACGCGATCGAACAAGGCCGGTGCGATCGCGACATACCCGTCACCGGCGAAACGATCGGCGACGCCGCGGATGTGCCGGTTGACGCCGAAGATCTCCTGCAGGACCACGACCGCACCGCGCACCGTCTGGGTCGGCTGTGATCGATAGGCGCGGAAACGGTGTCCGTCGGACGAGGTCAGTTCGATCATCGTGCCCATGGGGTTCACCCTTGTTGTCAGAAGCGGTAGTCCAGGCCGATGCTCAGCATCGAGACCCGGGCCCGCGGCGCATCGGCCGCATCGTCGATCTGGAAGAAATCGTAGTCGACACGAAGACCCAGCCCGTTGGGCAGCGCGAGCCGCAGACCGGCACCGTAGGTCAGGGGTGTCGACGAGCAGTAGTACGACCGGCCGTTCGCGTCGAAGCAGACCCGGTCGGACCGATAACCGCTGTCCAGCAGCAGCCCGAAGCGGCCGGTCAGTTCGGCCACCGGCGTCAGCGGCAGGAAGCCGGCGAGCACCAGCGGCACCGCGTCGTGATCGTAGGTGACGGTGCGTGTGCCACCGAACGTACCCGATTCGGTGCGCGTCGACGGCAGGCTGACGAAGCCCATCTCGACGCCGAACCACGGGTTCGCACGAAAGCCGAAGTACGCCTTCAGTGCGACGCCGGTGCGATCGACGACCGTTGCACCGCCGTAGTCGCCGCCGTCGCGGGCGCCGCCGATCGCCCCGCCGATGTACGGCCCCCAGGCCGGGCCGACCACCGGCGACGGATGGATCTGCGCCTGCGCGTCGACGGCGGCCGAAGCCGCCAGCCAGGCGGCGGCCGCGATCACGACCCGACGACGCGGACGATGCCGCGGCGCCGCGCGATGCGGTAACCAGACGCGAAGTTCAGGGCATCGGATCATGTGAATCCGAGTATGCTCGTGTTCGGCGCCGGGCGGAATCTCCACCACCGCGTTCCGCACGAGTGCGGACCAGTCGGCGCCTCGATGCACGGAGCGCGCCGCAGCACAGGACGGCGCCGCGATGCATCGACGATGCCGGCGGCAGCACGCCGGCGATTGAACATGCGACGCGAGGAGACCGGACACATGTGTGAACTCTACGTCAAGGCGGATCCGATCCAGTACGAGCCGCGCTCGCGCAGCGTGCGCATCCACGGCGTGGTCACCAGCATCCGGCTGGAGAACCTGTTCTGGGACATCCTGGCCGACATGGCCGCCGACGAAGGGACGACGACCAATCACCTGATCGCGACCTTCCACGACGAGATCCTCGAGCATCGCGGCGAGGTGTCCAACTTCGCGTCGTTCCTGCGCGTGACCTGCCTGCGTTTCCTGCAGCGCCGCTACGAGGCCGGCGCCCGGGTGACGACGCTGCGCCCGGCCGCGGTTGCACTCGCCGGTGGCCGCGACGCGCCGATCGTTGCACTCGACCACGACCGGGTTCGCGGCGCCCGCCAGTAGTTCGCCTGCGGGTCGCCTGCGTGCCGGCCCGAGCACATGCGCTTGCGCGATGCCGTCGATGTGGTAGCCGGCTGTTACCTTGCCGCGCGAACGCGATGGAAGAATCGGCGCGCCGGGCCGTCGAGCCCGGCGGGCGCGATCCGTCGCCCACGACACCGGTGAGGCGATCCGCGCCGACACCCAGGAGGAGACATCGATGAGACACGTGATCCCGATCCGCCCGGACGTCGTCGCCGACGGTTGCGCCGACGAACCCTCGGGCGAAGTGCCGCGGCTCGACCTGCCGCTGACCCGTCGCGAACTGCTGCGCGGCTCCGGCGTGCTGATGGGCACGATCGCCGCCGGCAGCGTGCTCGCGTCGCTGGCGCCGTCGACGGTCTGGGCGGTGGAGCTGAAGACGTTGAGCCAGTCCGACGGCACCGCGATCCTGAAGATGGCCCGTGTGCTGTACCCCCACAAACGACTGCCCGACGCGGTCTACGCGCTGGTGGCCAAGGACCTCGACGCCGATGCGGGCAAGGATCCGAAGGCCGCCACGCTGCTGCGCGACGGCGTGATGGCACTCGACAAGGCGGTCGGCGGCAAGTTCGCCGCCGCGCCGGCGGCCAAGCAGCTGGCCGCGGTCAAGTCGCTCGAGGGCACGCCGTTCTTCGCCACCGTGCGCGGCAAGTGCATCACCTCGCTCTACGACAACGACATGGCCTACAAGGCCTTCGGTTACCCCGGCTCGTCGTGGGACAAGGGCGGCTACATCACCCGCGGCTTCCAGGACCTGAAGTGGCTGCCGGCGCCGTCACCGCAGGCCAGCCCGAGTCCGAACCTGCGCGCCGGCTGATCGGCACGCACGCCCGCCCGCCGCGCACGCGGCGGTGCCGACGAGCCAACAACAACGAGCCGGTGACCGCGACCGCGGCCGGCCGACCAGGGATCGAGGAGACAGCGATGGCGACTTTCGACACGAACGATGCATCGGTGGCCGTGGTGATCGGCTCGGGTGCCGGCGGCGGCACGCTGGCCAACGAGTTGTGCCAGAAGGGCATCAAGGTGGTGCTGCTGGAGGCGGGCGCGCGCCAGTCGTCGGCGACCTTCCTCAACGACGAGTGGAAGTCGTTCCTGCAGCTCGCCTGGCTCGACAACCGGACAACCTCCGGCTCGTGGCGCGTCGCCAAGGACTTCCCGAACCTGCCGGCATGGATCTGCAAGACCGTCGGTGGCTCGACCACCCACTGGGCGGGTGCATCGCTGCGTTTCCACGAGCACGAGTTCAAGGCCCGTACCGTCTACGGTGACCTGAAGGGCGCGAGCCTGCTGGACTGGCCACTGACGTTGCAGGAACTCGAGCCCTGGTACGCGAAGGCCGAGGACAAGATGGGGGTCACGCGGACCAACGGGATCCCCGGGCTTCCGGGCAACAACAACTTCAAGGTGATGTACGCCGGCGCGAAGAAGCTCGGCTACAAGGAGTGCCACACCGGCCGGATGGCGATCAACAGCCAGCCGCGCGACGGTCGCGGCAGCTGCCTGCAGATCGGCTTCTGCTTCCAGGGCTGCAAGTCCGGCGCCAAGTGGTCGACGCTGTACACCGAGATCCCGAAGGCCGAGGCCACCGGCAACCTGGAACTGCGCACCGAGGCGCACGTGAGCCGCATCGAACACGACGACACCGGCAAGGTCACCGGGGTCGTGTACTTCGACAAGGACGGCAAGGAGCAGCGGCAGAAGGCGCGCATCGTCTGCGTCGCCGGCAATTCGATCGAGACGCCGCGGCTGCTGCTGCTGTCGGCCTCGTCCAAGTATCCGGACGGGCTCGCGAACTCGTCGGGCCAGGTCGGACGCAACTACATGCGGCACATGACCGGCTCGGTGTACGCGGTGTTCAAGGACCCGGTCAAGATGTACAAGGGCACGACGATGGCCGGCATCATCAGCGACGAGGCGGCCAACAATCCGAAACGCGGCTTCGTCGGCGGCTACGAGATGGAGACCTTGTCGCTCGGCCTGCCGTTCATGGCCGCGTTCCTGAACCCGGGCGGCTGGGGCGAGGACTTCGCCTGGTTCATGGACCACTACGAGAACATGGCCGGCATGTGGCTGGTCGGCGAGGACATGCCGCGCAGCACGAACCGGATCACGCTGAACAAGGACGTCAAGGACAAGTGGGGCAATCCGGTGCCCAACGTGCACTTCGACGATCACGACAACGACATCGCGATGCGCAACCACGCGTTCAAGCAGGGTGAGGCGGTCTACAAGGCTGCCGGTGCGGTCAAGGCGTTCCGCACGCCGCCCTATCCGTCGACCCACAACCTGGGCAGCTGCCGGATGAGTGCCGAGGCCAGGGACGGGGTCTGCAACAAGTGGGGCCAGACCCACGACATCAAGAACCTGTTCATCTCCGACGGCAGCCAGTTCACCACCGGCGGCGCGGAGAATCCG
>CADEEH010000200.1 GCA_902826305.1 uncultured Burkholderiales bacterium
CCGGTCTCGTCGATGAACATCACCCGGTCGGCATCGCCGTCGAACGCGATGCCCAGGTCGCTGCCGGTCTCGACCACACGCCGCTTGAGCACCGACAGGTTCTCGTGGGCGAGCGGATTGGGCTCGTGGTTCGGGAAACGCCCGTCGAGTGCCTCGAACAGATACTCGGCGCCATCACCCACCAGGTCGCGGACGATCAGGCCACCCATGCCGTTGGCGGTGTCGATGACCAGCTTCAGTCCCTCGAGCGGCGGCCGGTGCCCGCGCAGGAACTGCACGTACTCATGGCGCCGGTCCACTCGCAGCACGTTGCCGCGGCGGGTCGCCGGCACGCAGCGCTGGTCACTTTCGACCCAGCGTCGCAACTTGGCCAGGCCGGCATCGCGCCCGATCGGTCGTGCCCCACGACCGGAGACCTTCATGCCGTTGTATTCGGCCGGATTGTGGGATGCGGTGATCATCACCGAGGCGTCGTAGCCGCCCCGGCCGGTGAACCAGTAGACCATCGGCGTCGTCGCCAGCCCGAGGTCGTGCACATCGGCGCCGGCCTCGGTGATGCCGCGCGACAACGCCTCGAACATCTCCGGTGAACTGAGACGCGCATCACGGCCGACGAGCACCGCACGGGCGTCGAGCAGTCGCGGCAGGAACCAGCCGATCCGATGGGCGATTTCGGGATTCAGGTCCTCGCCGTAGATGCCGCGGATGTCGTAGGCGTGGAAGATCATCGTTGTGCTGTCCTTGTTTCGTCGCGATGCCGTGGGCCGACCATCGCGTGCAGGGTCGAGTATCGAGATCGGTCTCGTCCGGTCACGTCGGCGCCGCAAGCGCGCAAGGTGGTTGCGCCGGGCACACTGCGTGGACGGACTCAGGTGGGCGCGAAGCCCATCGCCGCCGGTACTGCCTTCCCGGAACCTCGATGCGTCATCCTCGATGGGATTGCGAGGCCGGGCTCCGAACGACTCACGATCGACGCCGCAACGGGGCCGGATCTGAGATACGTCGGATCGAGGCGATTATGGGGGTGGTGCTGCATCGCGCCACCCATGTTTTCGTTTCGTTACCTTACCTTGCTGGCGTCAGGGGCTCATGTGCCCCGAATCCGGGTGTCGCGACCAATGTGCACCGACCGACCACTCGCCATGGTTCGTCCACCGCACTGCGGTAGACTGCCGCATCCACGCGTCGGCGCCGAGGAACGTCCGAATGACTGCTGAGACACACGATGTGGTGATCATGGGCGGCGGCCTGGCCGGCCTCACGCTCGCGCTGCAGCTCAAGCGCCGAGATCCGGCGACCGATATCCTGGTGATCGAACGTCGGCGCCACCCGGTGCCACACGCCGCGCACAAGGTCGGTGAATCGACCGTCGAGATCGGTGCCCACTACTTCGCCCAGGCCCTCGGCCTGCGCGACCATCTGCAGGGCGAACAGCTGCGCAAGTTCGGCTTCCGCTTCTTCTTCAGTGAAGGCCGCGACGAACTGGCCGACGTCACCGAACTCGGTGCCAGCACCTTCCTGCCGACCGGTGCCTGGCAGATCGATCGCGGCATCTTCGAGAACTCGCTCGCCCGATTCGCTGCCGAGGCCGGCGTGCATTTCGTCGACGGGTCGATGATCCGCGAGTTCGAGCTGGCCGACGGATCCGGTGCGCATCGTGTGGTCTTCGAACGCGAGGGCGATCGGCGCGAGGTCCGATCGCGCTGGCTGGTCGATGCGACCGGTCGTGCCCAACTGGTCAAGCGCCGGCTCGACCTGGCCCGCCCCAATGGCCATGAGGTCAACGCGGTCTGGTTCCGCATCGACGATCGGATCGACATCGACCGCTGGACCGACGATGCGGAGTTCCACGCCCGCTGCCTGCATCCGAACCGCTGGTTGTCGACCAGTCACCTGGTCGGGCCCGGCTACTGGGTGTGGCTGATCCCGTTGTCGTCGGGTTCCCATTCGATCGGCATCGTCTGCGACGCGGCGATGCACCCGATCGAGACGATGAACACGTTCGACAAGGCGATGGACTGGATCGCCACACACCAGCCGCGGCTTCACGTCGAACTCGATCGTCGCCGCGACCGGCTGCAGGACTTCGCGTTCCTGCGCCACTTCTCGTATGGCTGCAAGAAGGTGTACTCGGGCACCGGGCGCTGGGCGCTGGTCGGCGAGGCCGGTGTGTTCCTCGATCCGTTCTACTCGCCGGGCAGCGACTTCATCGCGTTCGCCAACACCTTCGTCACCGAACTGATCGCGATCGACCGCGCCGGCGGCCCGGTCGGCATGATCGGCGGCCTGTACGACCGGATCTTCCTGTCGCTGTACGACAGCATGCTGCCGATCTATCGCGACCAGTATCCGATGTTCGGGCATCCGGAGGCGATGCCGGCCAAGGTGTTCTGGGACTACACGTACTACTGGGCGATCCTGTGCCCGCTGTATTTCCAGGGCCGGCTGACCGATGTCGTGCGGATGGCCAAGCTGTCGCCGCGGCTCGATCGCTCCCAGGTGCTCAACCGCGCCGTCCAGTCGCTGCTCAGGCGCTGGGCGGCGGCCACCCCGGGCGCCAATCCGAAGCGCCTGATCGACCAGGCCGGCATGCCCTGGTTCGTCGAGATGAACCGCGGCCTGACCGACCGCCTCGACGATGCGGGCTTCGATGCGGCGATCGACCTCGCGCTGGCGCGGCTCGAGCAACTGGCCGGCGAACTCATCGACCGTGTACGGCAGGTGGCCCCGGGGGTCGATGTCACCGAGGTGTCGGCGTTGTTGACGGTGCCGTCGCCGACATCCGGCGCGCCGCTGCTGACGCCGCTCTGGCCGCCGGCCGAGGCCGAGGCGGAGGCCCTCGGCGCGGCCTAGGGTTGTCGACAGGGCCCTGGGCCCGTCGCGCCCCGCTCGCGCCGGCGCTCCCTGATCCGCCGGCCGCTGCGCCGGACGTTGCATTGGCGGAACGCCTCGACGCGGTCGCGGACCGTTCGTCGCACGATGCGGTTCGTCGACGGGGCGGATCGACCATCCGCGAATGCGGGGCGATCGAATACGCCTAGAATTGCGTCGCCCGCCAGGAGTCCGTCGTTCGACCGCCTGCCGGGCAACCGCGGCCGCTGATCCCCGATTCGCCGGCCTGCCGAAACCCCGGACCGAGACCGGACATGGCTGAGCAACCGCTGGCGCCAGAGCGCGAGATCGCCGCCGAAGAGCAGGCCGTCGTTCCGAGCGATCCGGAGGAGGCGTCGCGCGCACTCGCCGAGGTCCAGGACCTGCTCAAGCGCCATCGGATCGTGCTCGACCTCGCGCAGCGGCAGCACTACGGCGAGGACGACGCGCGCCACGACCTGGTCGAGAAACTGGTCCACCGCCAGCACCTGCACGAACTCGCGCACCGGCTCGAACGGCTGCACTCGGCCGACGTCGCCTACATCCTGGAGGCCTTGCCGCCGGAAGACCGGCTGATGACCTGGGACCTGGTCAAGCCGGAGCGCGACGGCGAGATCCTGCTCGAGGTGTCGGACTCGGTGCGCGAGTCGCTGATCCGGTCGATGGATCGCGACGAGCTGATCGAGGCGGTCGAGTCGCTCGAAGCCGACGAGATCGCCGACCTCGCCCCGGACCTGCCGGCCGAGGTGGTCGACGAGGTCCGCGCGCAACTCAACCAGGAGGAACGCGAGCAGCTTCGCGCCGCGTTGTCGTATCCGGAGGATTCGGTCGGCACCCGGATGTCGTTCGACCTGGTCACCGTGCGCGAGGACGTGTCGCTGGAGACCGTGCTGCGTTACCTGCGTCGCTTCGACGAGCTGCCCGACCACACCGACCAGGTCTTCGTCGTCGACCGCAACGACGTGCTGCTGGGCACGCTGCCGCTGGGCCGGCTGCTGGTCAACGAGCTCGAGGCGAAGGTCGAGGAGGTGATGCTGCGCGACGTGCTGACGCTGCAGGCGCTCGACGACGTCTACGAAGCCGCGCAGGCGTTCGAGCGCTACAACCTGGTCTCGGCGCCGGTGGTCGACCTGAAGAAACGGCTGATCGGCCGGCTGACGGTCGACGAGGTGGTCGACGTGATCCGCGAGGAGAGCCAGTCCGAAGTGCTGTCGGCCGCCGGCCTGCGCGACGAAGAGGACCTGTTCGCCAACCTGTGGGCATCGGCCAAGAACCGCTGGCTGTGGCTGGCGCTGAACCTGTGCACCGCGTTCTTCGCCTCGCGGGTGATCGGTGCGTTCGAGGACACGATCGAACGCATCGTCGCGCTGGCCGCGCTGATGCCGATCGTCGCCGGCATCGCCGGCAACTCGGGCAACCAGACGATGACGCTGGTGATCCGTTCGATCGCACTCGGCCACGTCAACTTGTCCAACGCCCGCAAGCTGTTCCTGAAGGAGCTGCTGATCGCCGCGCTCAACGGCCTGGTCTGGGGCTCGATCGCGGGTGCCTTCGCCTGGTGGCTCTACAGCGACACGCCGCAGGGTGTGATGCTCGGCGTCACGATGATGCTGGCGATGATCCTGAACCTGCTGCTCGGGGCGATCATCGCGGTCGCGGTGCCGCTGCTGCTGGAACGGTTCGGACGCGACCCGGCGCTCGGCTCCTCGGTGCTGCTGACCTTCACGACCGACAGCATGGGTTTTTTCATCTTCCTCGGCCTGGCCACGCTGATGTTCCGGGGCTGAACCCGGTATCCGACCGTGGCCCCGATCCCTGATCCGGCGCAGTCCGGCCCGGTCGCGGCGCGGCTGCTGATCGTCTGGTGGTCGGCCACCGGCGGCTCGCGGCAACTGGCGCAGGCCGCCGCCGAGGCCGCCCGCGGCGGCGGCAGCGGCTGCCGGGTCGACATCCTCGACGCACCGGGCGTCGATCCGGCCGCGATGCTGGCCGCCGGCGGCTATCTGTTCGTCGCCCCGGAGAACCTCGGCTCGCTGGCCGGCGTGATGAAGGACTTCTTCGATCGCACCTACTATCCGCTGCTCGACCGGATCGCGGGTCGCCCGTACGCGACGATCATCTGCGCCGGCAGCGACGGGCGCGGCGCGGCAGGTCGAGCGGATCACCACCGGCTGGCGGCTGCGCCCGGTGGCCGAGCCGACGATCGTGCTGACCCACGCCCAGACACCGGAGGCGATCCTGGCCCCGAAGGTCATCGGCCCGGCCGACCTCGGCCGCGCCGCCGAACTGGGGCAGGCCCTCGCCGAGGGACTGTCGCTCGGAATCTGGTAATGGACCGATTCGCCCGGTCCGGCGGGCGGTCCGGTGGCGCATTCGCTACAATCGGCGGGTCATGAATCAACCTGCCGAACGCGGCGACCCGCCGTCGATGTCCGATCCCGCCGCTGTCGACCCGGCGCTCGAGGCCGAGCTGTCGGGCCTGGTCGTCAGCGCCCTGAACCTGGAGGTCGCCCCGGCCGAGATCGATCCCGAGGCGCCCCTGTACGGCGAGGGGCTGGGCCTCGATTCGATCGACATCCTCGAGATCGCGCTGGTCGTCTCCAAGCGCTACGGGTTCGAACTCCGTTCGGACGACGAGGACAACGTCCGCATCTTCGCGTCGCTGCGTTCGCTGGCCCGCCACATCCAGGCGCACCGGACCTCGTGACCCCGGGGTGGTTCGCGTGACCCATCGTGTCTTCGACCGGATCGACTGGCGACGACCGGGTGGTTGACCCGGCCCGCGACGCGTCAATCCCATGACCCAGTGGAACCGGGCGATCGCCGTGGCCGGCATCATCGGCGCCGTGATCGCGATGGGCGCGTATCTGTGGCTGGTCCACGACTTCACCGTCCGCGACGTGCGTGATGGCTGGGGCTACGGCGTGGCGCTGGTCTCGATGGTCGTGGTCGTGGTGGCCGCTTCGTGGACGAGCCGCTGGCGCTGGCCGGTGGCACTGGTCGCGGTAGCGGTCGCGGCACTGGCCTGGCGCGACCAGGCCGGGCGCGGCTGGGATCCGCGCTGGGTGTATCTGGCCCAGCACGCCGGCAGCAACGCGCTGCTGGCCTGGATCTTCGGCCGCACGCTGATCGCGGGACGCAGGCCTTTGATCACCCGGCTCGCGCTGACCGTGCACGGTGAACTGCCGCCGCACCTGATCGCCTATACCCGATCGGTGACGGTCGCCTGGACCGTGTTCTTCGTCGCGATGGCCTTGGTCTCGCTCGGTTTGTGGCTCGCCGGCCAGGCGTACTGGTGGTCGGTGCTGGCGAACCTGCTGACCGCACCTGCGGTCCTGCTGATGTTCGTGGCCGAATACGCGGTGCGTCGCTGGCGTTTCCCGGACTTCCAGCACGTGGACCTGATGGCCGGCGTGCGGGCGTTCTCGCGGGGGCGGCAATGACACGCGGGTTGCCGCTGTGCAGCCACACCCATCCGCAGGCGATCGTCGCCTGGCAGGCGGGCCAGCCGATCACGCTGGCCCGTTTCGTCACCGACGTGAAGGCACTCGCTGCGCGGCTGCCGGACCGCGTCTGGATGATCAATGCCTGCAACGACCGGTACCGTTTCACGGTCGGCATCGGAGCGGCGCTCACGCGCGGCCAGGTGAGCCTGCTGCCGCACAACCTGATGCCGGCGACGCTGGCCGAACTCGAGCATCGCTACGCGGGCCTGTACCGCCTGCACGACGAGGCCGCGGGCCAGGCCGACGATCTGCGCGGCATGGCGCAGCACCGTTATCCGGACGATCTCGCCAGCGCGCCGGTCATCCAGCCGGTGGCCGTGCCGTCGTTTCCGGCCAGCCAGGTGGCCGCGGTGCTGTTCACCTCGGGCACCACCGGCGAATCCGGCGCCCACACGCGGCGCTGGGGCACGATCGTCGACAGTGCACGCCCCGAGGCCGAACGCCTGAAGCTCGATCCCGACCATCCGCTCGCGGTGCTCGGCACCGTGCCCGCGCAGCACTCCTACGGTTTCGAATCGACGGTGTTCCTGCCGTTGCAGGGGGGTGGATCGTTCGCCGCCGAACGACCGTTCTTCCCGGCCGACGTCGCCGCCGCGTTGCGTGCGCTGCCGCGGCCGCGGATGCTGGTGACCACACCGGTGCACCTGCGCGCGTGCCTGGGTGCCGGCGTCGAGGCACCACCGGTCGACCTGGTGCTGTCGGCCACGTCGACGCTGCCCGACGAGATGGCCGCGCAGGCCGAGCAGGCGTTCGCGGCGCCGCTGGTCGAGATCTACGGCAGCACGGAGACGGGGCAGGTCGCCTCGCGCCGCACGGTCGACGGGCCGCAGTGGCGGACACTGGCCGGGGTGTCGGTCGGGGTCGAAGCCGGCGAGACGTTCGCCGAAGGCGGACACGTCGGCGCGCGCACCACACTCGCCGACGTCATCGAGACCAGCGACCGTGAACACTTCGTGCTGCGCGGTCGTTCGGTCGACATGGTCAACATCGCCGGCAAACGCAGTTCGATCGTCCATCTCGAACGCCAGTTGCTGTCGATCGAAGGGGTCGTCGACGCGGCGCTGCTGTACACCGGCGACGA
>CADEEH010000201.1 GCA_902826305.1 uncultured Burkholderiales bacterium
GCGATCCTGCACCAGGGTGCCTGCTCGGACACGATGGAGTCCGACGGCCGCTACATGATGGAGAACAACTACCGGTACTCGCAGAGCCTGCTGCGCCATGCCTCGCTGCACCGGATCCCGTTCATCTATGCATCCTCGGCGGCGATCTACGGCGGCTCGTCCCGGTTCGTCGAGACGCCGGAATGTGAGCGGCCGCTGAACGTCTACGGCTACTCGAAGCTGCTGTTCGACCGGGTGGTCACGCGCCGGCTGCCGGACCTGGGCAGCCAGGTCGTCGGCCTGCGTTATTTCAACGTCTACGGCCCGCGCGAGTCGCACAAGCGCCGGATGGCGTCGGTCGCGTTCCACGCGTTCAACCAGTTCCTGGCCGACGGCAAGGTCCGGCTGTTCGCCGGCTGGGACGGCTGGGACGCCGGGGAACAGCGCCGGGACTTCATCCACGTCGACGACGTGGTGCGGGTGATCCTGCATTTCCTCGACCAGCCCGACCGCAGCGGCATCTACAACTGCGGCACCGGTCGCGCGCAGCCGTTCAACGCGGTGGCGTGTTCGGTGATCAACGGCATCCGCGGCCTGCGCGGCGAGGCGCCGATGCCGCTGGCCGAACTCGTCGCCAGCGGCCGGATCGAATACGTGCCGTTCCCCGACGATCTGAAGGGCAAGTACCAGAGCCACACCGAGGCCGACATCTCGCGCCTGCGATCGACCGGTTTCGAGGCACGGTTCGCGCCGGTCGAGGAGGGCGTCGCGAGCTACGTGCGCTGGTTGTGGTCGCAGCGCGAGTCGGCACACGACGTGCGCTGATCCGTCGACCCGGCATCGCGGGTTCCTGCAATGCGACGACGTCAACGCCGGGTCCGCGGCGATCGTTTCGCCGTCACGGCCCGATTGCGCTACGATCCGCTGCCGCACGGTTTTTCCGGTTCTTTTCCGATCCTTTCCGAACCCTCTCAGGGAGACCACCAATGTTCAAGAAGCTGCTGCTGGGCCTGCTCGCATTCATCACGTCGGTTGGTATCGCGTGGGCCGTCGACGCCAACACCGCCAGCCAGGAAGAGCTCGAGACCATCAAGGGCATCGGCCCGGCACTGTCGACCCGGATCATCGAGGAGCGCAAGCGCGGTGGCGCCTACAAGGACCTTGGTGATCTCGAGACCCGCGTCAAGGGAATCGGCGAAGGCAACATCAAGTCGATGGCCGCCGCGGGCCTGACGGTCGGTGGCGGCCGGATCTCGCGCCCGCGGTCCGACACCGGTGTCAAGGATGCACCGAAGGCCGACACCGGCGTGAAGGACGCGCCGAAGGCGCCCAAGGCGGCCGACGAGAAGCCGACGGCGAAGAAAGACGAGCCGAAAGCCGAAAAGACCGCGAAGAAGGACGAACCGAAGGCGAAGGACGACAAACCCGCCGCCAAGAAGGACGACGCGAAGAAGGCCGAAGACAAGGCGAAGAAGTGATGCCGACCGGCCGGCGCCCCCGGGTGCCGACCGGGGAATGATCCGCGGTCGCGGGTCACCGTTCGAGAAAGACGACGCCCGCATCCGCGGGCGTCGTCCGTTCGTGCAGCCGCTCGATGCAGCCGCTCGATGTTTATCGCGATGCGCCTGTCGCCGCGGGCCGCTCAGTGCCGACGGGTCGCATCGGCGAACATGCGAACCGATTCACTCAGCGTGTCCGCGTCCTGGCCGAGCTGGACCGCCAGCGCACTGGTTTCCTCGACCATCGAGGCATTCTGGTGGGTGGTCGCGTCGATCGAACTCATTGCATCATTGATCTGGTCGATGCCGTCGCTCTGCTCGCGGGAGGCCTGCGCGATCTCGGCGATCAGGGTCGTCACCCGGCCGACGCCGACGATGATCTCCTTCATCGAATCGGCGGCCAGCAGCACCGCCTTGTCGCTGTCCTGGACGCGTTTGCCCATCTGATCGATCAGGCCCTTGATCTCGCGCGCCGCCTCGCCGCAGCGGCCGGCGAGGTTGCGGACCTCGCTGGCGACGACCGCGAAGCCACGGCCTTCGCTGCCGGCGCGTGCCGCCTCCACGGCCGCGTTCAGCGCGAGGATGTTGGTCTGGAACGCGATGCTGTCGATCAACGCGACGATGTCGCCGATCCGCCGGAAGTCGGAGCGGATCGCCTCCATCACGCGGCCGACCTCTTCGACGGCCGCGCCGCCGGATTCGGCCTTGCTGTTGGTCGCCAGCGCCGCCTGCTGCGCTTCGCCGGTGCTGCTCGCGGTGTTCTTCAGGCTGCCCGTCAGCTGTTCGATGCTGGCGGCTGTCTGCTGCAACGCCGAGGCCTGTGCCTCGGTCCGTTGCGACAGTTCGGTGTTGCCGCTGGACACCTCGCGGGTCGCCGCACGCAGTCCGGTGACGCTGCCTTCGACGTCGCCGATGGTCGCCTTCAGGTTGGCCACCATCTGGCTGAAGGCGGTCAGCAGCGCCGAGATGGCGCGGTCCGCGCTGCCGGGGAACGTCGCACCGAGATCACCGCTGGCGACCAGCATCGCCTGCCGGCGCGCCTGCTCCATCGGCTCGACCCAGGTCCAGCGGAACCAGGCGATCCCGCCGACGCTCACGGCCGCGAGTGCGCCGCCGATGGCCGCCACCGCCCAGTCGAAAGGACCCGCGCCGGTGGCGAGCCGGCCGACGATCATGGCGATCATCACCAGTTGTGCCCCCAGGAACATGCCCAGCCGGGTTCCGGCCGGCAGCCGCAGCAGCCGGTCACCCAGGCCGCGGATGCCGCCGAGCACCGGTGATCCCTGGCGCAGCGTGATGCCGTGTTTCGCGCCCGAGCGCATCGTCCGGTAGATCGCGTCCGCGGCGTCGACGTCCTCCCGGGCAGGCCGGGTCCGCACCGACAGATAACCGGTGATCTCGCCGCCAGTGCGGATCGGCGTGACGTTGGCCCGCACCCAGTAGTAGTCGCCGTTCTTGCACCGGTTCTTGACCAGACCGGTCCAGGGGTGCCCCGACTGCAGCGTCAGCCACAGATCCTCGAACGCCTCCGGCGGCATGTCCGGATGGCGGACGATGTTGTGTGCCTTGCCCAGGCATTCGTCGGGTGTGAACCCGCTGATACGCTCGAAGGTCGGATTGATGTAGACGATCCGGCCTTTGAGGTCGGTACGGGAGACGATCGAATCGTCGTCGCTGACGATCACTTCCCGGTCGGTGACCGGGAGATTCGTGCGCATGGGGTGGCCTCGTCCTGTTGTTGCTTCAGACCTGACAAATGTGCAGCGCCAGGGCGCACCGCCATCGTGCAAACATCGGCCGCCTTCCCGCCATCTCCAGCCCGCCGTGCCCGGCGTCGGCCCGACGGCCGCGGCCTGCCGACCGTCGGGCGATAATCGGCCCATGGCCGCATCGTCCTTCGCCGATCCGTCCCCCATGACCCGGTGGCAGTTGTACGTCCGGCTGGTCCGCCTGCATCGACCGATCGGGATCCTGCTGCTGTGGTGGCCGACCGCCTGGGCGCTGCTGATCGCCAGCGACGGCTGGCCCGCCTGGTATCCGCTGTTCGCGTTCACCCTCGGCACGGTCCTGATGCGCTCGGCGGGCTGCGCGATCAACGACTACGCGGATCGCGACTTCGATCGTCATGTCGAACGGACACGGGATCGGCCGCTGACCTCCGGCCGGATCAGGGCCTGGGAGGCGGTTGTCGTGTTCGTCGTGTTGTCGCTGCTGTCGGCCCTGCTGGTCCTGCCATTCAACCGCCTGACGTGGGTGCTGGCGATCGCCGGCGCGTTCCTGGCGGCCAGCTACCCGTTCACCAAGCGATTCCTCGCCATCCCGCAGGCTTATCTCGGCATCGCTTTCGGTTTCGGCATTCCGATGTCCTTCGCCGCGATCCAGGGCGAGTTGCCCCCGGTGTCCTGGGTGTTGCTGATGGCCAACGTCTGCTGGGCGATCGCCTACGACACGGAGTACGCGATGGTCGATCGCGACGACGACCTGCGGATCGGCATCCGGACCGCCGCGATCACGTTCGGTCGATATGACGTCGCGGCGGTGATGACCTGTTATCTGCTGACGCTGTCGCTTCTCGGCTACGCCGGCCGGCTCGCCGGAATGGGCGTGTTATTCTGGCTCGGTCTGGGGGCGGCCGGCCTGGTTGCCGTCCATCACTACCGACTGATCCGCACGCGCTCTCGCGACGGATGTTTCAAGGCGTTCAATCACAACAACTGGTTCGGTTTCGCGGTATTCGCCGGCATGTTCGCGCACTACCTCGCCCGCGACCTGTGAACACCAGCCGATGACCATGCACGATCGCCGTTGCCAGCCCGATATCCGCGACCTTCGACGGTCTGCCGTCGACCGTGCACGAAGGTCCGTCCGTCCCCAGGGGTGTCCCGACGGTCGGTCGAAGGCTGCGTCACCGCACAACTCGTGACAAAGTCCATTCACCGCCGCATCGCCGTCATTCAACGCAACCGAGCAACCCCGTGGGCCGCATCCTGTTCATCGCCGCCATCCTCGCCGCTGCTCACCTCAGTGTCCGCTTCGCCGCCGCGCCGTCGCCGGCGCAGCTCGCCGCGCAGTTCGAATCCGGGGTGATGTCCTCGGCGGTCGCGGGTCCTCGATCGTCCCAGCGAGTGCGCTGATCCCCACTCGGGCTCCAGTCGGAGCCTGACCTGGTGTGCTGTCCCGCGGATACTTTGTTTTTCGTTCGAGTCCGCGCGGCGATGATCGCGCGGTGGGCCAGTCACACTAGTTCCCGAATTCCCGTCCCATCTCCTGCGAGCGCTGGTGCGCGGCACGCAGCGCATCGACGATCGTCCCGGCCAGCCCGCGTGACTGCATCACCGCGAGTGCGGCCGCCGTGGTGCCGCCTTTGGAGGTGACCCGTTCGCGGAGCACCGACGGCGGTTCCGGGGATCCGGCCGCGAGCGCGGCCGCGCCACGGAACGTCGCCAGGGTCAGCTGACGGGCCTGTGCCGGGGTCAGGCCGAGTTGATGCGCCGCCTGTTCGATCGCCTCCATGAACAGGAACACGTAGGCCGGGCCGGAGCCGCTGACCGCGGTGACCGCGTCGAGCGCGGACTCGTCGTCGAACCACACCGTGCCGCCGACCGCGGCGAGGATCGAATCGGCGATCGCGCGATCGTCGGCCGATATCCCCGGCAGCGCGGCCAGGCCGGCGACACCCTCGCCGATCAGCGCCGGTGTGTTCGGCATCGCCCGGATGATCCGCGCGTGCCCGTCGAGCCAGCGCGAGAGGTCGGTCGCACGGACGCCGGCGGCGACGCTGATCACCAGCCGCCGGGAGACGTGTGGCCGGAGCTGGCTCGCCGCCTCGTGCAGCTGCTGGGGCTTGACCGCGAGCACGACGACCTCACCGAGTGTCGTCGCATCGACAGTCGCCGACGTACCCACGCCGTGCAGGCCGGCGAGTGCGGTGCGCTGCGCGGGGGCCGGATCGACGACGTTGAGCGACTCCTTCGGTGTGCCCCGGGAGACCAGGCCGCCGATCAGTGCGCCCGCCATGTTGCCGCCGCCGATGAAGGTGATGGTCCGGTTCATGATCGATGGCCTTTTGTGTCGTTCGAACGCGCCGCGCGCGGGACTTTTGTCGTGGTCAGTTCCCGTCGACGTCGGTCGGCGGAAAGATCGTGTCCTCGTCGCGGCGCTCCCGGGTCTTGCGCAGCAGGTCGCGCGGTCGGATCCCGAGCGCGAGCAGCACGCCCAGGTAGACAACCGCGCCGGCGGCGACCAGGCCGAGTGCCATCGCGATCCGCAGCCCCGGTTGTGTCCCCATCGCGATCCAGTCGACCTTGGGCACCGTCCAGCCGAGCAGCAGGCCCATCGCCGCCGTCGCGGCAATCGTCTTCAATCCGAAGCCGGTCCATCCGGGCAGCGGCTGGTACGTGCCTCGCCGCCGCAGCCCGGACAGCAGCAGCGCGGCGTTGAACAGCGCCCCCACCGAGATCGCCAGCGTGAGTCCCGCATGCTGGAAGATCGGCACGAACAGCAGGTTCAGCGCCTGTGTGATCGCGAGCACGAACAGGGCGATCCGCACCGGCGTGCGCACGTCCTGTTTCGCGTAGAAGCCCGGGGCGAGGACCTTGATCGCGATCAGCCCGATCAGCCCGACCGAATAGCCGAGCACCGCGAGCCGGGTCATCGCCACGTCGTGGGCGTCGAACCGACCGTAGTGGAACAAGAGCGCGGTCAGCGGCTCGGCCATCAGGCCGAGGCCCGCCATCGCCGGCAGCGACAACATCACCGTCAGTCGCAGTCCCCAGTCGAGCAGGCCGCTGAACTCGGCATGGTCGTCGCGGGCCGCGGCCCGCGACAGGCTCGGCAACATCACCGTGCCCAGCGCGACACCGAGCAGTGCGGTCGGGAACTCCATCAGCCGGTCGCCGAACGAGATCCAGGACACGCTGCCCGGCGCGAGCCGGGACGCGATGTGGGTGTTGACGATCAGGCTGATCTGCGCGACCGACACCGCAAGCGCCGCCGGACCCATCTTGCCCAGGATCCGTCGGGTCTGCGCATCGGTGTAGGCACGGCGCAGGTCGAGCCCGATCCGCGGCAGCAGCCGCAGCCTGAGCAGCGCCGGCACCTGCCACAGCAGTTGCGCGACACCCCCGACGAGGACACCGACGGCGAGTGCGTAGATCGGCGGATCGAAGTAATCGGACAGGAACAGGGCGGCGCCGATGAACGAGACGTTGAGCAGCACCGGCGAGAAGGCCGGTACCGAGAACTGCTTGAACGTGTTCAGCACGCCTGCGCCGAGCGCGACCAGCGAGATGCACAGGATGTACGGGAACATCCAGCGGGTCATCGTCACCGCGACCGTCTGGGCCTCGGGATCCTGGGCCAGGCCGGAGGCCATCAGGTAGACCAGCACCGGCGAGGCCGCCACGCCCAGGATGGTCGTCGCGAGCAGCGCCCAGAACAATGCGGTGGCGCTGTGATCGATCAGCTCGCGGGTGCGCTGGCGCGGCTCGCGGGCCGCGAATTCGGCCAGGATCGGCACGAACGCCTGCGAGAATGCGCCCTCGGCGAACAGGCGCCGCAGCAGGTTCGGTATCCGGAACGCGACGAAGAACGCGTCCGTCAGCGCGCTCGCCCCGAACACCGAGGCGGTCAGGTTCTCGCGGATCAGACCGGTGATCCGGGACAGCAGCGTCAGGCCGCTGACGGTGACGGCCGCGCGGACCAGGTTCACCGGCGGACGGCGCGTCCGGGGCGGATCCCCGAGGACTGGCCAGGAGGGTGGCGGGAGGTCGAAATTGCCAGTGGCGGGCCTGCCGGTCTATAATTCAAGGTTTTCCAGACAAATACGTGGGACGGGTATCCGAGGATCACCGAGGATATGAGTGCCCGCGAAGAGAGCGGATTTTCGCATGGCAAATATCGCTTCGGCGCGCAAACGTGC
>CADEEH010000202.1 GCA_902826305.1 uncultured Burkholderiales bacterium
AGCCGATCATCGCCAATCAGATCCTGCCCTGGTTCGGCGGGTCGGCGGCGGTGTGGACCACCTGCATGGTGTTCTTCCAGTCCGCGCTGCTTGCCGGGTATGCGTACGCGGACGGCATCGTGCGCAGGCTTCGACCGCGCAGGCAGGCGCTGCTGCATATCTCGCTGCTGGTGCTCAGCCTGCTACTGCTGCCGATCGCGCCGTCGGCCGATCTGAAGCCGGTCGACTCCGCATCGCCGATCGCCCGGATCCTGCTGCTGCTGGTGGTGACGATCGGCCCGCCGTACCTGCTGCTGGCCACGACCGGTCCGCTGGTGCAGGCGTGGTTCGCGATGCGATATCGTGGCCGTTCGGTCTACCGCCTGTATGCGTTGTCCAACGTCGCGTCGCTGGCCGGCCTGATCGCCTATCCGCTGCTGATCGAACCGGCGGCCAGCAGCCGGATGCAGACGATCGGCTGGAGCACCGCGTATGCGGCATTTGTGGTCCTCGCCGCGGCCAGTGCCTGGGTCGGCACCCGCGCGGCGGGCAGGCTGCCGCCGGAGCCGGGCGAGCCGGCCGGCATCGGGGCGACGTTCACGACCGTCACCGACGCCGATGCCGAGGCGGACACCCGGACCCCGACCGGCGATGGCGCCACGACCACGACCGACACTCGCGCCGCGACCGCCTCACCCGGCCACACCACGCGGCCACCGACACTCGGTGAACGGTCGACCTGGCTGCTGCTGTCGGCGCTCGGCTCGGTCATGCTGCTCGCGGTCACCACACACATCACGCAGAACGTCGCCTCGATCCCGTTCCTGTGGGTGCTGCCGCTGTCGGTCTACCTGATCACCTTCATCCTGTGCTTCGACGGCCAGGGCTGGTATCGCGCCGGGTGGTACACGCCGCTGGCCTGTGTGCTCTCGGTGGCGATGCTCGCCGGGCTCACGTTCAGGCATGACCCGGGCGCGCAATGGCTGGTGCGACGCGGCCTGATGCCGATCGACGAAGGTGTGCCGCTGTACACGTTCGGCCTGTTCGTCGTCTGCATGTTCCTGCACGGCGAGCTGGTATCCCGCAAGCCGGACGCGGCGCACCTGACCCGCTTCTACCTGATGGTCTCGCTCGGCGGCGCGCTCGGCGGCCTCGCGGTCGGCGTCGTCGCGCCGCTGCTGTTCGATTCGTACTGGGAGTTCCCGCTCGCACTGACCGCGGTCGCGATCCTCGCCCTGGCCTGCGGCCGGGGCATCCGGCGCCTGGTCGCCGGCGCCGCACTCGTCGCCGGTCTCGTGCTGTCCTGGGACTACGTCGGCTACATCCGCGAGGACGCGATCGAACTGTCGCGCAACTTCTACGGCACGCTGCGCGTGCGGGCGAGTGCGGGCGACGAGGACGAGAACGCCAAGTGGCGACTGCTGCACGGCGTGATCACCCATGGCGAGCAATACCGGGCGCCGAAGTGGCGGACCCTGGCCACGACCTACTATGGCGAGTCGTCGGGCATCGGCCGCGCGGTGGGTGCGCTGCAGGCCGCACAGACCACCCGCGGCCTGCGCGTCGGCCTGATCGGTCTCGGCACCGGCACGCTGGCCAGCTACGGTCGCACCGGCGACGTCTACCGGGTCTACGAACTGAATCCGCAGGTGCTCGATCTGTCGCGACGGCGCTTCACGTTCCTGGACGACAGCCGGGCGACGATCGAGACCGCACTCGGCGACGCCCGGCTCGTGCTCGAACGCGAATCACCACAACGGCTCGACCTGCTCGCCGTCGACGCGTTCTCGAGCGATTCGATCCCGGTGCACCTGATCACCCGCGAGGCGGTGAAGGTGTTCGCGGGACACATGGCGCCCGGCGGCGTGATCGCCTACCACATCAGCAACCGATACCTGGACCTGACCGGTGTCGTCGCCCAGCTCGCCGAGGATCTGGGCTGGCGCGCGCTGCGGATCGTCGACGATCCGGGCGATGAAAGTTACCTCTATCGCTCGGACTGGATCCTGCTCAGCGCGGACGCGGGGCTGCTCGCCCGGATGCGCGAGCAAGGCGGTGGTGAATGGATGCAACGCGATCCCGGCCTGCGGCCGTGGACCGACGACTACAACAACCTGTTCCAAGTGCTGAAGTGAGAACCCTTGCCAACACGAGGTGACGCGATGAACGGATCGACCGGCGCGGCCCGCGCCTTCTTCGTGATCGGCTGTGTGTTCGCGCTGACGTCGGTGGCGGCCGGCGCCTTCGGTGCCCACGGCCTGCGCCAGATCGTGCCGGCGCAGTCGCTGGTCGCCTTCGAGACCGCCGCACGCTACCAGATGTACCACGCGCTCGCGCTGATCGTGGTTGCACTTGCCTGGCCGCGCTGGTCCGGCCGATGGATCGGTGCGGCGGGAGTTGCGTTCGTGATCGGGATCCTGCTCTTCTGCGGCAGCCTGTACGCGTTCGTGCTCGGCGCGCCGCGCTCGGTCGGCATCGCCGCCCCGTTCGGCGGCATCGCGTTCATGGTCGGCTGGCTCGCCCTCGTGATGGCGGCCTACACCGGACGCGCGAGCGGCTAGCTGCGATCACGGCGAGGCGGGGCGACGCGGGTTCGCCGCGCGCGGCCGGGCGCGGCCGGGTCGTGTAGGCTCGAATTCTTGCATGACTCCGACGGAGCCTCCGCATGGACGATCCCGTGTTCCACCTGCTGCCCGACGCGCCCGATCCCGTCGCCCCGTTCAGCCACGCGGTCGAATACCGCGGGTTGCTGTTCGTCACCGGGCAGATGCCGTTTCGCGGCAACGACCTCGAGTCCGGTTATCCGGACGGCATCGAGGCGCAGACCCGGCAGGTGTTCGAGAACCTGCGCCGGGTCCTCGCGGGATGCGGCGCCGGTCTCGAGGACGTGTTGTCGTGCCGGGTGTTCCTGACCCGCTTCGAGCAGGACTACGACGCGATGAACCGCGTGTACGCGGAACACTTCGCGCCGGGCCGCCGGCCGGCGCGCACCTGCGTGGGCGTCACCGCACTCGCGCGCGGCGCACTGGTCGAGATCGATTTCATCGCACGGCGACGAACCTGAAGACACCGTCGTCGCCCAGCGTGCGCGACAGGCGGCCTTCGTACCAGAGCGCGTGCAGGTGGGCGATCGCCTCGCCGAGCGCGAACGTGAGCTGGTGGGTGTCGAAGCGGCGCTTGAACATCACCTCGACGATCTCGGTGCCGGTGCGCGGCCGCTCGCGGCAGGCGTCGAGCACCTCGGCCAGCCGTTCGGCGTGGTGTTCTCGTTGCTGGCGCAGCCGGGTGTGCAACTGGCGGAAAGGCCGCCCGTGGGACGGCAGCACCAGCGTGTCCGGCGCGCAGGCCTCGAAGACATCGAGTGAATCCAGGTACCAGCGCACCGGATCGGCCTCGGGTTCGATCTCGAACACCGACACGTTGGTGGAGATCCGCGGCAGCACCATGTCGCCCGAGACCAGCACGCGGCGGGCCGGATCGTACAGCGCCGCGTGTTCCGGCGAATGCCCGGTGCCGATCAGCACCTGCCAGTCGGCACCGCCGAGCGGCAGCGGCCGGTCACCCCGGATGCGCCGGAACGAGGTCGGCATCTCGGGCACCAGCGAACGGAAGTAACGCGCGCCCCGGTGCCGCAGCGCCTCCAGCGCCGGACCGGGCGGCACGCCGTGGCGCGCGAAATGATCGGCGGTGGTCGAGCCGTCGGCGCTGGCCTGTGCCCCGGTCAGCACCCGACCGAGCGCGTATTCACCGAAGGTCATCCACAACGGCGCGCCGAAGCGGGCCTGGATCCACGACGCCGATCCGATGTGGTCCGGATGGGTGTGTGTGCAGACGATGCGCAGGATCGGACGCCCGTCGAGATGGCGGTCGAACACCTGTTCCCAGAGCTGGCGCGTCGGCTCCGATGCGATGCCGCAGTCGATCAGCGTCCAGCCGTCGCGACCGTCGCACTGATCCTCGACCAGGTAGAGGTTGATGTGGTCGAGCGCGAACGGCAGCGGCATCCGCACCCAGTGGATGCCCGGGGCGACCTGAAGCCGGCCGCCGGGCTCGGGCAGCGCGTCGCCGAAGGGGTAGTCGAGTTCCGATTCGAGCCGGTTCACCGCGATCCGTGGGTAGAATTGACGTTTACGTCAAGTGTAGTTCAGCCGGCCCCGCCGACCCGATGCCGACCTACTCGATCACCGAGCTTGCCCGCGAATTCGACGTGACGCCGCGGGCGATCCGTTTCTACGAGGACCAGGGCCTGCTGGCCCCGAGGCGGACCGGTGCCGGCGCCCGGCAGCGGGTCTATTCGGGTCGGGACCGGACCCGGCTGCTGCTGACGCTGCGGGGAAAACGGCTCGGGCTGACGTTGTCGGACATCAAGGACCTGCTGGACATGTACGACTCACCCGCCGACACCGTGCCGCAGCTGACCCGGTTCCTCGCCGTCCTGGAGAAACACCGGACGACGCTGCAGCAGCAGCTCGCCGACCTCCAGATCACGCTGGAGGAGATCGCCGGTCACGAAGAGCGCGCGCGCGGCCTGCTGGCGCGGCACCTGCCGGCCGCCAGCGAGGCGGCCTGACCGTGGCCGGCGGTTTCGCCGAGCGGGTCCGCACGAGCTTCGAGGCCCAGGCGGCGATGCGCCACATCGGCGCGGTGCTGACCGGTGTGGCCGCCGGCGAAGTGACGATCGAGCTGCCGTTCGACGACGCCCTGACCCAGCAGCACGGCTTCCTGCACGCGGGCATGCTGGCGACCGCGCTCGATTCGGCCTGCGGCTACGCGGCACTGACGCTGATGCCCGAGGACACCGGCATCCTGACGATCGAATTCAAGATCAACCTGCTCGCCCCGGGCCGAGGCGAACGGTTCCGGATGATCGGACGGGTGCGAAAGCCCGGCCGGACGATCACGCTGGTCGAGGGCGAGGCGCTCGCGGTCGACGGCGGGCGCGAGAAATTGATCGCGACGATGACCGCCACCACGATGACGGTGACGGCCCGCGCCGGCGTGAAGGACTGACGGACCGACGCCCACGGCGCGGACGTCCAGGCACGAGACGATACGAACGACAGTGGAGACGTGACGATGAGCTTCCAGGGACTGCGGTTCGACCTCGGCGAGGAGGTCGAGATGCTGCGCGATTCGCTGCAGCAGTTCGTCGCCGCGGAGATCACGCCTCGCGCCGGACGAATCGACCGCGACGACCAGTTCCCGATGGATCTGTGGCGCAAGTTCGGCGAACTCGGCGTGCTCGGCATGACCGTGCCCGAACGGTTCGGCGGCACCGACATGGGTTACCTCGCCCACATCGTCGCGATGGAGGAGATCTCGCGCGGCTCGGCGTCGGTCGGCCTGTCGTACGGTGCCCATTCGAACCTGTGCGTCAACCAGATCATGCGCAACGGCAGCGACCGCCAGCGCGAGCGTTACCTGCCCCGGCTGGTCAGCGGCGAACACGTCGGCGCGCTCGCGATGTCGGAGCCGAACGCCGGTTCGGACGTGGTGTCGATGAAGCTGCGTGCCGAGCTGCGCGGCGACCGCTGGATCCTGAACGGCACCAAGATGTGGATCACCAACGGCCCGGACGCCGACGTGCTGGTGGTGTACGCGAAGAACGACTTCGAGGCCGGCCCGCGCGGCATCACCGCGTTCCTGATCGAGAAGGGGTTCAACGGGTTCTCGACCTCACCCAAGCTCGACAAGCTCGGCATGCGCGGCAGCCATACCGCCGAACTGGTGTTCCAGGACTGCGAGGTGCCGGCCGAGAACGTGCTCGGCGGGCTCGGCGACGATCCGGCCAGTGGTGTCGGCCGCGGCGTCAACGTGCTGATGAGCGGGCTGGACTTCGAGCGGGCGGTGCTCTCCGGCGGGCCGCTGGGTGTGATGGCCGCCTGCATGGACGCGGTTGTCCCCTACGTCCACGACCGCAAGCAGTTCGGCCAGCCGATCGGCGAGTTCCAGCTGATGCAGGGCAAACTGGCCGACATGTACACGACGATGATGGCCTGCCGCGCCTACGTCTACGAGGTCGGCCGGCAGTGTGATCGCTCGCGCGCCGGTAAGGTCGACGTCAGGTCGCTGCGCAAGGATGCGGCCGGAGCGATCCTGTACGCGGCCGAGAAAGCCACCTGGATGGCGGGTGAGGCGATCCAGTGCCTGGGCGGCAACGGCTACATCAACGACTATCCGACCGGACGACTGTGGCGCGATGCCAAGCTGTACGAGATCGGCGCCGGGACCTCGGAGATCCGGCGCATGCTGATCGGCCGTGAGCTGTTCGCCGAGACACGCTGAGCGGCAACGGTCGGCACACGAGGCCCATCGATGAAGACCGCCACCCCCGAGGAAGCCGTTTCCCTGGCCTCAGGCGCCGAGGAAGGAGCCGACGAACGCGCCAACGAAGGTGCCGACGAGCGCGCCGAGCCGCTGGCCGGTCCGATCGCACGGGCGATCCTGACCGGGTTCGACCGGCACTACGCGCTGTTCCGCTACAACGCGCAGCAGGCCAAGGGACGATTCGACGCCGGCGACTGGCACGGCATCCAGCGGCTGGCCCGCGAGCGGATCACCTTCTACGACCTGCGTGTCGCCGAGGCGGTCAACCGGATCGAATACGAGTTCCGCTCGGAGGAACTCGGCGAGCAGGCATGGCAGCAGGTCCGGCGCGAATTCGTCGCGCTGCTGGCCGAACACAAGCAGCCCGAACTCGCCGAGACCTTCTTCAACTCGGTCAGCACGAAGATCCTGCACCGGTCGTATTTCCACAATGCGTTCATCTTCGTGCGTCCGGCGGTGGCCACCGAATATCTCGACGGCGATTCCCCGGTCTACCGGGCGTACTACCCGCAGGCCGTCGGCCTGGAGACGAGCCTGCGCCAGGTGCTGATCGACTTCGGGCTGTCGTGCCCGTTCGCCGACGTCGAACACGACATCGCGCTGGTCCGCCAGGCGGTGATCGACACCTTCCCCGGCGGCTGGCTGCCCGCGACCGACTGCCAGATCCACGTGCTCAAGAGCCTGTTCTTCCGCAACAAGGGGGCCTACCTGATCGGCCGCTTCGTCAACGACGGCGAGATCACGCCGTTCTCGATCCCGATCCTGCGCGACGAGGACGGCCGGCTGTTCCTCGATGCGCTGCTGTTCGGCACCGAGCGCATCGAGACGCTGTTCAACTTCTCGCGCGCGTACTTCATGGTCGACATGAGCGTGCCGTCGGCGTACGTGCAGTTCCTGCGCACGCTGATGCCGACCAAGCCGGATTCCGAGCTGTACTCGATGGTCGGCCTGCACAAGCAGGGCAAGACGCTGTTCTACCG
>CADEEH010000203.1 GCA_902826305.1 uncultured Burkholderiales bacterium
TAGCGCTCGATCAGCGTCTTGAGCAGGGATTGACCGCGCTTGTCGAGCATCGCAGCGTATTGTACGGAGCGTCCGCCGCTTCGCAACTGGGCCGTCACCATCGGTGCGGATGCGGCACATCCGCCACGGTCGTACTTGTCCGATCCCGACCCGTCGGCATCGCGCCGCTTCGGGCCAGCGCCCGGCCGACATCCGGACGATGCACACGGACGACCGACCCGCGGCCACGGCACCACGGCAAACCCCGGATCGCTGTGTATGATGCCCGGATCCATGACTTCCCGGCCCGCTCCCACGCCATTCCACACCGTCGGCCTGATCGGGCGTTACCAGACCGAAGGCGTGATCGACACGTTGCGCGACATCGCCACGGTGCTGCGGGAGCGCGGCGTGCGGGTGCTCGTCGAGACCCAGACCGGTCTGGCCGCCGGTGGCGAGCCGTTCGCCGAGCTGGCCGCGATGGAGGCGATCGGTGACATCGCCGAGTTGGCGATCGCCGTCGGCGGTGACGGCACGATGCTCGGCGTCACGCGTGCGCTCGCGCAGCACGACATCTCGCTGCTCGGCATCAACTACGGTCGCCTCGGCTTCATCACCGACATCCCGCTGGAACAGTGGCGCGGGGCGCTGTCGGCGATCCTGGACGGCGAATTCACCGCCGAGCACCGCTCGCTGCTGTGTGTGCGTGTCGAACGCGCCGGCGAGCGGGTCTGGGACGCGCTGGCGCTCAACGACATCGTCGTCAGCCGCTCGTCGCGTGCCGGGATGATCGAGCTGCAGGTCGAGGTCGACGGCACGTACATGTACAACCAGCGCGCCGACGGCCTGATCATCGCCACGCCGACCGGCTCGACCGCCTATGCGTTGTCGGCCAACGGGCCGATCCTGCATCCGCAGCTGGCCGGCATCGTGATGGTCCCGGTGGCGCCCCACGCGCTGTCCAACCGGCCGATCTGCCTGCCCGACGACGCCCGCATCCGGATCCGCGTGATCGAGGGCCGCGAGCCGCGGGTGTCCGGGGACATGCAGGTGTTCTCGGAACTGCAGATCGACGACGACATCGTGATCGAACGTGCACCGTTCCAGGCGCGGTTCGTCCACCCGTTCGGCTACAGCTACTTCGCGACCCTGCGCAGCAAGTTGAACTGGCACGAACTGCCGTTCCTCAACGAGCGCACCTGACCGGACCCGCCGATTCGACGATGCTGCTCGCGTTGCGCCTGAAGGACTTCGTGATCGTCGACGCCGCCGAGATCGAGTTCGGCCGCGGATTCAGCGTGCTCTCGGGCGAGACCGGCGCGGGCAAGTCGATACTGATCGATGCACTCGGGCTCGCGCTGGGCGCCCGGGCCGACGCGAGCCTGGTGCGCGAGGGCGCGATCCGTGCCGACATCACGGCCTCCTTCGACACCGATCCGCCGCTCGAGCGCTGGCTCGCCGAGCGCGAACTGGCCGGCGACGAGGGCCTGGTGCTGGTGCGCCGGATCGTCGAGTCCGACGGCCGCTCGAAGGCGTTCGTGAACGGTCACGCGGCGACCGCGACCCAGCTGCGTGAACTCGGCGAGCGGCTGGTCGACGTGCATGGCCAGCACGCGGCGCAGTCGCTGTTGCGCGGCGGCGGCCAGCGCGACCTGCTCGACGCCTTCGGCGGCCTGCAGGCCCAGGCCCGCGCGGTCGGCGAGGCGCACGCGTCCTGGCGCGAACACGCCGCGCGGCTCGAGGCGGCCGAGGGTGACTCGCGCGAACTCGAACTGCGCCGCGAGCGGCTGCAGTGGCAGGTCGGTGAACTCGAGGCATTGGCGCTCGGGCCCGGCGAATGGGCGCAGCTCAACACCGAGCAGAAACGCCTCGCGCATGCGGCCGCGCTGCTCGAAGGTGCCGCGCAGGCGGCCGCCGCGCTCGGTGACGACGACGAGGCGATCGGCGCGCGGCTCGGCCAGGTCGGCACGCGGCTGCGCCCGCTGGCCGCGATCGACCCCCGGCTGCAGGCGCCGCTCGAGCTGCTGGAGACCGCGACCATCCACGCCCAGGAGGCGGCCTCGGCGCTGGCCGACTATGCCCGCGACATGGACCTGGACCCGCAGCGGCTGGAGGCGGTCGAGACACGGATCGGCGCGGTCTTCGCGGCCGCCCGCAAATTCCGCCTGGCGCCCGAGGCGATCGCCGACGAACTGCCGGCGATGCAGCAGGAACTCGCGCGGCTGACAGCGGATCGCGACCTCGACGCACTGCGCGCCGAGGTCGCCCGGCTGCGCGGACGGTTCGAGACACTCGCGCGCGAGTTGTCGACCGGGCGTCGCGCGGCCGCCGCGAAGCTCGCCGCCGGCGTCACGCGGCAGATCGGCCGGCTCGGCATGGCCGGCGGCCGGCTCGAGATCCCGATCGAAACGGCGTCGCCGTCGGCCGCGGGTATCGACGCGATCGAATACCGGGTCGCCGGACATGCCGGCGGCAGTGCGCGCCCGCTGGCCAAGGTCGCCTCCGGCGGCGAGCTGTCGCGCATCGGGCTGGCGATCGCGGTGCTGGCGGCCCAGGCCAACCCGGTGCCGACGCTGATCTTCGACGAAGCCGACGCCGGCGTCGGCGGCGCGGTCGCCGAGGTGATCGGTGAACTGATGCGTGAACTCGGCAACGATCGCCAGGTGTTGTGTGTGACCCACCTGCCCCAGGTGGCCGCGAAGGCGCACCAGCACCTGCTGGTCAGCAAGGAGGCGACCGCCGGCCGGACCACGAGCAGCATCCGCACGCTGGGCCGCGCCGACCGGGTCGAGGAGATCGCCCGGATGCTGGGCGGGGTCGAGATCACCGCCACCACGCGCAAACACGCGCGCGAACTGCTTGCACAGGGCTGAGAAGGCCGACACGGTCGGCCTGGTGCTGACCGGCGGTGGTGCCAGGGCCGCCTACCAGGCCGGTGTGCTCGACGCGATCCGCGTGATCCTCGCCGAGTCCGGCTGGCCGGCGGCGGCCAATCCGTTCCGCGTGATCGCGGGCACGTCGGCCGGCGCGATCAACGCGGCCGCGCTGGCCTCGCGTGCCGACGACTTCACCGCGGCGATCACCCAGCTGGTGGGCATCTGGCGCGACTTCACACCCGATCAGGTCTACCGCACCGACGCCCGCGGCGCGCTCGGCAACGCGGCGCACTGGCTGGGGGCGGTCGCGTTCGGCTGGCTTCTTCGCAGCCAGCCCCGGTCGCTGTTCGACAACTCCCCGCTGACGATGCTGCTTTCGCGGCACATCGACCTGCCACGGATGCGACGCTGCCTGGCCGACGGCAGCGTCGACGCGATCGCGGTCGGTGCATCGAGCTACACCTCGGGCCAGCACGTCACCTACTACCAGTCGCGTGAACCGATCGAACCCTGGGCCCGCACGCAGCGGCTCGCCTGCCGCGCGGAACTGACGATCGGGCACCTGCTCGCATCGAGCGCGATTCCGTTCATCTTCCCGGCGGTGCCGCTGCAGCTGGACGGGCGGCGCGAGTTCTTCGGCGACGGTTCGATGCGGCAGGTGGCCCCGATCAGTCCCGCGATCCACCTGGGCGCCCGCCGCGTGCTGGTGATCGGCGCGGCACGTTTCGAGGTCGGCACCACCCACGCGAATCACACCGGTTCACAGTTCGTCTATCCCGAACTGGCGCAGATCGCCGGCCACGCGATGGCCAGCATCTTCCTCGACGGACTCGCCAGCGACGTCGAGCGCCTGCTGCGGATCAACCGCACGCTGTCGATGATGACGCCGGAGTTGCGCGCGGCCAGTGCGCTCAGGCCGATCGACGTGCTGGTGATCGCGCCCAGTCGCCGTCTCGACGCCCTCGCGCTGCCCTACGTGCGGCGGCTGCCGACGAGTGTGCGCACGATCCTGCGCGTGATCGGCGCGATGCGTCGGCGCGGCGCCGGGCTCGCATCGTACCTGCTGTTCGACCAGGCGTACACGCGGCGCCTGGTCGAACTGGGGCGTGCGGACACGATGCGACAGCGCGATGAAGTCGCGAGATTCTTCGGGGCCGGACCGGGCGGGCAGCGGACCTGACCCCGACAACGGCGGGCCGGCGACGGCCGCGCGCTGAGGATCCGATCTTGACTTCACACCGCCCGCTGAACAGACTGTCCCCGCGTTGTTCGCCGATCGACCGCGCCCGACGCACACCGGGTCCGGGACCACACATCGATACCAACACGAGGAGACACACGATGAAGGCCATCGTCACTTGCGGTGCGGCGCTGCTGCTTGCCGCGGGCACCACGCTCGCCCAGCCCCTGAAAGGGCCGGTGAGCGACAAACCGTTCGAAGAACGCTGGGCGCCGTCGCAATGGGGGCCCGGCGACAACGCGGGCAGTTCGAACCACACGAGGAACCCGGACAACATCCGGCGCGCACTCGGCGCGGTCAAGCAGATGAAGTCGCTGACCGTGGGCAAGTACTACCACAAGGAGATCCCGGCGTTCGGTCCGCGCGGCTGGAACCTGACCATCCCCGGCACACCGACCGGCGGCCCGTTCGGCACCAACGCGATGATCTACCACGACGAACTGGTGACCACCGAGATCGGACAGATCGGGACCCAGTTCGACGGCCCCGGACACATCGGGGTCAACACCTCGAAGGGGCCGTTCATGTACAACGGCCGCATCACCTGGGATGCCTACGAACGCGGCGACGGCGGCCGGGTGCTCGGCATGGGACCGCTGGGCGTCGAACATGTCGGCGAGAACGGATTCGTGTGCCGGCTGGTGGTGCTCGACGCGGTCGCGCTGCGCAAGTCGCAGAACCGGCTCGGCGCCGGCGAGGAGATGCTCCCGGTGCCGCAGAAACCGGGCGACCCGGGCATCGTCACCGAGGCCGACGTCAAGGCGATGGTGACCGCCGCCGGCATCGCCGACATCCAGGCCGGCGACTGCGTCGCGCTGCATACCGGCATGGGCAACACCTGGAGCAACGACCGCTACAAGAAGATGACCGGCGAGCAGCGAGCAGCGGCGCGAGCCGCCTTCGCCAAGGGAGAACCCGGGTTCGGGATCAACGCCTGCCAATACCTGGCCACGAAGAACATCGCGCTGACGATCGGCGACACCTCGGCCAACGACGCGCAGCCGGGTGGCGAGGAGAACGGCTTCGCGGTGCCGTGCCACACGGAACTGCAGACCCGGCGCGGGATCTGGAACCTGGAGAACGTGGACACCAAGTCGCTGGTCGACGCCGGCATCAAGGAAGGGGCGTTCATCTGGGCCCCGCTGAAGATCATCGGCGCGACCGGTTCACCGGGCAATCCGATCGTCCTGTACTGAGTCGATCACGATCGCACGCGAGGCGGGCGGCGGGCGCGCCGCCCGTCGTCGCCGTCGGACCGCCGCCGCGGGTCCTACAGCGACAACCACTCCGGGCGCGGCAGTTCGTTGAACACCTTGCGCAGGCCCTGGCCCCAGGCGACCCGCAATGCGCGGAAGTACGCGTCCTCGATGTCGATCCGGTAGCGGAACCCGATGCGCTGTTCGTCGTGACGCGCGATCGCCAGGTCGATCGGCAGCCCAACGCTCAGGTTCGACTTGATCGTCGAGTCGAACGAGACCAGTGCACACTTGACCGCCTCGTCCATCGAGGTCTCCGGCTTGACGACGCGGTCGATGATCGGCTTGCCGTATTTGCTCTCGCCGATCTGGAAGTAGCAGGTCTCCGGCGTGGTCTCGATGAAGTTGCCCTGCGGATAGACCAGGAACAGTCGCGGCTGCTCGCCGCGGATCTGGCCGCCGATCAGGAACGTGCAGCTGAAGTCGACAGACGACTGCTCGTGCTGGTTGACATTGAACCGATGGATGATCGCGCGCACCTGGTCGCCCACCAGCATCGCGGCATCGAACATCGAGGTCACGCTGTGCAGGCTCGGGCCTTCGTGCTGGGCCTGCTTGCGCAGGTGGCTGACCACCGTCTGCGTCGTCGCCAGGTTGCCGGCATTGAGCAGCACGATGACCCGCTCGCCCGTCTGCTCGAACACCGACATCTTCGAGAACGTCGAGACGTTGTCGATGCCGGCGTTGGTCCGCGAATCGGACGCGAACAGCAGGCCCTCGTTCAGGCACATCGCTACACAGTAGGTCATCGGCTACACAAGGTGGGATCGCGGTCCAGCGCTATTCTGCGCGTTCGAGGGCCAGGCGTGGCACCGGCCGGCGGGCGCGACGAACCGCCGGGATCGGCGCTGTCGTGGGCACGCCACTGCCGACCGCCCGGCACCCCGCGACCACCGGAGCCGGCGCCCCGGATCGGCGCCGTCACTGCTGACGCGTCTGTTGCGAGCCCGAGGGGCGCGATCGCGGATCACCACGTCGCTGCGGCGCCGGCGCCGCGGTGACCTGCGCGTGGGCCGACAGCTGCTCTTCGCCGCCGCCCAGGCGGACGCCGCGCACCGGGCAGGCGTCGAGGTAGTCCAGGCCGATCGCGAGCTTGACGTGGGCGCCGCCGACATCGCGCGAGTTGCTGACATCGAAGCTCGCCCAGCGCTGGCCGAGCCAGGCCTCCGACCAGGCATGGCTCTGCACCAGCTCCCGATCGGGTGACCAGGCGTAGCCGCTGACGTAGCGGGCCGGCACGCCGAGCAGCCGGCAGCAGGCGAGGAAGACGTGGCTGTGATCCTGGCACACACCGCCGCTGGCGACGAACGCCTCGGCGGCCGTGTGGGTGACCGAGGTGACCCCCTTGCGGTACGGCAACCGGTCGAGGATCGCCGCCATCAGGTCGGTGATGCCGATCAGCGGTCGCGTTCGCACCATCACCCGCATCGGCTCGACGAACGCGCGGATCGCATCGTCCGGCTCGGTCAGCGGCGTCGTGCGCAGGAACACCATCGGGTTGATCCGCCCGGCCGGCTCGCCCTCGTCGACCTCGTCGACATCGACCTCGCCGCGCGCCTCGAGCCGGATCGAGTCGTGCGGCCGGTCGAAGGTCAGCACGTGGGTCAGGTTGTCGAACGCATCGCGCATCGTCACCGCCGGTGCCGGTGTATCGACCTGCCAGCTGACGAGCCGCTGGCGCGGGCAGGTGTACGGTGTGAGCCGGATGTACTGGGTGCTGCGCTGGACCGGGTCCGCGTAGCGGTAAGTGGTGGCGTGGACGACCGACAGGCGCATCTACTTGAGCTCCAGGTACCCGGCCTGCACGGCATCGCCGAGCCGGGTGTTGTCGCGCAGGAACCGTTCGAGGAAGTTGTACAGGCCGTATTCGTAGACCTCGTCGACGTCGCCGTGGGCGAGCCGCGCGCGGATCGTCGC
>CADEEH010000204.1 GCA_902826305.1 uncultured Burkholderiales bacterium
TCAAGGTGATCGGCATCGGTGGCGCCGGCGGCAACGCGGTCAACCACATGATCGGGCGCGGGGTGGAGGGGGTCGAGTTCATCGCGCTGAACACCGACAAGCAGGCGCTCAACCGCTCGCTGGCGGCGCACACGATCCAGCTCGGCGACAACGGGCTGGGTGCCGGCGCCAACCCGAACCAGGGTCGGGCGGCGGCCGAGGCGGCCCGCGATCGGATCCGCGAGGCGCTGCACGGCTCGAACATGGTGTTCCTGACCGCGGGCATGGGCAAGGGCACCGGCACCGGCGCCTCGCCGGTCGTCGCCGAGATCGCCAAGGAACTCGGCATCCTGACCGTCGGTGTGGTCACCAAGCCGTTCGAGTTCGAAGGCGGGCGCAAGCTGCAGATCGCCGACCAGGGCATCGACCAGCTGGTCGCCCACGTCGATTCGCTGATCGTCGTGCTGAACCAGAACCTGTTCAACGTGATGGACGACGACGCCAGCCTCGAGGACGCGTTCAAGCGCGCCGACGACGTGCTGCACAACGCGGTCGCCGGCATCGCCGAGATCATCAACGTGCCGGGCCTGGTCAACGTCGATTTCGCCGACGTGAAGACGGTGATGGGTGAGCAGGGCAAGGCGATGATGGGCATCGGCGAGGCCGCCGGCCTGGATCGCGCGCGGCTGGCGGCCGAGCAGGCGGTGTCCTCGCCGCTGCTCGACGGCGTGAGCCTGTCGGGTGCACGCGGCGTGATCGTCAATATCACCGCCAATCGCACGCTGAAACTGCGCGAGACCAACGAGGTGATCAACACCATCAAGGCGTTCTGCGCCGACGAGGCGACGATCATCCACGGCACGGTGTTCGACGAGGACATGGCCGACCGGCTGCGCGTGACCGTCGTCGCCACCGGCATCGGCAAACGCGCGACCAAGCCGACGCTGGTGCCGCAGCCGGCGCTTCGCACCGGCACCCACGACCATCCGACGACCCACCACGTGCAGCCTCAGCAGCAGGGGGGCAACTACCAGCAGTTCGACCAGCCGACCGTCTGGCGCAGCCCGCGCGCCTCGGCGGCCGCCCAGGTGGCCGCGCTCGAGGAAAGCGGCGTCGAACGGCTGGACATCCCGGCGTTCCTGCGCAAGCAGGCCGACTGAGCGGCGGGATCGACGGACGGCGCGGCGGCCGGGAGGCCGCCCGCCGGCCGCGAACGCGTCGGGCCTCGGCCCGGCGCGGCAGGACGGTGGTGACCGCCGGCGGCCGACCGGCGGCGACCCGATGCGGCAACGGCAGGGGCAGTGCCGATGAGGACCGTGAGCGCGTGGCTGATGCTGGCCGCCGAGTTGCTGCGGCTGGCGGCGGCGGGGATGTTCGACTGGTTCCGGCAGCGGCGCGACCTGGTCTTCGAGCCGGTCGTGATCGTGCGCCGGCCGACCGCGCTGCGACGCGGCCGGCGCATGGGCGGCGGTGGCCGAGGCCGTCGCGGCGAGCTGCGCAGCCCGTGGGAACGTGCACCGCTCGACCGCGCACCCTGGGACGGCATCGAGCGCCGAAAGACCCCGCGGCATCCGGGACGCCATACGGTGCCGATGCAGGTGACGGATTACAATGCTGGCCCCGATCCCACACTCACCACGGAGAGTCGCACCATGACGATCAAAGTCGGCGAAAGTGTTCCCGACGCGACGTTGTTCGAGTATCGCGAGACCGAAGGCGAAGGTTGCAGCATCGGGCCGAACGCGTTCAAGGTGGCCGACCTGCTCAAGGGCAAGAAGGTCGTGATCTTCGGACTGCCCGGCGCGTTCACCCCCACCTGTTCGGCGCAACACGTGCCCGGCTACGTGAAACACGTCGATGCGCTGCGCGGCAAGGGCATCGACGAGATCTGGTGTGTGTCGGTCAACGACGCGTTCGTGATGGGTGCGTGGGCACGCGACCAGCAAAGTGCCGGCAAGGTCCGGATGATGGCCGACGGCAGCGCCGAGTTCAGCCGCAAGATCGGCCTCGAACTCGACCTGACGGCCCGCGGCATGGGCATCCGGTCGCAGCGGTATTCGATGCTGGTCGACAACGGCGTGGTCAAGGCGCTCAACATCGAGGCGCCCGGCAAGTTCGAGGTCTCGGGCGCCGAGAAGATGCTCGAGCAGGCCTGAACTTCCCGATGTCAGGCGAGGGCGCCGGATCGCACGAATGAGCATGCTCCGTCAGCGAACGATCCGCGCCGCCGTCGCCGCCACCGGCGTCGGCCTGCATTCCGGTGAAAGGGTGGAACTGACGCTGCGGCCGGCGCCTGCCGACACCGGCATCGTCTTTCGCCGCGTCGATCTCGATCCGCCGGTCTCGATCGCCGCCTCCGCGCGCCGGGTCAACGACACCCGGATGGCCTCCACGCTCGATGCCGCCGACGACGGCGAGGGCCGTCAGGTCCGGGTGGCGACGGTCGAACACCTGATGTCGGCGCTGTGTGGCCTCGGCATCGACAACCTGTACGTCGACGTCACCGCGCCGGAGATCCCGATCCTCGACGGCTCGGCCGGTTCGTTCGTCTACCTGATCCAGTCGGTCGGTGTGATCGAGCAGGGCGCGGCCAAGAAGTTCATCCGTGTGCTGCGGCCGGTCGAGGTCCGCGACGGCGACAAGTGGGCGCGGCTCGAGCCGCACTTCGGCTTCAAGCTCAAGTTCTCGATCAGCTTCGGGCATCCGGCGATCGACGCGACCGGCCAGGAAGTCGAGGTCGACTTCGCGCGCCATTCGTACGTGAAGGAAGTGGCCCGGGCCCGCACGTTCGGCTTCATGCACGACGTCGAGATGCTGCGCTCCCACGGCCTCGCCCAGGGCGGCAGCCTGGACAACGCGATCGTGATGGACGAGTACCGGGTGCTGAACAGCGACGGGCTGCGTTTCGACGACGAGTTCGTCAAGCACAAGATCCTCGACGCGATCGGTGACCTGTACCTGGTCGGTCATCCGCTGCTCGCGGCCTACAGTGCCAACAAGTCCGGGCACGCGCTGAACAACGCATTGCTGCGCGAACTGCTCGCCCACGCCGATGCCTACGAGATCGCCACCTTCGGAGAACGCCGCGAGGCGCCGCGCCTGACCGGGATGGACTGGGCCCACGCTTGATCGCCCTGCGCGTCATCGCGCTGCTGTCGGCCGCCGCGATCATCGGCTGTGTCCTCGGTTACCTGAGCACCCGTGACCGGCGCTGGCTGGGCCGGGCCTACACGGTGTTCAAGTGGAGCCTGGTCGCCGCGCTGGTGACCTTCGCGATCATCATCGCCGAGCGGCTGTGGGAACCGTCGAGCGGGCAGGCCCCCGGCAAGGGCGGGTGGCCGGCGCCGACTTCCGTCCATCCGGCGCCACATCTTGCCCAGGCCCCCGGCGGGCGGTAACGTCTGAACCATGCCAAGCGACGCTGATCTTCCGGACGATGCACGCAACGTGCAGGGCGGCCCCCTGCTCGCCTGTTCGTTCTCGCCGCTGACCGGCTTCTTCCGCGACGGCTGCTGCAACACCGGCGAGGCCGACAGCGCCAGCCATACGGTCTGCGCGCGGGTCACCGCCGAGTTCCTCGAGTTCTCTCGCGACGCGGGCAACGACCTGTCCACCCCGCGCCCCGAGTTCCGCTTCCCGGGGCTGAAGCCCGGCGATCGCTGGTGTGTCTGCGCGGCGCGCTGGCTCGAAGCCTACGAGGCCGGCTGCGCGCCGCCGGTGGTGCTCGAGGCCACCCACGAACGGGCGCTGGCGGTGGTCACGCTCGGTGCGCTGAAACGCCACGCGTATCGCGGGGGCTGACCCGCGCGACGGGGCGGCACGGTGACACCGAGCCAGATCATCGTCCTCGCGACACCGGTGTTCCTGGTGCTGATCGCGCTGGAGTTCATTTGGGGCGTGCGCCGCGAGCGCAGCGGTCGCGGCCGCAACACCTACCGGATCAACGACGCGATCAGCAGCATCGGGCTCGGCATGCTGAGCCAGATGAGCGCGGTGTTCATGGGCCTGTTGCGTATCGGCGTGTACAGCGCGGTGTACACGTCGCTGTCGCTGGTGCCGCCGGCCGCGGCGCAGGTCTTCTGGAGCTCCCCGCTCGGCTGGCTGCTCGCGCTCGTGTTCTACGACTTCTGCTACTACTGGCTGCACCGGTTCGGCCACCGGAGCGCGATCCTGTGGGCCGCACACGTGGTCCACCACCAGAGCCAGGACTACAACCTGTCGACCGCACTGCGCCAGACCGCGACCGGGCCGCTGCTCGGCTGGATCTTCTACCTGCCGATGGCGCTGGCCGGTGTGCCGCCGCTGGTCTTCGTCACCGTGGGCCTGGTCGACCTGCTGTACCAGTTCTGGGTGCACACCGAACAGGTCGGGCGGCTCGGCTGGTTCGATCGCTGGTTCTGTTCGCCGTCGAACCACCGCGTCCATCACGCGGTCAACGATCGTTACGTCGATCGCAACTACGGCGGCATCCTGATCGTCTGGGACCGGCTGTTCGGCACCTTCGTCGAGGAGGACGATCGCGAGCCGTGTGTCTACGGCACCCGCAAGCCGCTCGACAGCTTCGATCCGTTGTGGGCCAACGCGCAGGTCTACCGCGGGCTGCTGCGCGATTCGATCCGCACCCGGCGCTGGTCCGACAAGCTGCGCGTCTGGTTCGAGCCGCCGGGATGGCAGCCGGCCGATCTCGCGGCGAGCGATCCGCAGCCGAGGTTCGACATCACGCGTGTCGAGCGCTTCGATCCGCCGATGTCCGCGCGGCTGCGGCGTTTCGCGGCGGTCCAGTTCACGCTGCTGCTCGGCGGTGTCGCGCTGTTCCTCTGGTTCGCCGACCTGCGCCCGGTGCCGCAGTCGATGGTGTCGTTCGTCGCGCTGGTCGCGGTGTTGTGGGCGCTGAACCGGGTGATCCAGGGCGCGACGACGATCAGGCGCTGCCTGGCGATCCAGGCGGCGGCGTTGGCGATCGGCGGCCTGGCGCATCTCGCGCTGGGTTCGTTCGGCTGAGACTGCCTGTGCACTCACCGGCGTGATCCGACGCCGCGGAAAAACCGGCCACGGCAGTGAAACCCGTCACGCGGGCGCCGCCGTTCGTCGGCTACGATCAACCTCGAGTCGTACCACCAGCGGTCGCGTGCAAGCAGTCGTCAGACGCGGCGCCGGTGGTGCGCGACGAGGTTAGCAAGCGCAAGCTTCAACGGTTCGCTCGACGACTGCTCGGCGAGTGCCGCGAAACCTGCGAGGGCGGCCGCCGGAATCGGCGGTTTCATGACCGCGGGCCGACGCGTCGCCGGCCCGCGAGCACCGAAGCCGTCGCGTTGCGGGCGAAAACGGATTCGACTAACCTGCCAGCCACGACGGGCGAGCTCAGCCATCAGCGACGGTTCGCTCTGGCGCAACTTCGCAGCGGCCGAGTGGCTGCGGGCGAGCACCAGCAGCACATGATCGGCGCCGAGCGACGCGGCGCGCAGTTGCAGGTGTGGGAACGACTCGTCGAGGATCACCTGGATTCGCAGCAGGTGATCGGATCGGGCAGCGAGGTCACGCAACGGGCCGGTCTCGCGCAGCCACTGCGATGCGGATCGAAGGCCCGATGAAACGAAGCGCACCGGTGGTGTCATCAGGCCACCAGGGGTGCTCGGCGCGGCGCACACGCCGTACGCCAGGGTGATCGCAAGAGCGGGCATGAAAGGCTCATATGCAGATTATCCTGGTCCACCCGGCCTTGCAGCAAGCACGCACGATCGACATCGGTGCACGCTCGATCGTGTTGGTGGTCCTGCTGCTGGTCGCGACCATCGCCGCGGGCTCCGGGCTGCTGTCGTACCTGACGATGCGTTACCTGCCGGCGCTGGCGCCGATGCCGGTGGTCACCCGTGTCGTCGACGAGGTGTCGGCACAGGCCGCGCGTTATTCGGGCCTCGAGACCCCGGCGACCCCGTCGACGGACGCGGCGGACCCGGCGAACCACGGCGCGGCGCGACGCAACCTCGATGCCCTCGCGATCCGGCTCGGCCAGTTGCAGGCGCAACTGCTGCGGCTCGATGCGATCGGTGAACGGGTCGCGGCGATGGCCGGCGTGAAACCCGCGGAACTGCCGAAGGCCGTGCCGGGCCGCGGCGGCCCAGCGACCGGTCTCCAGCAAGTGTTGTCGGTCGATGAACTCGCCACCGCCGCCGACCAGGTCGCCCACGGCCTCGATACACGCGCGGACCTGTTCCACCTGATCGAATCGGAACTGCTGTACCGGACCGTGACCACGAAGCTGCTGCCGTCGAGCCAGCCGCTGTCGGATGCGTTCGTCGGTTCGCGGTTCGGACGACGGATCGATCCGTTCAACGGGCGTGTCTCGGTGCACGAGGGGATCGACTTCAACGCACCGACCGGCACGCCGATCCTGGCCGCCGGTGGTGGTGTGGTCGTCTACGCCGGCGTGCACGCCGGTTACGGCAACATGATCGATCTCGATCATGGCGACGGCACCGTCACCCGCTACGCGCACGCCTCCCGACTGCTGGTGCGCGAGGGTGACGTGGTCCGCCAGGGCCAGCGCATCGCCGAGGTCGGCTCCACCGGCCGGTCGACCGGGCCGCACCTGCACTTCGAAGTCCGCGTCGACGGCGAGGCGCAGGATCCGATGCAGTTCCTGCGCCGCGGTTTCGCGGCGCGCGAGGCGAGGCCACTCGCGCGCCGCTAGCTAGTCGCCCTCGATCCCGTCGGTCAGGGGATCGCGAACGGCGCCGTCGTCGCGTCGATCGACTTCACGAACTCGACCAGGTCGCGTCGGTCGGCCGCACTGCTCAGCGTATCGACACCCGCGGTGCCGGAGGCGCGATGCTGGACCAGTTCCATCACCTGCTCGAGGGTCGGTGCCGAGCCGTTGTGCAGGTACGGGCCGAGTGCAAACGCACCGAGCAGCGACGGGGGCACGTAGCCGGACTTGCCGAGTGCGCCGGCGCCGTTCTGCCGCTTCTCGTTGACCGCGGCGGGGTCGAACGTGCCGACCTGGCGCAGCGAGTCGATCGACTGCGGGATGCCTTCGGTCAGGTCGAGTCGCGGCGGACGCACCGCGGCCCGGCTCGACGCCCAGCCGCCGCCGCCGTGACAACTCGCGCAGTTGGCCGCCTGAAACAGTGCACGGCCACGCACGACCGAGGTCGTGTTCAGCAGCGAGGCCGGTGAACGCGGTGTCGTGATGCCGGTGGCGACGTAGAACGCCATCGCGTCGAGCTGCGCGCTGCGCCCGGCATTGAGCGCGGGGC
>CADEEH010000205.1 GCA_902826305.1 uncultured Burkholderiales bacterium
GTGATGATCTACAAGTTCGACGCCGACGGCCACGGCGAGATCATCGCCGAGGCGAGCGACCCGCGGCTGGAGACATTGCTCGGCCATCGTTATCCGTCCACCGACATCCCGCAGCGCGCACGCGAGCTGTATCTGCGCAACCGGGTCCGCGTGCTGGTCGACGTCCATTACCAGCCTTCGATGCTGGTCGACGCCGACGGCGGGCCGCTGGGCGCCGCGCTCGACATGTCGATGTGTTACCTGCGCAGCATGTCGCCGCTGCACCTGCAGTACCTGAAGAACATGGGCGTCACGGCGACGCTGGTGGTCTCGCTGGTCCACGAGGGTCGGCTCTGGGGACTGCTGGCCGCGCACCACTACTCGCCGCGCAACGTCGCTTACGCGCTGCGCGCCGCCTGCGACCTGTTGGGCGAGGTGGTCTCGACGCGGATCGCCGCGATCGAGAACTATGCCCACGCGCAGGTCGCGGTGCTGGTGCGGCGCCTGGAGCAGCGGCTGATCGAGGCCACCTCGTCGGAAGGCGACTGGCGGCTCGCGCTGTTCCGCAATCCGCGCACGCTGCTGCAGCCTCTGGAGGCCAGCGGCGCGGCGCTGTTCGCCGAGGACGAGGTGCTGACCGCGGGTGAGGTCCCCTCGACACCGGAGTTGCGCGAGCTGCAGCGCTGGATCGCCGCCCAGGCCAACGGTGACGTCCTCTTCTCGTGTTCGTCGGTCGGCAAGATGAACCCGGCGCTCCAGTCGCTGACACCGACCGCCAGCGGCGTGCTGGCGGTGCGCCTGTCCTCGTCCCGGTCCGACACCCTGATGTGGTTCCGAAAGGAACAGCTGCGCACCGTCACCTGGGCCGGTGATCCGAACAAGCCGATGATCGGCGACGATCCGATGACGCTGTCGCCGCGGCGATCGTTCGCCGCCTGGTCGGAACTCGTGCGCGGCACCGCGGTGCCATGGACCGGTGCCGACCTCGCGCTCGGCCGCGCCTTCGGCCTGGCGCTGGTCGACATCATCGTCCAGGTGCACGCGGTGCGGCTGCTGGTGGCCGAGCACCAGTTGAGCAGCATCCGCGCCACCGTACGCCACACCGCCGAACCGGTGCTGATCGCCGATTCGCATGGTCGGCTGCTGTTCAGCAACGACGCGTTCCAGTGGCTGACCGGACGACCGGTCGGTTCGATCGACAGCCTGCAGGACCTGGCCGCGCTGTCGACCCAGCCGGTCGCGCTCAGGGATGCGCTGGTCGCCTTGTCGCGTGGCCAGTCGAACTGGCGCGGCGAGTTGTCGCTGCTGCACGCGACCGGCGACGAGGTGCCGGTCGCGATGCGGGCGGAATCGGTGCCCGGCCGCGACGGCAAACCGCTGGGCATCGTCGTCACGCTGTTCGACATGCGGCACAACAAACGCGCCGATGCCGCACGTCGCCACCTCGAAGCGTCGCTGCAGCGGTCGATGCTGACCGCGGCGCAGGACCAGGCATTGCAGGGTGATGCCTCGCGGCCGGTCGATCCGCTGCTCGCGGCGATCCTCACCAACGCCAGCCTGGCGGCGATGGACATCACCGATGGCGCCGATGCGGCACCGGTCGCGCCGCTGATCGAGGGACTCGAGACGTCGACCCGGCGGGCGACCGCCCTGTACGACCTGATCCGCGGCCTGAGTCCGGAGCGGGCGGATCGCGCGTCGTCCTAGGGCCTGTTCAACGGATCAGCTCGGATGGGCGCGCGCGAGTTCCCGGAACAGGTCGCGGTGTCGTTCGAATCCGGCGGTTGCTTCGTCGATCAGCGATTGCGCCTGCGACTCGGTGGTGGCGATGCGATCGAGCGCCGCGCGGATCTCCGCGGCGAGTCGCACCACTTCGGTCGGACCGCCGAAGTCGTAGAACGTGGTCACGTCGCCACCGTCTCCGCCGAACGCGACCCTGACCATCCTCGACAACTGCTGGCCACCGCTGAGGTCTCCCAGGTAACGCACGTATGCGTGTGCGGCCAGCAGCGTCGGCTGGTGGCCGCCGAGGTGGCGCAGGTGCGCCGCGTAGTCACACGCCGCCGCGGCCAGCGCGATCTCCGTCTCCCAGCGAGGGCCGTGCAACACGCACAGGTCTTGAACCAGCGCGCTCGTCCGCGCCAGTGCCGGATCGGCCAGCGGCGCGATGACCGGGTCGCCGCGATGTTCGCGGATCCCGTCCTCGAGGCCGACGTAGATCGGATGCAGGTTGCGCAGCAGCGCGCAGTACGCCGTCCGACTCATCGTGCCGCCGAGCAGGCGGGTCACGAAGTTCGTCCGCTCGACTTCGGCGTGGATCAGCTTGGTCGCGGCCTTCAGTCGCGTGGACAGGGAGATCGTCATCCGGTGATGCAGCACGTGGGCATCGATCATAGCCGAGACGGCAGGCCGGAGCGCCGTCGATGAACGACTCGACGCTCGAACCGACGACAATCGACGTCGACTGGCCGCACCGCCAGGCGAGCCGGATCGTCGAGGCCGGTGGCCTGCTGTGGCATGTGCAGCGGATGGGTCGCGGCACGCCGCTGCTGCTGCTGCACGGGGCCGGCGCATCGACCCACTCCTGGCGCGACCTGATGGCGCCGCTGGCCGAGCGCTGCGAAGTCCTCGCGGTCGACCTGCCGGGCCACGGGTTCAGCGGCACGTTGCCGCGCCACCGTCGATCGATGGCCGGCATGGCGGCGGCGTGCGGCGAGCTGCTGCGGGCCGTCCGTTTCGCGCCGCGGGTGGTCGTCGGCCACTCGGCCGGCGCCGCGCTGGCGGTGCGGATGACCCTCGACGCCGTGCTGGGCGCGCCGACACTGATCGGTGTCAACGCCGCGCTGCTGCCCTTCGACGGCCTCGCCGGTGTCCTGTATGCGCCGATCGCCCGCCTGCTCGCACTCAATCCGCTGGTGCCGTGGCTGGCCTCGTGGCGGGCGCAGGACGATGCCGGAGTGCGCCGGCTGATCGAATCGACCGGTTCACACCTCGACGACGCCGGCATCCGCCTCTATTCGCGGCTGATGCGCAATCCGGACCACGTCTCGGGTGTGCTGGCGATGATGGCGCGCTGGGACCTGCCGCAGCTGGCGCGCGAGCTGCCGAGGCTGCACACACGGCTTCACCTGCTGGTCGGCGAACACGATGCCGCGGTGCCGCCGGCACACGCCGCCCGGGTGGCCGCGATGCTGCCGGCGACCACCGTCGAGCGCCTGGCCGGAACCGGGCATCTGGCACACGAGGAGAAGCCGGCACAGGTCGTCGAGTGGGTTCTGGCGCGGATCGACGCGGGACAGGCCGCGTGACGGCAGGCCCTAGGGCCTGTTGACGCCATGGGGGCGCTCGCCCCGCTGCGTGGCGAGCAGCGTGAAGCCGGCGCCCAGCAGCGACCGTTCGATCGGCCCGTCGAACCCCGCCGAACGCAGCAGTTGCTCCTGCTCCTCGCGTGTCGGGATCACGTTGCCCCACATCAGTTCCTCGAGTCCGGTCTGGACCGCGAACAGGAACTCCGGTTCGCGGGCTTGTGCGAGGGTCGACGGATAGGTCTCGTCGACGATGACCAGCCAGCCGCCGGGTCGCAGCGCCCGCGCGCAGCCGGCGATCACCTGTGGCCTGATGCCCTGGCCGATCTCGTGCAGCACCTCGACCATCACCACCACGTCGAACGAGCCCGGTTCGACCGACCCGGCGACGTCGCCCTCGATCAGCGTGATCCGGTCCGCGAAGCCCGCCTGGGTGACGGCTTGCCGCGCGACGCGAATCCCGGTGGGATCGATGTCGATGCCGGTGCAGCGGGCCGTCGGAAATGCCTTCGCGATCTGCAGTTGCAGATTGCCGGTGCCGCAGCCGACTTCGAGCAGCACACCGCCCGCGTTCAGCCGGCCGGCGATGCCGGCCAGGCCGGGGAGGATCTTGCGCGCCACCATCAGGTTCACACCGGCGATCGCCTGCCCGACGAAGCGGGCGAACTCCTCGCTGCGACCCTGGAACGGCGAGGTCGCGCCGGTCCGGAACGCGTCGAACGCGTTGCGATAGTCATCGGTCGCGAAGCGGGTGCCCAGTTGCACGTACCCGCCCAGATAACGCGGGTGCGACGTGTTGGCCAGGATCTCGTCGATGTACGGTGCCAGGCGGAATGCCGTCTCGCCGGTCGCCTCCAGCAGACCGAAGCTGTATGCCGTCGTGCACCACACGTTCACGTACGGCGCGTGCAGACCGAGCTGCGACGCGAGCGACTTCGGATCGATGTCCGGCGTGGCGGCGATCGCCCGGAACAGGCCCAGGCCGATGCCGAGGTCGATCAGGTGCATCGCGTTGAAGCCGCGCCGCCATTCGAAGATCCTGGCGACCTGGGCGTCGGCGGTGAGGACCGGCGGGGAAGTCACCGCGCCACCCCCATCACCGCCTTGGACACCTGCCTCGCATCCGCATGCGGCAGCGGCAGGTAGCGCGCCCCCATCGCCTGCGCCAGCACCCGCCCGGATTCCTGGGGCTGCGGCGAGATGTCCAGCCACAACACACCGACACCGAGCGCGGGCCACGCTCGCGCCGCGGCCAGTGCGTCCTCGGCAGCCTTCGCTCGCCCGGGCGTGCCGTCGCGGGCGATGTTCGCGCGGCCATCCGACAGCATCACCACCAGCGGCGTCGCGCCGCGCCGCGCCTCGTCCTCGACCACGCGACGCGCGAGCTCCAGGCCCGATGCCAGCGGCGTGCCGCCACCGCCGGGCAACCCGGCCAGCGCACGTTTCGCGCGCACCAGCGATCGTGTCGGTGCCAGCAGCAGGTCGGCGCCCGCGCCGTCGGGCAGGCCGCGGAAGGTGACCAGCGCGACCCGGTCGCGTCGCACGTAACACTCGGCCAGCAGCAGTTCGACCGCGCCCTTCGCCTCGGCCAGCCGATTGAGCGCCGCCGAACCGGACGCATCGACGACGAAGACGGTGGTCGTCTCGCGCTTCTGCCGGTAACGCGTCACGTGGAAGTCGTCGCGATGGACCCGGACACGCGGCGCATCGTCGCGGGGATCGTCGCGCCGGCGCACCGCCTGCCAGGGCGCGGCCGCGCGCAGCGTGTCGATCAGGTGCAGCCGCGCACCGGCGCGCGGATCACCTCGCCGCGAGCCGTAGGGTCGACCGCGCCGTCGCGACACCCGCATCGCCCCGGCACGGCCGCCGGCCGCTCCGGCCCGGGCCGCGGTCGCGGCCTCGCCGGCCAGCCGGGCGAGCAGATCCGGCGGCAACGCGGCGATCGCCGCCTCGAGCACCCGCTCGGCAAGCGCCTCGATCTCGTCGCGTGTCGGTGACGGCTGATCGGGCGGCGGCGGATCGTCGGCATCACTCGCCGGCGGTGGTGACGTCTCGTTCGCCGCTGGCGCTTCGACCTCCTGCGCCTCATCGTCGGCCGGGGCCGGCAATCGGGTCGCACGCGGTGCCAACACCAGCCGCACGGCGAGGGCGGCATCATCGGTGTCGGGTGTTTCACGCCCGGCCCACGCCGCCGCGACGCAGGCGATGCGTGCAGCGAACCAGGCCGCACGCATCGAACCGACACCCAGTGCGTCGGCAGCCTGGACCAGCGCCCGCAGCAATTCATCGCTGCAGCGGATCGCGGGCAGTCGTCCGCGTGCCGCGTCGGCGCGCCGGGTCACCGTGTCGTCGATGATCGTCCGCGGCGGAGCATCGATCGCCGTGCGCAGGTCGTCGACCGCCGAGGTGTGCCCCGCCCGATCGCCGTCACCCGGCGGTGCACGCAGGTCGACGATCATCGCCAGCCGCTCGACCAGCGCCGGTGGCACCGCCTCCTCGCCGTCGATCCCTTCGTCGAACGCGACGACGCCGACCCGCGCCGGCAGTCGCCCCGACAGGCCTTCGCGTTCGATCACCACTTCGCGGGTGTCGAGCGCCGAGGCCAGATGTGCCGCGCGGTCCCGTGTCATCCGTTCGGCCATCGGCACCAGCACGATGCCGCCGTCGCTTTGTGCGAGCAGCCCGCGGCGGGCGATCGGCCGGCCGGCCTGCAACGTCGCGCCCAGGTCCAGCCCGCCGAGCAGCCGATCGTCGTCGATGTGTGCGGGCATGGAGGCCATCGGCGCGCCGGCCGGCAACGTGGTGCGCAGCGTCGCCATCCAATCGTCGCGCCGCGGGCCCGGCCCGCCCCGCAGCAGCACGCCGCCCAGGCCGGCCGGGTCGATGCCCAGCAGCTGCGCCGCCAGCCGGGCGTCGACCGGGATCATGGTCCGAACATCTCGACGAGTGCACGCTCGACACGGACCGTCGAACCGGCATCGTCGAGCGGATTGCGCCGCAGCCGGTGGCGCAGCGCAGAGGGCGCGACCCGGCGCAGATGGCTGTCGGTGACCTCGGCATCCCCGTCGAGTGCGGCCAACGTGCGCGCCGCCCGCATCAGCGTCAGTTCACCGCGCAGGCCGTCGGTGCCGAGCGCAAGGCACAACGTCGCCGCCCGTTCGAGCACCGCGTCCGGCATGTTCACCGTGGTCAGTCGTTCTCGGGCGGCGAGGATCCGCTTGCGCAGCTTCGCCTCGTCCTTCTTCCAGCGCTCGCCGAACGCCTCCGGATCGCGTTCGAACGCATCACGCCGGCGGACCACCTCGACCCGGGTCGCCAGATCGTCCGGTGTCTTCACCTCGACCGACAGTCCGAAGCGGTCGAGCAGTTGCGGGCGCAGTTCACCTTCCTCCGGATTGCCGCTGCCGACCAGCACGAAACGCGCCGGATGACGGACCGACAACCCCTCGCGCTCGACGACGTTCTCGCCGGAGGCGGCGACGTCGATCAGCAGGTCGACCAGGTGATCCTCGAGCAGGTTGACCTCGTCGATGTACAGGAAGCCGCGGTTGGCGCGCGCAAGCAGGCCCGGCTCGAACGCCTTGACGCCTTGTGACAGCGCACGTTCCAGATCGAGGGCACCGACGACCCGGTCCTCGGTGGCACCGAGCGGCAGGTCGACCACCGGCACCGGCACCTTGTGGGTCTTCTCCTTGCCCGGAGCCTTCAGCGTCGCGCAGTCGGTGCAGGCATCGGTGCGCCCTCCGGGCGCGCAGGCGTAGCGGCAGCCGACCACCGCCTGCATCGGCGGCAGCAGCGAGGCGAGCGCACGCACCGCGGTCGACTTGCCGGTGCCGCGGTCACCGAAGACGAGGACACCGCCCAGGGCCGGTTCGACGGCGGCGATCAGGATCGCCTGCTTCATCTCGTCCTGGCCGACGATCGCGGAGAAAGG
>CADEEH010000206.1 GCA_902826305.1 uncultured Burkholderiales bacterium
CGGATCCGCTCGGCGATCTGGCCGATCTGGTCCTTGTCGATGATCAGCGGGGGCGACAGCGCGATGATGTCGCCGGTGACGCGGATCAGCAGGTTCTCGTCGAAGAACGAGCGCACGTGGGCGTCGAACGCACGCGCCCCCGGTGCGCCGGGTCGCGACTCGAGTTCGATGCCGGCGACCAGTCCCATCGTCCGGATGTCGATCACGTTGCGCACACCCTTGAGCCCGTGCAACGCGTCGGCCCAGGTCGATTCGAGTTCCGCCGCCCGTTCGAACAGGCCCTCGTCCTGATAGAGCTGCTGCGTGGCCAGGCCGGCCGCGCAGGCCAGCGGATGCGCCGAGTAGGTGTAGCCGTGGAACAGTTCGATCGCCGACTGGGGGCCCTGCATGAACTGCTCGTAGATGCCCTTGCGGGTGAAGACCGCGCCCATCGGGACGGTGCCGCTGTTGATGCCCTTGGCGACCGTCATCAGGTCCGGCATCACGTTGAATTTGTTGACCGCGAACGGTGCGCCGAGCCGGCCGAATCCCGAGATCACCTCGTCGAAGATCAGCAGGATGCCGTGTTTGTGCGTGATCTCGCGGATGCGTTCGAGGTAGCCGACCGGCGGCATCAGCACACCGGTCGATCCCGCCATCGGTTCGATGATGACCGCGGCGATCGTCGAGGCGTCGTGCAGCGCGATGATCCGCTCGAGGTCGTCGGCCAGGTGCGCGCCCCACTGCGGCTGCCCGCGGGTGAACGCGTTCTTCTCCAGGTTGTGCGTGTGCGGCAGATGGTCGACGCCGGTCAGCAGCGGACCGAAGTGCTTGCGGTTGTTGACCATCCCACCGACCGAGATGCCGCCGAAGCCGACCCCGTGGTAACCGCGCTCGCGACCGATCAGCCGCACCCGGGTCGCGTCACCACGCAGGCGGTGGTAGGCGATCGCCATCTTCAGCGCGGTGTCGACCGCCTCGGATCCCGAGTTGCAGAAGAAGATGTGGGAGAAATCCTTCGGCGCGACTTCCAGCAGCTTGTTGGCGAGCTGGAACGACGACGGATGGCCGATCTGGAACGGCGGCGCGTAGTCCAGCGTCGCCGCGGCCCGCGCGATCGCCTCGGCGATCGGCTTGCGGCAGTGGCCGGCATTGACACACCACAAGCCCGCGGTGCCGTCCAGGATCTGGCGGCCTTCCGGCGTGTAGTAGTACATGCCCTCGGCACGGGCCAGCATCCGCGGCTGCGCCTTGAACTGCCGGTTCGCGGTGAACGGCATCCAGTGCGCCTCGAGCTGGTCCGGCGTGATGTTGTCGCGTGTGAACGCCTCGACGGCGGAAAGGTCGAAACGGGCCATGTCGTTCATCGCGAAGTCTCCGGGCTGTTCGGTCAGGTGTCGGGTGAGGCGTTCGTATCGGGTGACGCGCTCGACAAACCATCGATTGTCCGCCGAAGGCGGGAAAGCAGCAACAGCCCCGGGAGCGCCGCCAGGACCGTCAGCAGGAAGAAGGTCGGCCAGCCGACCTGCTCGACGAGCACCCCCGAGGCCGGTCCGACATAGACCCGGCCGATCGCGGCCAGCGCCGACAGCAACGCATATTGCGCCGCCGAGAAGCGCCGGTCGGTGAGCGCCATCAGGAAGGCGACGAACGCCGCCGTTCCCATGCCGCCGCACAGGTTCTCGAAACCCACGGCCAGAGCCATCAGAACATGACTCTTGGGAGCCACCGCGAGAACCCAATAACCCAGGTTGGAAAAGGCCTGCAGCAGCCCGAACAGCATCAGCGAGGAGTACAACGAGCGTCCGGCCAGCCATGCGCCACCGGCGAGTGCGCCGACGATCGTGGCCGCCAGCCCGAGCACCTTGTTGACGGTGCCGACCTCGGTCGGGCTGAATCCCGCGCCGCGGATCAGGAACGCGGTCGACAGCGAACCGGCGAAGGCGTCGCCCAGCTTGTACAACACGATCAGCGCCAGCAGCGCGGCCGCATGCCGGCGCGAGAAGAACGCGTCCCACGGCGCGACGAACGACGGGAACCCGACCTTGCGGGCGGCCAGCAGGCCGGCGACCAGCGCGGCGCCGACCGCCAGCGTGTCCGCGAACACCCGACCCAGCGCCTCGCGCAGCAGCGCAATTGCACCCGGCCAGCCGGCGTACATGTCGACCAGCACGACCACGAGCGGCAGCATCATCGCCGCGAAACCCAGCCACTCGCGCGACGCCGCGCCGACCGCCGGCTCGCCCGAGGCCGGTCTCGGCACGAACGCGCTGATCGCGGCCAGCAGCAAGAACACGATGCCCAGCATCCTGTAGGCGCCCGGCCAGCCGAGCCACTGGTCGGCGAGGATCAGCGCCAGTCCGCCCGAGACCAGCATCGCCAGCCGGTAGCCGAGCACCGACACCGCGGCGCCGGCGCCGCGTTCGTGTTCGTCCAGCAGGTCGTTGCGGTAGGCATCGAAGACCACGTCCTGGGACGCCGACAGGAACGCGGTCACGACCGCGATCGCACCGATCGCCGCGATCGAGGTCTTCGGGTCGAAGCGGGCGAACGCGAAGCAGCAGGCGGCGAGTGCAAGCTGTGTGATCACCAGCCAGCCCTTGCGCCGGCCGATGTCGACTGAACCCAGGCCGCGGATCTCGAAGCGGTCGAGCAGCGGCGCCCACATGAACTTGAACGTGTACGGCAGGCCGGCCAGTGCGAAGAAGCCGATCGTCCTGATGTCGACCCCGCCGACGGTCAGCCAGGCCTGCAGGGTTCCCGATGACAGCGCGAGCGGCAGGCCGCTCGCGAAGCCGAGCACCAGCATCGCCGCGATGCGCCGGGAGGCGAATACCTGCAGGTAGACATTGCGCTTCAAGGCGCCGAAGTGTAGCAGCGCGCCTTGAAGGGGATCGATCCGGACGGCATATTGGCGCCGGATCGCCGCGCCGGACCGACAATGCGGGCGCACCCGGAGCCGACTCGCGAACGGATGACGATGACCGAACCCTGCCGCACCGCCGCCGCTTCGAGCGCGCGCAGCCTGCTCGCCGCCCTGATCGCCGCCGTGGTCGTGATGGCGATCGGCGCCCATCCCGGTGCCGCGCGGGCCCAGCAGGCGACGACCCGCGACGGGGTGACGGTCGGCGAGAAGAGCCGGGCGATCGGACTGGCGTCCTCGGCCGAGGTCGAGCGGCAGGCGATGCGGCAATACGACGAACTGAAGCGCCAGGCGGCGGCCCAGCGGGCACTGGCGCCGGACGACCATCCGCAGCTGCAGCGGCTGCGCCGCATCGCCGCCGAGCTGATCCCGAAGGCCACGCGTTTCAACGATCGTGCGTCGGCCTGGCAGTGGGAGGTGAACCTGATCGGCTCGCGGCAGATCAACGCGTTCTGCATGCCCGGCGGCAAGATCGCGTTCTTCACCGGCATCATCGACACGCTGAAGCTGACCGACGACGAGATCGCCCAGGTCATGGGTCACGAGATGGCCCATGCGTTGCGCGAACACGGCCGCGAGCGGGTCGGCAAGTCGCGCATCGCGCAGGGTCTGACCCTCGGCGCGTCGGTGCTGTCGCAGATCCTCGGCTACGGTGATCTCGGCGGCCAGCTCGCCTCGGCCGGCGCGCAGCTGACGCTGCTCAAGTACGGTCGGGACGACGAGACCGAGGCCGACGCGATCGGCATGGACCTGGCCGCTCGCGCCGGCTACGACCCGCGCGCCGGCATCGTGCTGTGGGAGAAGATGGCCGCCGCCGCCCGTGGCCAGCCGCCGCAGTGGCTGTCGACCCACCCGTCGAACAAGAGCCGGATCGAGCAGATCCGCAAGCGACTGCCCGAGGTGATGCCGCTGTACGCGAAGGCCAAGGGTGTCGCGGTGGACACGTTGCCCCCTTATCCGTCGAAGGCGACCGGTTCGTCGAAGTAGACGGCGGCCGCCACGACCCTGCGTCGCGGCCGGCCCCCACGGCAGGTGTCGTGCGACACTTCCGCGGTCGAAGCAGGCCCCAGGCCCGAGGACCCGACATGACACGTGCCGAATCCGCCGCCGCGGGACCGACCGTCGATCCCGCCGCATCCGCCGCCCGGCGGGCCGACTTCATCCGTTTCGCGGTCGAGGCCGGCGTGCTCCGCTTCGGCGAGTTCCGCACCAAGGCGGGGCGACTGTCACCGTATTTCTTCAACGCGGGTCTGTTCAGCGACGGACATCGGCTCGGCACGTTGGCCGACTTCTACGCGTCCACGCTGCTCGAGGCCGAAGCGACCGGACGGGTTCGCGCCGACATGCTGTTCGGCCCCGCGTACAAGGGGATCACTCTGGCCAGTGCCACGGCGGTCGCGCTGGCGCGCCGAGGCCGCAACCTGCCGTTCGCGTTCAATCGCAAGGAAGCCAAGGACCATGGCGAGGGCGGCGTGCTGATCGGCGCGCCACTGACCGGCCGGGTCGTCATCGTCGACGACGTGATCTCGGCCGGCACCTCGGTGCGCGAATCGGTCGAACTGATCCGCTCGGCCGGGGCGACACCGGCGGCGGTGCTGATCGCCCTCGACCGCCAGGAGCGCAGCGGCGACGCCGATCATCCCGGCGAGACCTCGGCGACCCGGGAAGTCGAGCAGCGATACGGCATTCCTGTGCTGCCGATCGCCGCGCTCGACGATCTGCTCGCGTGGCTCGATGCCTCCCGCACAACGGACACTCCCGGCACCGCCTATCGCGACAAAGTGGCCGACTATCGCACCCGTTATGGAGTGCCGCCGCGTGTGTGACAAATTTGAGGGGTATGGGACCCCAGCCAGCCTCCCGGTGGGCGATTTTCGCTTGTGCAGCGCTATTGATGGCGAGCGCAGGCCCCGTCTCGTCCCAGGAAGACGCCTACAAGTACAAGGGTGTCGGCTCGGTCTACACCTGCAAGGATGAGCAGGGCCGGACGATCACGGCCGACCGGCCGATCGCCGAATGTGCGACCAAGCCGCTGCGCGAACTGCGCTTCGACGGCACCACCAAGCGCGAGATCCCGCCGCCGCTGACGCGCGAACAGATCGCCCGCCGGCAGCAGGAGGAGGAGCAGCGGCGCATCGCCGACTACTCGCGCAAGCAGCAGGAGGCCCGCGACAAGGCGCTCCTGCTCGCCTATCCGACGGTCGCCGCCGCCGAGACCGCGCGGCAGCGCGCGTTCGACGAGATCGACGAGGACATCGCGATCGCGCAGCGGCGCATGGTCACCCTGCACCGCGAGCTCCTCGGCGCCCAGCAGGAAGCCGAGTTCTACAAGAACCGCAAGATGCCCGGCGAGCTGCAGCGCAAGATCCAGCAGACCGCCAATTCGATCCTCAGCGAGGATGCATTCGTCAACTCGCGAAACGAGGAACGGCGCAAGATCGACCAGCGCTTCGCCGAGGACATCCGCCGCCTGCGCGAGATCGTCGTCCCCGAGTCGTCGCCGGTGCTGACCTCGGCCCCGCCGCCGCGGCGCTGACCGGCGCGTGCGCGCCGGGCTACAATCGGCGCACCATGGCACTGCTCGCCCGCATCGACGACGCGTCCGCCTCGCCCGAGGTCAAGGCGGTCTTCGACGACATCCGCGCCACCCGCGGTGACGACACCATCAACGACGTCTGGCGGGTCCTCGCCAACGACCCGGCGCTGCTGGCCGACTGCTGGCGCTCGGTCAAGGAGACGATGAAGCCGGGTGCACTCGACCCGCTGACCAAGGAACTGGTCTACGTCGCGGTGTCGATCGCCAACAGTTGTGAATACTGCATCCAGACCCACACCCGGGCGGCCCGCGCCAAAGGCATGAGTGATGCGCAGTTCACCGAGATGCTGGCGGTCGTGGGGCTGGCGAGCCGGATGAACAGGATCGTCACCGGCCTGCAGGTCGAGCTCGACGAGCGCTACCGCCCGCCGTCCTGACGACTGGCGCACGCACGGTCGCGGCCCGCGTCAGCCCGCCAGCTTCGCGCGCAACAGGTCGTTCAGCTGCTGCGGATTGGCCTTGCCGCGTGTCGCCTTCATCACCTGGCCGACCAGCGCGTTCAACGCCTTCTCCTTGCCCGCGCGCCATTCGGCGACCGACTTCGGGTTGGCCGCGAGCACCTCGTCGACGATCCGTTCCAGTTCGCCGGCATCGTTCATCTGGCGCAGGCCCTGCACATCGATGATCCGGTCGACCGCGTCATCCGGCTCGCCCGGACGTGCCCACAGACCGGTGAACACTTCGCGGGCGATCTTGCCCGAGATCGTGCCGTCGGCGATCCGGCGCACGAGCAAGGCGAGCTGCGCAGGCCGCACCGGCGCGTGCTGCGCCTCGAGACCGTCCCGGTTCAGCGCCGCGGCCACCTCGCCCATCACCCAGTTGGCGACGGTCTTCGCGTGGGCGGGTGCCTCACCCGCGGCATCGACGGTCGCCGCGACCGTCGCCTCGAAATAGGTCGCGACCGCGCGGCTCGCGGTCAGCGTCGTCGCGTCGTACGCGGACAGCTCGTAGCCGCGCTGGAAACGTTCACACATCGCCGCCGGCAGCTCCGGCAGCGACGCACGCACCTCGTCGATCCAGCGCCGCTCGATCACCAGCGGCGGCAGGTCGGGGTCCGGGAAATAGCGGTAGTCGTGGGCGTCTTCCTTGCTGCGCATCGACCGCGTCTCGTCGCGATCCGGGTCGTAGAGCCGCGTCTCCTGCACGACCCGCCCGCCGTCCTCGATCAGTTCGGTCTGGCGCCGCACCTCGTAGTCGATCGCGCGCTCGAGGAAACGGAACGAGTTCAGGTTCTTGATCTCGCAGCGCGTGCCGAGATCGTCGCCGAAGCGGCGGATCGAGACGTTCGCATCGCAGCGGAACGATCCCTCCTGCATGTTGCCGTCGCAGATGCCGAGCCAGACCACCAGGCCGTGCAGCGCCTTCGCATAGGCGACCGCCTCGCGCGCCGAACGCATGTCCGGTTCGGTGACGATCTCCAGCAGCGGCGTGCCGGCACGGTTCAGGTCGATGCCCGACATGCCGTGGAAGTCCTCGTGCAGCGACTTGCCGGCATCCTCCTCGAGATGTGCACGTGTCAGCCGGACCACCTTCTCGTGGCGCGTGCCCTCGGCCTCCCAGGCGATCGCGAGTGAACCGCCGGCGACCACCGGGATCTCGTACTGGCTGATCTGGTAGCCCTTCGGCAGGTCCGGATAGAAGTAGTTCTTGCGCGCGAACACCGACCGC
>CADEEH010000207.1 GCA_902826305.1 uncultured Burkholderiales bacterium
GATCTCGGCGACGGTGGTCGGCTCGGGTCGGATCACGATCCCGACGCTGCGCCAGCGCATCGACGCGTTGCTGGGCCCGCGCGGTGCATTCATCCGGCTGTTCGGGGAGAACGCCGGTGGCCAGGCGATGGCGCGGCTGGAGATCAAGGATGTCGTCAGTGCCGAGACGATCCAGATGCACGACCTGCTCGACGGTTTCCTCGAGGGCGGCGGCAATGACATCGCGGCGAACACGGTCTACACGATCCGGAGCAAGTCCGAGAAGCTCGCGGCGGGCCTGAAGCTCGATGTGCACGGCCTGAAGGTCGACACGATCGACGTCGACATCGGTGCCGGCGTGCGGCTCGGACCGACCGTGCCGGCGGTGAAGCTCTCGGTCGCGGTCTCCGGCGAGGCCCGGGTCGAGTTCTCCGGCCGGACGCTGGCCACCGCGCGCGTGCGCGGCGGGCGGGTCGCGATCGAGGTCGGGCTGCGCATCGACCCGGACGGCACGCCGCGGATCGTCACCGACATCCCCGCCTCGCCGTTCGACATCGACATCAGCAGCGCGGTGAAGGCCGCCCTGATGGTGGTGCTCGGACCCGCCGGACTGATCGCCGGCATGGGTGTCACCGAATACCTGGAAAGCCAGATCAACGGCGCGATCGTCGCACAGGCCCGCCGGCTGTTCGCCGAGCCGACGATCGCGCCGCGGATCCTGATGACGATCTTCGGCGCGCACCTGACCTACAAGCCGGTGCGCATCGAGGCGAACGCGATCGTCTTCGACCACATCGCGCCGGTCGAGCCCGAGCCGCGGCCCTCCCGTGCATATCGCGGCGCGATCGGCCGCGGGTTCGAGAGGCTCGGACCGAAGGCACTCCGGTTCACGCCGCCCACGCTCGGCGACACCTGGCGCGCGGACAACCTGGTGCAGAAGGTCGAGCACATCGTCGTCGTGATGATGGAGAACCGCTCGTACGACCACGTGCTGGGCTACCGGTCGCGGCCGCCGATCGGCGAAAACGCCGACGGGCTCACCGCCGAGATGACCGATGCGATCCAGGCCGCCGCCGGCGGGCCGTTCGTGGTCCGTGACCTGCAGGGCGCGGGGTTCGCCGCCAATGCGGCCGGGCGGATGACCCGGCTGCCGAAAGGTGTCGGTCACGAGGTGGAAGACGTCGCGGAGCAGCTCGCCGGACAGTCCGCCGGCCCGGCCGGGGGTCCGCGGATCAACAGCCCGAAGGGGTTCGTCGAGAACTTCAAGAAGCGGCTGAAGAGCAGTCCGCTGGGGTGTGTGCCCGATGACGTGCTCGGCTACTACGGCGCCGACAACCTGCCGTTCTTCGCCTACCTGGCCGAGAACTACACCTATTGCGACCGCTACTTCTGCTCGCATCCCGGCCCGACGCTGCCGAACCGGATGTATTCGCTCACCGGTGACGTGCAGCACGATCGCCACGGCTTCCCGATCCTGGCGAACAACGATCGCGACAACTTCCTGCTGTCGCGGGCGCACACGATCTACGACTTCCTGGTCCGGCGCGGCATCTCGTTCCGTGTCTACGAAAGCCAGCCGTCGGTAACGATGCTGCGGATGTTCGCGCGGTATGCGACCGACCAGTCCAGCATCGTGCCGCTGGCGCGATTGAAGGAGGACGTCGCACGCGGCGATCTGCCGGCGTTCACCGCGATCGAGCCGGCGATGCATCACCATCCGCAGGACGACGATCATCCGGATGCGGACATGCATCGCGGCCAGATCTTCCTGCGCGATGTCTACGAGACGCTGCGCTCGAATCCGGCGCTGTGGGAGCGGACGCTGCTGATCATCACCTACGACGAACACGGCGGGTTGTACGACCACGTGGTCCCGCCGACCGCGGACCTGTACCAGGTGCCGGACGATCCGGTGTTCGAGCCGGCCGGCCCGGCCGTCCCCGCGTCGCCGCTGACACCGGTCGGCGGGGAGTCGCCGCGGCGCCCGCCGATCGCGGCCGGCGGACTGCCCCCGCTGACCTCGATGCCACCGGTCGCGGGCAACCCTGCGGGCCCCGTTATCAGGCCGCTGCCCGAGGTACCCGACATCGAGTTCGGGGTCGAGCCGCTGGCGGTGCCCTACGGCGTGCGCGTGCCGACGTTTGTGGTCTCGCCGTGGGTCGCCCGCGGTCGCGGCCCGTCGATCGTGCTGGATCACTGCTCGATCCTGAAGACGGTGCTGGCCCGCTTCCTCGGCGACGACAAGCCGTTCATGAGCGACCGTGTGAACGCATCCCAGTCGTTCGAGTCGTTCCTGACCGAGGCGGCGCCGCGCATGGACGTGCCTGCATTCACCGGCCGGCTCGACGACCTGCCACCGGATGTCCGGCGCGCGCCAAGCCAGACGACCCGGATCGTCACCGATCCGCTGGCGGGTGCACTGGCCGGCGAGGACTCGCCCGGATTCCACGAGCTGACCGGGCGATGGGCGCGGCAGCTCGGCAGGTAGCGGACACACGGGCGGCACATTCCGCTGCCGCCCGCGCGGTTGCCGGGGGATCCTTGGCGCGCGTCGCTACACTGGCCCTGATGACTGAATCCTCACCAGCACCCGCCGGGCTCGGGCTGCCGGGCCATGCCTCGCCCGCGGTCGGCTTCGAAGTCCCCCTCGAGATGCTCGCGGCCTGCCACGGCCGCATCCAGGACCGGTGCGACACGTTGCGCCGGCTGGTTCCGCATCTCACACGTCACGGCGCCGACGGGCCGGCGCGTGATGCCGCCGCGGCGGTGATCCGGTACTTCGAGACCGCGGCCCGGGACCATCACGCCGACGAGGAGGCCGACCTGTTCCCGGCGCTGCTCGAGTCGGTGGCCGGCGCCGATCCGGTCTGCATCCGCGAACTGACCCGGTTGCTGATCGACGAACATCGCGAACTCGAGCGTGCCTGGGCGCGACTGAAGCCGGCGCTGGACCGTGTGGTCGGCGGCGACGCCGGGGCGCTCGATGCCGACGACGTCGCCGCATTCGTCACCCGCCACGAGCGGCACATCACCCGCGAGGACGAGGAACTCCTGCCGATGGCGCGGCGACTGCTCGGCGACCAGGAGCTCGATCGCATCGGAAGCGCGATGCGGGCGCGGCGTGGCGTCGCGGGCTGAGCGGCGACGTTGCAGAGCTCGTCTTAGTCGACAGCGCCACGCAGGTGGCGCAGCCCTGCTGCGACGGATGCGCAATGCGTTATCGCAGCGTCCGACACCGACTCCGACTGTACGCTCGGATCGCCTGTCGCCATGTCGAGATCATGGCGAAGCGGGCTGCTGCGACCGGCCATGCGCGACGCTCGAACCCCTGTCACACGAGGAGACGACGATGAGCGAGGCGACCTTTCCGGAACGGATTGTCATGGCCACCGACCTCGGCGCACGAAGCGATCGCGCCCTCGCGCGGGCCGCTCAGCTCGCGCGCACCTGGCACAGCGAACTGGTGGTCGCCCACGTCGTGCATCCCGACGAGGCGTCCCGGCGCGACCAGCTGACCAGCGGGATGCCGGCATGGCGCCGCCCCGAGAGCTGGACGCAGGGCCTCGAGCGCCGGCTGCGCGAGGACCTGGATGCCGAAGGCATCACCGCGAGGACACGCATGGTGGTGGGCGCGGCAGCCGACGCGCTGCCGCGCGCGCTCGACGAGGAGGCTGCCGGGCTGGTCGTGCTCGGTGTCGCCCGGGATGTCCGCGCCGACCGCATCCAGCTCGGCAGCACGGTCGACGCGATCGTGCGTCACTCCCGGGTGCCTCTGCTGTCCGTCAGGCATCGCGTACGGGGCCCTTATCGCCATGTCGTGGTCGCCAGCGATTTCTCGGACCCGTCGGCCGAAGCGCTTCGACTCGCGGCGAGGTGGTTCGAACGCGCCCGGCTCACGCTCTTTCACACGACCACCCGTCCGGGCTCCACGATCCCGGCGGATGACTCGGCACGGCGCGCACAACACGACATCGTGGCCGGCCACTGCGACACCTGGCTCGCCGACGTGGCGCTGCCCGCGCCGGCACACGAGGCCCTCGAACGGGTGATCGAGGAAGGCGCGCCCGAGAAGCTGCTGCCGGATTTCGTCACCAGTACCAACGCGGACCTGGTCGTGATGGGCTCGAAGGGGCGCAGCGGGCTGGCGCGCGCGCTGCTCGGCAGTACGGCCGAACACCTGCTGCACTCACTCGACTGCGACACACTGGTGGTTCGCGCGACGTGAGCACGCTGCCGCTGGATCCGGTCCACACGTCCGACTCGCGCGACGATGCCCGGGTCCTGCAGGCCTGGCATGCGATGGCTGCCGACGAGGTGCCGGGACGGTTCGACGTCGATCCGGCGCACGGCCTGTCGGCGGCCGACCTGTCTCGCGCGCAGGCGAGGCACGGTCCGAATGCCCTGCCCGAATCGCCGCCGCGCCCGGCCTGGCGCACCTTCGCGCGCCAGTTCAAGAGCCCGCTGATCACCATCCTGTTCGTTGCGGCCGTGCTCGCGGTCGCGCTGGGACACCGGGGCGATGCGCTGGTGATCCTGATCGTGGTGCTGATCAATGCACTGATCGGCAGCTACCAGGAAGGCCGGGCCGAGCGCTCGATGGCCGCGCTGCGCCGGTTGTCCACCCTGCGCGTTCGGGTCCGTCGCGACGGAACGGAGCAGGTGGTCGAGGCTCGCGACCTCGTCCCCGGCGACATCGTGCTGCTGGCCGCCGGTGATGCGGTGGCGGCGGACGCGCGGGTGATCGACGCGGCCCAACTGCAGGTGGCCGAGGCTGCGCTCACCGGCGAGTCGGTGCCGGTGCCCAAGTCGACCGCGGCGGTGCCCGAGGCGACCGGTCTCGCGGACCGTCACGGCATGGTCTACTCCGGTACACACGTGACCGCGGGTCGCGCGTGTGTGGTGGTGGTCGCGACGGGTGTCCACACCGAGGTCGGCCGGATCGCGGGACTGACCGAACGCGCGGAGGAGCCGAAGACACCGCTGGAAACACGCCTCGACCAGTTCGGCCGCGTGCTGGTCGCCGCCGCCCTGGGGCTGTTCGTGCTGGTGGTGGTGCTCGGGCTGTGGCGCGACCTGCCGATCGGCGACGTGCTGATGGTGGCGATAAGCCAGATGGTCTCGCTGGTGCCGGAGGGCCTGCCGGTCGCGATGACGATCGCCCTCGCGGTCGGCATGCAGCGGATGGCCGAACGCGGAGCGATCATCCGGCGCCTGTCCGCGGTGGAGACGCTGGGTTCGACCACGGTCATCTGCAGCGACAAGACCGGCACGCTCACCCGCAACGAGATGACCGTGGTCGCGCTCTGGCTGCCGGGCGGGCGCCGCATCGACGTCGGCGGCATCGGCTACGCCGCCGACGGAGCGATCACCCAGGATTCCGCCACGGTCGATCCGGGCGATCCGTCCGTGCGGGAACTGATCACCGCCGCGGCGCTGTGCAACGACGCACAGCTGGTGCCCCCGGCGTCCGACGGTGCCGGCTGGACGGTGCTCGGCGATCCCACCGAGGCCGCGTTGCTGGTGCTGGCCCGCAAGGCGGGAGTGTCGATCGATTCGTTGCGTGCGAGCGCACCGCGCGAGGCGGAACTGCCCTTCGATTCCGACACCAAGCTGATGGCCACGCGGCACCGGACCGACGACGCGCCGCGCCGGGTGTGGATCAAGGGCGCTCCGGAATCGCTGCTTCGCCTGTGCCGCGAGGACGGGCAGGGCAACCTCCGGGCGGCACGCGAGACCGCCGAGCAGATGGCCACGCAGGCGCTGCGCGTGCTCGCGTTCGCCGGCGTCGACGACGACCCGCTCGACGACGCGGCCGGGTTCGACGCGCTGGCCGGCCGCGCCCGGCTGATCGGGCTGATCGCCCAGATCGACCCGCCGCGCGAGGAGGTCAAGGTCGGTGTCGCCGAGTGCCGGGCCGCCGGCATCCGGCCGATCATGGTCACCGGCGACCACAAGCTCACCGGCATGGCCATCGCGCGCGAACTCGGCATCGCCCGCGATGGTGACCGTGCCGTAGACGGTGCCGAGCTCGAGCGCATGAACGAGGCTGAACTGCGCGAAGGCCTGGACCACGTCGCCGTCTTCGCCCGCGTGCACCCGGCGCAGAAGCTGCGCATCGTCGAAGCGTTGCAAGCGCGCGGCGACGTGGTGGCGATGACCGGCGACGGCGTCAACGATGCGCCGGCGCTGGCGCGCGCCGATGTCGGCGTGGCGATGGGCATCACCGGCACCGAGGTCGCCAAGAGCGCGGCCAAGATCGTCATCACCGACGACAACTTCGCAACAATAGTCGGCGCCGTCGAGCAGGGCCGCGTCGTCTATGCCAACCTGAAGAAGGTGATCCTGTTCCTGTTCGTCACCTCGATCGACGAGGCGCTGGTGCTGCTGCTGGCGCTGGTGCTGGGCTACCGGCTGCCGCTGGCGGCGGTGCAGATCCTGTGGATCAATATCGTCACCGAGAGCACGCTGACGGTGAACCTGGTGATGGACCCGCCCGACGGCGACGAGATGAAGCGCGCGCCGACGCCACGCAGCGACCGTCTGCTCAGCGCCGAGATGCTGCGCCGCGTGGCCTTGCTGGTGCCGGCGGCGGTGGCGGCGACCTTCGGCTGGTTCGTCTGGCGCCAGGCCGGCGGCCTGCCCTACGAAATGGTGCGCACCGAAACCTTCACCGTGCTCGCGGTGTGCCAGTGGTTCAACGTGCTGAACTGCCAGTCGGCCACGCGCTCGGCGCTGCAGTTCGGCATTTTCCGCAACCACTGGCTGCTGGGCGGCCTGGCCCTGAGCATCGTGCTGCAGGGCGCCGTGCTGTACTGGCCGCCGTTGAACGAGTTGTTCCACACCGTGCCGATCCCGACCGCCGACCTGCTGCCGATCGTCGCGGTAGCGAGCGCAGTGCTGTGGGTCGAAGAGGGGCGCAAGCTGCTGCTGCGGCTGCGCCCGGGCCGCCGAGGCCCGGCATGACACTGGCCTGGCTCGCCCTGCAGTTCGCCGGCTGTGCGCTGCTGATTTCCTG